>CAYSPJ010000228.1:0-5783 GCA_964432875.1 uncultured Phaeodactylibacter sp. | reverse complement strand
GAGCCGGTGCCCAATTATCCACGCAATGCCGGCACCATCTTCATCGGCAGGGTGAATGGAAAGGAGAAAATCCAACCGGCGCGGCCCGGCCTGGTCTTTGTCAGCAGCGCATTCCAGGACGAAGCGCAGTTCAACGACCCGCTCAACCTGGCGGATGCCGTCAACAGCTACTTGCGGGAGGAAGATGCCGCCGGGGCAGGCTACCTCTTTTTTGATTTGAAAAACATCCCGGATGCTTATTCCATCAAGGGGCTATACACCGTAAAGGACGATGCCGTGACGGTTCGTGCACGCTTGTTCAAAGGCAAAACGTTGGTGGGTGATGCCTTCACCGTCACTGGCGAAAAGGCAGAGGTGCCGGGCTTGGTAAAGGCCCTCATGGCGCAGGTGGAGCGGGTGCTGAAGAAGGAGGAAGGGAGGGTGGATTAGTCGGCCAGTCGTTAGTCGTCACCGAATTAAGAGATTCGGCCAACGCCCCTGCCCCGCACTTCTTCTCGCGTGTAAGGCTGAAAAATGCTTATATTTGCTGCATGAAGAAGAAATTCAACATCGCTGGCGTATGCTATCCGCATTTGCACTATATGATGGACAACAGTGCCAAAGTCGGGGCGGTGCTGGCGTTGGTTGAAGAAGGGGAATATTTCACCATCAATCGCCCGCGGCAGTATGGCAAATCTACGACCCTGCAATTTTTGGAAGAAGCGCTTACTGCATCGGAGGGCTATCAGCCAATCCGGTTGAACTTTCAAGGCATCGACGAACAATGGCATCGGTCTGACAGCGCTTTTGCCAAGATGTTTGTCAGGGAGATGCACAAGTCATTAGAAGCAGGCACGGTTTCCAAGGTCACCGACATGAATTCGCTGTCGGATTTCATTACCGAGCTGGTCCGGCAATTGGCTAAAAAGCTCGTCCTGATCATCGACGAGGTGGATGCGAGCAGCAACTATGCACCCTTTCTCAACTTTTTAGGGATGTTGCGCACCAAGTACCTTGAACGCTTCTCGCCCCGCCATGCCACTTTTCACAGCGTAGTATTGGCGGGAGTATATGATATTAAATCCCTGAAATACAAACTGCGCGACCCCGAAGCGGCGCAATTCAACAGCCCCTGGAACATCGCCGTTGATTTTAAAGTCGAAATGGCGTTCAACCCCCGGGAAATTGCGCCGATGCTGGAGCAATACAGCCAAGCCGAAGGTGTGCCGATGGATATCCCGGCCATTGCCGAGCGGTTGTATTACTACACCTCGGGCTATCCGTTTTTGGTCACTCGCCTCTGCAAAATCATTGCCGAGGATATGCTGCCCGGCCGGCCTGAAAAATCCTGGAGTTTGAGCGATGTAGAAGAGGCCGTGCAATGGCTGCTCAAAGAGGACAATACAAATTTTGATAGCCTGATCAAAAATTTGGAAAACCATCCGGACTTATACGATTTGACCCGCGAAGTCATCCTTGAGGGCACGGTCATCCCCTTCAGCCCCGATGAGCCAGTCATGAAGTTAGGACGAATATATGGCGTTTTTAAGGATAACGGCAGGCTTAAAATCCACAATCGAATTTACGAACAGCGGCTGTACAACTACATGACGGTCAAAAAGCTGCGATTGCTGCTGCAGAACCAGGCCTCCCACTTTGGAGATACGCAGTTCATCAACCAGGATAATGCTCTAAACCTGGAGGGGGTGCTGCGCAAGTTCCAGCAATTCATGAAAGAGCAACGCAGTCAAAAAGACCTGGGGTTCCTCGAGCGGGAATGGCGACTGGTCTTCCTGTCTTTTCTCAAACCTATCATCAACGGCAAAGGCTACGATTTCAAAGAAGTTGAAATATCCGAAGAAAAGCGCCTCGACGTCGTAGTCACTTTTTATCAACACAAATACATCATCGAGCTGAAACTTTGGCGAGGCCCTAAACAACACGAGAAAGGCCTGGATCAATTAGTTGATTACCTCGACATCCACGGTGTGGAAAAGGGATGGCTGATCATCTTCGACGACCGGAAAAAACCATCTTTTGAAGTGAAAACTATCCTGCACAAAGGCAAGGAGGTTTTTGCAGTATGGGTGTAGTTGATAGAGCTGCGATCCCGCCTCACTTCGTTCGGACGGGACGTCGCTTCGCTCCGGCTGCAAGCTTTTAGCAGAGGTAACCTTTTCCCCTTCCGTTAAATAAACCGGTGACACAAATCCGTCAAAATTGGTATTTTGCCGATTCAAAATCTCTATGTTATGATACGCAAGATTGCACTGTCCCTCCTCATCCTCGTCCTCAGCATGCACGCATTCAGCCAGGAACAGGCCATCCCCCCCTTGGAGCAAGCCCTTTCCGGCATCCTCACCATCGGCGTGTTCAAAACCACCGAAAACGATTTCGTGATGGGCTTCAGCAAGGCCACCAAGAGCTATGCCGAAATCGCCTACGAGCAAACCCTGCAGATGGGCGAGGCCGTCTTTGGCGGCTCCGGTTTCGTCGTCGAAATAGATGGCAAGTACTACATCATCACCAATGCGCACGTCATAGATGCGGCGGCCAAGGGCGAAGGGGCCATCTATGCCTACAGCATACAGCGCACCCGCTACCCGTTGCGCTTGGTGGGCGGAGACAGCTTCTACGACATCGCGATCCTCGAGTTCGACGGGGCGCCGGGGCCGGAGGTGCAAGCCCTGCAGTTCAGCGAGCAGGAGGCGCGTTTCGCCCAGAAGGTATATGCCATCGGCAATCCCCTGGGCAAGTATCCTTACTCCATCACCGAGGGCATCGTGAGCGGCAAGAACCGGCCTTTTCACCGGCCCACCACGGGGCGCTTCGGCTTTTTGCAGCACACCGCTGCCCTGATCTGGGGCAACAGCGGTGGCCCCCTGGTGGACGAGCAGGGGCGGGTAGTCGGCATCAATACCTGGATAGGAACCCACGATAAGGATGGGCAGAGCTACCTGATTTCTCAGCTCAACTTCGCGCTGGAAGGGCAGAAAGCGGCTCGGTTAGCCCGCAATATCCTGGCCAACGGCGGCCGGCTTAAGCGCGCTTTCTTAGGCATAGAGCTGGCCTCCGCCGACCTGCCCAACGAGCCCGGGCTGGGCGGACTGCCCTTCATCAATGCCGTACTCGAAGACAGCCCCGCCTACGCAGCGCTCAAAGACCTGAAGGGCGCTACCCTCACCCACATCAACGGAGGCGCGGTACCCACTTTGCAGGATGCCGTGCGCATTTTGGAAAGCATCGTCCCCGGCGACTCCGTACGCCTGACCCTCAAGCGCACGCTATCTACCCGCGAGATCAGCGTGCCGACCAGCGAATTGGGGCCAAACCGGCTGGAGCAGATCGCCCAGCATTTTTTCCGGAGCTATACCGACTACAGCCTTTCTGAAAATGCGGCGGGCGTCTTGCTCGACAGCGCCAAGGGAAAGCCCCAGATACAGCAGTTCGAATCGGCCGGGGTAGGCGATAGCTGGGCCAAATTCAATCGCATTGAAGGCAAAGCCAATTACGGCTTGGGCGCTTTGGGCAGCATGAGCAAACAAGGCAACTTGGAGCAGTACCAGGCCAAGACCATCCAGGAAGTGGGGGCAATCATCCGCCTCTGCGCCATAGAGGGCAGCCTGGGGGCTACCTTGGTGCATGAAGGGGATTACGCTGGCACGGCGGGCTTCTTCATGTGGGATGAGGACGGGGATGATATCAAGGTGTTGTATTACTGATGACGATGATCTCTGCTTGGAGGTCGATTCTGAAGCCATATTCTCGGAAGAAGCGGAGATTCAGTTCGTTGTCGATTTCTTGAAAATGGCGATGTTGTTTGTTGCAGGCAAAGGCTTTCGTTCATACTTCCAGTTCTTCTTCGATTTCCAACAATGAGTCGAACAATTGATTGCCTTCTCGCAGCAGCATGTTCAACAAATTGCGGTCAGAAGGAATCCCGTACTCATAGTCTTCGATGAGGCGCTCGACTTTTTTAAAGTCGTTTTTCACGCCATCGGGGTGCGCCCATGTTTGTCTTTACTTGGAAAGACAGAGATAGTCACATTTGTCTTTCCCAAGAAAGACAAAAACGGCTAAAAGCGTCTTTTATACCAAGCCGCTTTCAATTCCCTCCAATAATATTAAACGAAAGCCCCACCGCATACCCCAGCCGATAGACCTGTTCCGTTTGCAGGAAATCGGGCTGCAGCTCGAAGCGGTCGCCGACCGCAAAGCCGTTGGACAGTTGGCTGACCCGGCCGCCGATGAGGCCGCCGCTGAGCACGATGCGCTGGTTGCGGCCGAAAACGAGGCTGGGCCCGAGGAAAAAGGTGATGGACTCCAAGGTGGCGCCGCTACCGCCCAAGGGGATACCTACGCCGAAGGAGCCGCCCAGCGAGGTCTCGCGCCGGCTCTGCGGGTAAAAGTGGACGAAGGAAGTGAGGAAAGGCGTAAACGCATCCTGATCGCTGCTGCGGATGACCGAGTCGCGCACGAAGTACGATTGGGGGCGGTTGAAAAACTGGCCGAAGCTGAGCCCCACGCTGGCGTTGACCTGCAAGCCGCCATAGACTTTGACCTCGATGGGCGAGACCGCCCGGGTCGCCAGCCCGGGGATGCTGATCGAATCCACGGGCGTAAAGACGAGCTGCAGCGCCAGGTCGTCGCCTGAGGCCGCCGACTGCCGGAAGGTTTTGGTGAAATCATTTTCCATGGTGACCAGATAGGCGATGCGCAAGTCGGCCAAAGTCTTGGCGTCCAGCCCTTGGATGGCTGCGCTTTTTTCGTCCAGCTCATGGAGGTTCTCCTCGTAGGCATCCAGATTGCCTTCGGCCGTGGCCACCACCCTTTCCGCATCGCGCACGAACCTGCCAAGATTGCTCTCCGGCACTTCCTCCACTGCTTCGCTCAGGAAGGCGCTCACGTTTTTCATCAGCGCCACATCTTGAGCATAGCTGCTGACTTTTTGTTCATAGCCCTGTTTCAGCGCGGCAAATTCTCCTTTGGCGTCGGTTTTCTTAAGTACTGCGCCCAGATCAATCTTCTTGGGGTCGGACTCGCCGAAGATGCGGGTCATGTACTCCTGGGAGAGCGCTTTGAGCTGGTCTGGCGACAACTGGGGGTTGAGCCGCAGGCGCTGGAGCTCTTCCGCGGCAAAGGACTGGATCTGCTGAGCCTCCAAAACCATCTGCACTTTGGATTGGATGCCGGTGATTTCCTCCGTGCGGGCTTGTGCCCGAGCCAGTGCCTTGTTGAAGGAATCGGCTTGTTTCTGGATTTCGGCCATCCGGGCTTGATGCGCCTGCCCGGCTGCGGTAATAGCCGCCCCATCCCCTCGGGATAAGCCCAGCAAATCGGGCACGCCGCCCAGCGGGCTGCCGCTGCCGAACAGCAAATCCAGCGGGCTGCCCCCACCCGCGCTCAGGCTGCTGCCGTCGAGCGGGAAAGCCCGCGCCGTGCTCAATCCCGCGTTGGAGGTTTTGAGCGCAACGTGGTAGAGGTAGTTGTTGTAGTTATTCACGTGCAGCACTACGTTGTCCCCTTTGCGCACAGCGGGTTTGTAGATGCGCTTTCCATCCTGGACGTAAGCCACGGAATCGACATAAGCATCGTAGTAAATGTGGAGGTCTTGGGCCAGCAAGCTTGGGCTGCTCAGCACGGCCAGGAGAAGGAGGAGTAGGGTTAACCTGGGCATAGCGTTTTTTTTTTTGGGGGATAAAACTAAGCATAAATGTTTACAAACCTGCAAACTATTTGCGCTAAGCTTCCAACCGTTTCCAGCTTGAAGTCTTCACATTACGCGCGGCGCTGTCGAAGCCCAG
>CAYSPJ010000227.1:0-5840 GCA_964432875.1 uncultured Phaeodactylibacter sp. | reverse complement strand
CTGCGGCGGGACAGGCGATCCATCATCCTTTATGAACCACCTCTGCCTTTTTATGCTTTAGTAAGGAAAACGATGCAACGAACCATCCTCGCTTTCGCTTTCTTCAACCTCCTGGCCCTGGGCTGCCTGCAGGCCCAAAGCCTGACTGATTTCAACGCCCAGCGGCTGCACAAGCAAAAAACCAGCATGATGATCCTGGGGGGCTGGGCGGTGGGCAACATCGCTATCGGCACGGCACTGGCCTCGCAGCGGCAGGGCGAAAGCCGTTATTTCCACGGCATGAACGCCGGCTGGAACCTCATCAATCTGGGCTTGGCTACGGCAGGCTACCTGGGCGCTTCTTCGCTGGAAGAGCTGGATCTCTACAACAGCATCCAGGCGCAATACAAGCTGCAGAAAATTTTCCTCTTCAATGCGGGCCTGGATGTGGGCTATATGGCAGGCGGGCTGTACCTCATGGAGCGTGCCCGCCGCACGGAGGATAATCCCGAGCGCCTGCGGGGCTTCGGCAAGGCCATCCTCCTCCAGGGCGCTTTCCTCTTTGCTTTCGATCTGGGGGCTTATCTGTGGCAAGCGCAGGGCAATGCCAGCTTGCAGCCACTCTTGCAGGGGCTGAGCTTCGATGGGCAGAGCTTGGGGCTTAGGTGGCAGTTTTGAATCCTTGCAGCGCCTTTATAATCTCCTCTACTACCTCCTCGGCGGGCTTGCCGACATCTAGCAATAGCCCCTCGCTGGGCGGCTCGTAAGCCTCGAACTGGGACTCCAGCAGCCCTGGTGGCATGAAGTGCCCCTGGCGGGCCGCTAGCCGGGGGTGGAGGGTGGCAAAATCTCCCTGGAGGTGGGCCCAGAAGACGCTCCCTGCCGGCAGCCCCGCGGCTAGCTTTTGGCGGTAGGTTTCCTTCAATGCCGAGCAGGCAATGACTGCCGAGCTTTCGAGCACCGCCTTGGCGGCATAAGAGCGGATGGCCTCGAGCCAGGGCCAACGGTCTTCGTCCTGCAGCGGGATACCAGCCTGCATTTTGGCGATATTGGCAGGAGGGTGGAAGTCGTCCCCATCGGCAAAAGGGATGCCAAGGGCTTGCCCGAGCAGCTTCCCAATGGTGGTCTTCCCGCTGCCGGATACGCCAGTGATGTAAATGATGCGGTGGTGGGTGGGCATGTTTCTTGGTGTGGATGAGGAATGATGATGAACAACAGACCGCCAATTTGCCTACCCCAGCCCCGCCTGCTCCAGCAACCGGCTCATTTCCTGCTGGGTTTTCAACGCTTCAGCCCGGGCCTTTTCGGCAAAATCCTCGCCGCTGCTGGCGAAGAGGATGGCGCGCGAAGAGTTGACCAACAAGCCGCACTGGCCATTGAAGCCGTAGCGGCTGACCTCCTCCAGGCTGCCCCCTTGCGCGCCTATGCCCGGTACGAGGAAGAAGCTGTCGGGCGCGATAGCACGCAGCTCGGCGAATTTTTCCGGATGGGTGGCCCCTAGCACGAACATGAGCTGATCGGGATGTCCCCAGCCTTGGGCGCGGCGCATCACTTTTTCGTAGAGCGGCTGGCCGTTTTCCTGCTGATCCAGCTGAAAATCCCCGCTGCCAGGGTTGGAGGTCAAGGCCAGCAGGATGGCCCATTTATCCTCGAAGGCGAGGAAGGGCTTGACCGAGTCTTCGCCCATATAAGGCGCTACGGTGATAGCATCAAAGCCCATTGCTTCAAAAAAGGCGCGGGCATACTGGGAGGCAGTATTGCCGATATCCCCCCGTTTGGCATCGGCAATGGTGAAATGCTCGGAGGGGATGTAATCCAGGGTCTTGCGCAGGGATTCCCAGCCACGGGTGCCGCGGGCTTCGTAGAAAGCCAGGTTGGGCTTGTAGGCTACGCACAAGTCACTGGTCGCATCGATAATCTGTTTGTTGAACTCGAACACCGGGTCGTCGTATGGCAACAGATGGGGGGGCAGGCGCTCCCATTCGGAATCGAGCCCGACGCAGAGGTAGGATTGTTTGTTTTGAATCTGCTCGAAAAGTTGCTTGCGCGTCATGCTTTGTTATTTAAAGGTAGATGTCCAAAATGACCAAGGTGCCGAAAACCAGGCTGGCGATGCCGTTGGTCGTAAAAAATGCCAAGTTGACCTTGCTCAGGTCGTGGGGCTTGACCAGGGTGTGCTGATAAGCCAACAAGCCGATGAAGATGGCCGCCGCCAGCCAGTGCAGCCAGCCAAATACGGGATATTGATGATACAAAAGGTAAGCAGCCCCCAGGATGAAAACAGTACAGGCGAGATGCAGGGCCGAGGACAGCTGCAGAGCTCTGCTGCGCCCCAGGGCTGTCGGCACCGAGCGTAATGCCAGCGAGCGGTCAAATTCCTCATCTTGTAAGGCGTAGATGATATCGAAGCCGGAGACCCACAGCAATACTGCTGCTGAATAGAGCAGGGGCAGCAGCGCAAACTGCCCCGTTACGGCCAGGTAGGCACCGATAGGCGCCAACGACAGCCCCAGCCCCAGCACGAAGTGGCATAGTGCGGTGAAGCGCTTGGTATAGCTATAGCCAAGGATGATCAATAGCGCTACTGGCGACAGGTAAAAACAGATCGGGTTGATGAAAAAGGTGGTTGTGATGAAGAGCCCGCACATGGCGAGCACAAAAGCCAAAGCGGCACGGGGGCTGATGACGCCCGCTGGGATTTCCCGCTGCGCCGTGCGCGGGTTCTTGCGGTCGATATCCCGGTCGAGGTAGCGGTTGAAGCCCATGGCTGCACTGCGGGCGAAGACCATGCACAGCAATACGAGGACAAACAGCCGGAGGCTCAGGCCCTGGCCCGTTGCCAGCGTAGCCAGGAAAAAGCCCAACAGCGCAAAGGGCAAAGCAAAAATGGTGTGTGCAAATTTGACCAGCGATAGGTAATGCTTCATTTGTCTTTTATTATGCCCGGCAATAATAAGAAATGCTGGCCAGATTTGTCAAAAAGCAGATAAAATAAGCGAAGCCTGCGGGGGTATCACCCCGCAGGCTTCGCACGCTGGTATCCTCATGAATGCCCATCGAGCATTCATAGGGCGCAATGAACCTAGTGGTTATGCTCAGAATGGTCGCTAGGGGTCACCTCGCCATTGAGGGAGATAAACGTCTGCGGCGGGTCGGTATTAGCGGTGATAGTCACCCTTTGGCTGCGCTTGCCAGGTTTGTGCGTGGTGTTGAAGTCCACTTTGATGGAAGCCGTTTCGCCCGGCGCGATCGGTTCGCGCGGCCATGCCGGCACGGTGCAGCCACAAGAGCCGCGGGCATTGCTGAGGAGGAGCGGCTCGGTGCCCGTATTTTTCAAGGTGAAAGTGCGCGACACGAGCTCGCCTTCTTTCACGACGCCAAAGTCGATTTCCGCTTCTTCAAAAGTGATGGTCGTCAGCGGGATAGCAGGCTGGAGCGTCTGCTCCGCTTGAGGCGCTTTTTCGCTCGCTTGCGCCTGGAGGTTGAAGCTGGCCGCCAGCAACGCTACGGCTACCAGCAGCATGGATAGGAGGGTATTATATTGCTTTTTCATCGAATATCAAGTTTTAGATTAATGGATAGGGGGGGAACATCAAAGCCTGCGGGGCTAGCCCCGCAGGCTTTGGCTGATGTCAGAACCCAAGCTTACTGCGTAACGTTGATGTTAGGCTGAGCAGAATTCTCGCCGCCGACTACCTCGCCATTGAGGTAGATAAAGGTTTGCGGCGGGTTGGTATTCGCCGTGATGGTCACCTTTTGGCTGCGCTTGCCAGTCTTGTTTTTAGAGTCGAAATCTACGCGGATATTGCCCGTGCCGCCCGGAGGGATGGGTTCGCGCGGCCAATCGGGTACCGTACAGCCACAGCTACCCCGGGCATTGCTGAGGATAAGCGGCTCAGTGCCGGTATTTTTGAAGTTATAAACATGAGATACCTTCTCGCCATCCTGTACCGTACCGAAGTCATATTCAGTTTGGTCAAAGGCAATGGTGGTAGTTGGGCCGGTCGGCGCTGCCGCTTCCTCACCAGTTTCCTGAGCGAAAGCCGGGTCTTGGGTCGGCTGTACCGTGTTAGGGTTTTCGAGGGCTTCACGCGCTTCTTTCTGCGCTTTGCTCTCGCTGTTGCAGCTTGCCAACAGGCCTACTGCTGCCAAAGCGAAAAAGAGTACTTTGAACTGTTTTACCATTGGAATAAAGATTTTGATTTTAAAAATTAATTTTTCCTAACGCTATGCCGCAGCAATTGATGCGTTTGGCTTTTGCCGCAGCAAAGGTAAGCTATGACTTTTCTTTAACTCGTTAAGTGCTTTTGAAGTTTTGTTAATGCTTTGTTAATTGGGGCGTTTTAAGCCTATGGCTGTATTTTGGGTACTAAAAAGCGGGATACTGGCGGGGTAGGGTGTTCAATATCCCGTGCAGGAATTGCTGCGCTTTTCCGTACGCCGGGCGGAAACAATCCCGTAGGGATGACAGCTTACTTGCCAGGGACGCCAGTCCCTGGATCAGGCAAACGCTTGAAAGAGTTCCGTAGGGACGACACTCCAGGCAGGCTAGCATAATGTGCTGTTGTCCAATATGATGCGGGTGTCGTCTCGCTGGGGCTCCGGCTCCTCTACTGTTTTGATGAGGCGTTCTCAAATGGAACGAAGTGACATCCCGCCAAGCGGGAAGACGCGATGCAGCTTCTGTTTCAAAATAATATCCTGAAAATCGAAGATGTGGCTACTCTCCCCCGCTGGCGGGCAATGCCGTTGAATTAAGTCCAAAGGCAGATACCTTGCTAGGGTCGTCAGATTTCATGCTTGGCTGCAGGAGCATGAAGTTTAGGCATCTCTTTTGAAGCTCGGCTTTAAGGCGCTGCTCTTTGGGCCGTTCTCGCCCTTCTTTTCCTAGATGAAAAGAAGCAAAAATCACGGCTTTATTTGTTTCTTAACGCTACACCAAGCCGAAAAAACCTAAACAAAACAAACTCGCCCTCAAGATTTTAGCTTTAAGTAGAGGTTGTAGGCTGTGAGGCTTTTGGACATTGCGCTTAGCAGCTTCGAGGCTCATACAGTGTTTTGTTTTCGGACAGTGGAGACCACTGTCCGAGCGGTTTTTTCGGCTTGGTTCCGCTAAAACAAATAAGGCCGATCCTGACCGAGTTTTAGCAGCAGAAAAGGGTTTCAAAGCTAAGCTACTGCTCCAAAGGGGCTTGCCGGGTGAATCCCCCGATAGCGTATGCAAAAAGCGCAGCAATCTTTTTCTGCGATTATGAGCACCCACCCTAACAAAGCTCCTTGAGCTAATTCGCGGGGGCAAATTTCATAAGTCAACGGCATTGCGCTTGCGGGGGTGCCCGCAGGGCGGGGGGGAGGCCCGCTGGCTCCCGCCTTATGGGCGGGACAGGCTCCGTGAAATAGAGGCTTCGCCTCTAACGCAGTTATTTCACAGGGCTGGCCCTGTGGAATAAACCAGGGTTAGGCATAGCGAATTCCACGGGGCTGGCGGGGGATCAAGGGGGTGGAATGAACTTTAATTGCGCATCTAATCCATGAGCCAATCTTTTGATACCGCCTCCAATGAAACAGTCGCTCCTACGGAGCTTGCTGGTCGGAGCGTCCTGCCAGGTGCCGATAGTGGGTGCAAAAAGCACAGCACCTTTTCCCCGCGTTTGTGACCCCGCCAGGACTCCCCGCTTAAGCTCCGTAACGGTTTGCTGGGCAAACCTACTGCGCTAAAAAGCGGGATAGACTTCTCATCCTGGCGGGGTCACAACGAACAAAGCCAGAGCAGAAGCTCTGGCTTTTAGTGACCCCGCCAGGACTTCCCGCTTAAGCTCCGTAACGGTTTGCTGGGCAAACCTACTGCGCTAAAAAGCGGG
>CAYSPJ010000226.1:1647-5906 GCA_964432875.1 uncultured Phaeodactylibacter sp. | reverse complement strand
AGCGACAACGACACCATGATTCATAGGCTCTTTGGCTATGACGAAGGCAGCCTTGGGGATAATCAAAAGAATGAGCTTAAGAAGCACTTTAAAGACGAAAAAGACGGAGAACAAACTAGTTTTGCTGGTGCTGTGGGCTTCACTGATGCTCGTCTGTTGTTATTTCCCATTAAATCAATGAAAGGCATTTTCGCTTGGGCAACTTGTTTACGTGCATTAAAGCAATTCGAGAGCGACATGCAATTAGCCGATGAAAGCTTTCGGTTTTCTGGGCTCAACGACGGCTATCTGAATGACGGAGATACTTATCTTTTTCATGCCGACAGCAGTCTCAAAATAGGCGATAATATACTTTTGGAAGAATATACTTTCAAAGTCGCAAATGAATTAAACAGAGTAGTTCAAGTAGATCATGAAGGAATAAAGACTGATTTTCCTGAATGGTTGGCGAAGCAACTTTTTGATGATGGCAGTTCATATTGGGCGAATAAAATAAAAAAAGACATTGTTGTTCTTCCTGACGACGACTTCAAAGATTTTGTCAATCTAAGCACCGAAGTCATTACCCGGACTAAAATCGATAATGCTACGGGTACGGTGGCTCAAGGTGCGCTTTTTAATGAAGAGTATTTGCCATCAGAGAGCATCTTGTATTCATTAGCTCTCTTTGCGCCAGAATTCAGAAAGGTCGGCAGAATGGAACGTGAGCAAGTGCTAGATTTTTTTGAAAAGTATCTTCCCAATCCAATCCAAATCGGAGGAAATGCCACACTCGGCAAAGGAATTGTTGCCACAAAATTTTTTAAATTAAAAAAGCAATAAGCCATGAGTAAAACAACAAATAGAACAGGCTTAGAGCAAGGCCGCGCAGCTTATGCCTATACTTGTGCAGAAGATGGCGCAAAGCTTGATAAGAAAAAGGAGTACAAATCCTACGTCAAAAAAATGCCGATGCTCATCAAGGTCAATGGGCTAGGTGCTGCCATTGCCTTTGCATTTGCCAAAGGTTCCAAGAATGGAATCGCCCAAAAAAGTGATCCTTGGGGTCTGCTCTACACACAATTGGAAGATTGGCTGCGACAAAAAGGCACCCTCAACATGGAACAAAGCCCATTGGCAAAAGTCCTCACCTCTAGCGAAAGCGCTACTTATCGTGCAGCCACGGTTGAAGTGCTCGCGCTCCTCAACTGGATGAAGCGCTTCGCAGATGCCCTGATCGAAGGAGAATCTCAAGACTCAAATCCTTAGTGTGCCATGGAAAAAGGAACATTATCCATCATACAGACGAAATCCGGCAAATTCATCGCACGGATAAACTTCACCAAACTCGACGGGAAGCAAGCTGTAATTGATGCCCAATTTTGGTCTCCTACCAAGGATGACCTGAAGTACAATAGCACCCCCTGCGAATTTCAGCGGGACAAAGGCACCTTAGTAAAACTCAAAACCAATGACGGTCGTGTTATTGAAAAAACCGCAGCGCCTCCACAAGTTGCAACAGGTGCGCACCTAAGCACAGGAAACCACCACCCGTCCGGAGGGAGCATTTCGGACAGTTACGACCCCGTCATGACGCTCCTCCCGGCAGACACCAAAACCGCTTTGGCAGGCATTGACCCTGACAATTTCGCCTTGAAATGGCAAAAGGCCGCTCGATATGTTAAAGGTCCTGTTCCTGAAAAGAACAAGTTCATGTTCTTCAAACGAGACCGAAAAGGTGAAAACTTTGAAATCAGGCCCAACTACGGCAAAATTGATTTCAATCAGATAGCGCAACGGGAATTAGTCAATGCTAAAGCCATTTCAGGGGATAACCAAATCAGAGAAATAGTGCTCCATACCCAATGGCGCATGATGCAAGGTTTGGGGATTGAGTCGGTTTACGAAACATCTATGACGCTGCATCACGTTTATGGGATTCCCTACATACCCGCTTCGGCGCTCAAAGGCGTGGTGCGCAGTTGGATCATTACGAACGCATACGAAAGCAAGGAAGAAGTAGCCATATCCGACCCCCGCTTTTGCGACTGGTTCGGTTGCCCGGGCGAGTTGGTCATTGACCACAAAGACAGCAAAAGACGGAAATATTCTTCTCATTATAAGGAAGCCCGCAAAGGTGAGCTGGTGTTCTTCGATGCCTATCCCCTAAAAGCGCCACAGATTAAAACAGACGTCATGAATCCCCACTATGGCCCATATTACTCGGACAAAACGGGCAATACACCACCAGCGGATTACCATAACCCGGTACCGGTGTTTTTCTTGACGGTTGAAGAAACGCCGTTTCGATTTATCCTAGGCGCAAACTCTGAAACGCTCGGGCAAACCATCAGAAACAAATCCAATGGGGTTGACTGGGATGTATTCGTTTGGCTTAAAGACGCCCTCCAAAACCACGGTATCGGCGCCAAAACCGCCGTCGGCTACGGCTACTTCCGCGAGGCAGGTGGAAGCTAAGCTACGGATATACCAGCGCCAGCAGCTATGCTGCCACGCCCGCAACTTTTGGGAAATCAGCGAAGTGGCGGAGTGAACTTCCCGAAAGCAGCCGCTCGCGCTTTGAGCGATAAAGGCTGTTCAGGGGGCACATTCATACGAAAGCAAACATTCAACTACACCCAACTATGCCACGCAAAATCTTCATCTCCTTCCTCGGGGCCATCCCCTACTTCCCCACCCGCTATTATCTGCGGGGCGATCGGGCGGACTTGACGGAGGGCATGTACTATGCACAAGAGACCATCCTGCGTAGCCATCCGGTGGACGAGGCGCTCATCTTCACTACCAAAGAAGCACGGCGAAACAATTACGAAGCCCGGATATATCGGCAAGGGCAACAAAGCCATTGGGCGGAAGGCGAAGGCTTAGAGAGCGTCTTGCGCCGCTTGAAAGCCGAAGGCGTAGTGAAGGCTTACCGCCCCATCATGATACCCAATGGGCACGACGAGGAGGAGATCTGGCGCGTTTTCCAGCTCGTATTTGCCGAACTGGCGGAGGAAGATGAAGTCGTCTTCGACATCACTTTTGGTTTCCGCTCCTTGCCCATGCTGGTGATGGTGCTGCTCAATTACGCCCGCAATCTACGCCAGGTGAGGGTCAAAGCGGTTTATTACGGAAATTACGAAGCGGGCCGGGCCGAAAAAGAAGAGCGGCTGAAGCTGGCGGAGGATGAAGCGGAGCAAAACCGCATCCAACAACAATTGACGGAAGCGCCTATTTTAGACCTGATGCCGTTTGCGGTGCTGCAAGATTGGACCTATGCCGCACAAGCGTTCAGCGATGGCAATGTCGCGCCCTTAGCGCGTTTGGCGGCGGAGAGCCAGCCTGGTTTCAGCCAACGTTTGGCCGCTTTTGCGCGGGCGGTGCAGACCTGCCGCGGACAGGCACTCTGCGCCGATATCGATGTCGATGAACTGAAGGCTTTTGTCCAGTCTCTTTCTGCTCAATCGGATATCGCGGTGCAGCTCCAGCCTTTGCTGGATAAGGTGAGCCGAAAATTGGCCCCTTTTGCCAGCCGGCAGCTCGCCAATGGATTTGCGGCGGTGGAGTGGTGCATCCAGCATGGCATGGTGCAGCAGGGTATCACCTTTTTGCAGGAGACTCTGCAATCTTATGTCGTCGAGAACACGGCGGGCACTGAGCTGATCTGCAGCCGCATACATCGTGCCGCTGCCAATTCGGCGCTCAATGGATATACGACGCCCAAGGTACCGCTCCGCCAAAACGAACTGGCTGGTTATCCTCTGACTGATGAAGAAGTGAAGGATTTATGCCGGGCGATGAACGAATTTGTAAGGCGCTTCCCGGGCCTGGTAGACGCCTACAAGGCCCTCACTGGCGAGTTCCGCAACGACATCAACCATTGCGGATTCCGCCTGCCCTATGCTCAGCCTGAAACCTTGAATGAGGAACTGACTCAAATTTACGGTCAAATCAAGAACATGGGCCTTGTGCCTGATAAACTCTAACCCCATGCTCCTCAACCTCTCCAACCACCCCTCCCCCCGCTGGCCGGCCGAGCAATTAGCGGCGGCGGAAATTTACGGTCCGGTGCGCGATCTGCCCTTCCCGCACATCCCCCCCGAGGCCAGCACGGCTGAAGTGCAGCAGCTGGCGGGCGAATACCTGGCGCAGATCCAGGAGCTGGCGCAGGCTGGCCCGGTGACAGTGCACCTGATGGGCGAGCTGACCTTCGTATATATGCTGGCGGGCCTATTGCGCCAGGCGGGGATCCCCTGCCTGGCCGGCACCACCGCCCG
>CAYSPJ010000226.1:0-1547 GCA_964432875.1 uncultured Phaeodactylibacter sp. | reverse complement strand
TCACCGCCCATACACGCCCCTAAAAACCCTCCGCCCCCCCAAAAAACCAAGCGCATAACCAAACCACTATGCAACTCACCGCACAACAAAACCAAGCCCTGCAGCAGCTGCAGGCATTTGCCAGCCGGCCCGGCGGGCGGGCCTTCGTCTTGCGCGGGTATGCCGGCACGGGCAAGACCACATTAGTCGGGCGGCTAGTGAGCTGGCTGCAGGAAGCGGGCTATAGCCCCGTTTTGCTCGCCACCACCGGGCGGGCCGCCAAGGTGTTGCAGAACAAGACCGGCTGGACGGCCACTACCGTGCACAGCTGTATCTATGCCTTTCAGGAGGTGGGCGGCAGCGAGGCGGCCTGGGCGGGCGGCGCGGGGCAGCTGCAGCTCGACTTCAAGCTGCGCCACAACTACGGCCCGCCGGGCAAGCTGGTCTATATCGTGGATGAGGCCTCGATGATCTCGCACGAGGCGGCCGCCGGCGAGCACACCGCCAAATTCGGCAGCGGCAGCTTGCTCGACGATTTCCTGGCTTATGCCAGCGGCCACAAGGTGGTCTTTGTGGGAGACCCCTGCCAGTTGCCCCCCATCGGGGAAAACCCTTTTTCTGCGGCCCTGGACGAGGGCTTCCTGCGCCAGCGCTATGCGCTGGAGGTGACGGCTTTCGAGCTGCGCGAGATCGTGCGGCAGCGCGCCGGCAGCGAGATACTGGGCATCGCCGGGCGTTTTCGCGACCTGGCGGTCAGCCAGCAGTATGAGAAATACCCCAAAGTGAAGCTGCCTAAGGGCGGCAGCGCGCACTTGTACCCCGATGAGGCGGGCTTGCTGTCCGCCTACGTGCAGCAGGTGCGGCGGGGCAGCTTTGAAAGCGCGGTGATGCTGTGCCATGCCAACTGGCAGTGCAGCCGCCTCAACGAGTCTATCCGCCAAGCCCTGGGCAGGGGCGCGCAGGTGCAGCCCGGCGAGCTGCTGATGGTGGTGCAAAATAGCTACGATGTGCCCCTGGCTAATGGCGATCAGGTGGTGGTGGAAAAGGTGGCTTTTGATTGCCGCCGCGCTAACCTGGATTTCTACAACGTGGAGCTGTACGCCTTGCACAATAACCTGCGCTATGAGACTAAGCTGATCGGCAACTTGCTGTACGACGATTCGGCGGGCTTGAGCCCCGACCAGACGCGTAAATTGATTATCGATTTTGACCAGCGGGTGCGCAACCCTGGCTTGGGCCGCAACTCGGAGGCCTACAAACAGCAGATGATGACCGACCCTTATCTCAATGCGCTGCGGGTGAAGTTCGGCTATGCTATCACCTGCCATAAGGCTCAAGGGGGCGAATGGGAGCACGTCTTCCTCAATATCTTCAAGTCGATCTACGGCATGAAGCGGACGGAGCTCTACCGCTGGTACTATACCGCGCTGACGCGGGCGCAACAGCACCTCCACCTCAACGATGGTTGGTGGGTGGAGGGGTTTGATTGGCGGAAGTAGGGAGTGGGGGGTGGGGCAGGACCGATTAGTTCTAATGAAGCCGGTTATTGCACCAATTTTTAAACCGCA
>CAYSPJ010000225.1:0-5925 GCA_964432875.1 uncultured Phaeodactylibacter sp. | reverse complement strand
CTTTTATTTTGACATTTCTAGGCAAGTCCTTATATTTATCGTTCAAAACCACACACCATGGAAGACCCAAAACTAACGCCTGAAGACGAGCTGCGCCTCGAAAACGAACTCAAAGCCCTCAACCTGGAGCTCAACTACGATGCGACCAACTTCATCTCCGATGACGCCCCGCCGGAGCTGATAAGCATGTTCCTAGACAATGTCGCCAGGTTTGAAGAAGCCCACGCCAACGCTCAGCACCTGCCCATCCGGGAATTTGCCGGGATCGGAGATTTACCGCCAAGCGAAGAAGTGCCTGAAGATGAGCTGGAGGCCCACATCGAGGGCTTACTGGAGCAATTAATCAAAAGCGGCATCCTGATTGACCGCCCGGAGCACCTCAGCCCGCGGGGCTATTATCGCTTCCTGACTGAAGAGTTCCTTGACCAGGAAGTCACGGACTATTCGGCGCCAGGGCATATCCATGGCTTCATCTATAGCGAACTCCGTCACGACGGGCCGGAGTTTATCCGGGAGCACGTGGAAGAGACCCTGCTCGATTTGCTCAATCTCGGGCACGAGTTCGAGGGGAAGTGGATCAGCGAGCGATGCCGCGATCAGAAAAATGCCATCGGTCGGGATGAAGTGCTGCGGCGCATCCACGCCTTCCGCGCCCGCTACGCCGAGATCAAGCCCATCGCCTTCCAGCCGGAGGAGGTGAGGCAGACGGAAGCCGGGATGTACTTCTTCTTCCTGGTCGCCTGGGAAGGTACTCCCGCCCAGGGCGGCGAACCCGAGCGCTACGAGGGCCTGGGCGTCAGCCAAGTAGGCTGGGAAGAGGGCGAATGGCTGGTAGAGGGGATCATGATGCCGGGTTTTGAGTTTTGAAAGTGTTCAAAATAGCACATTGTCTAAGACCAGGGTCGAGAGCGAAATGATGCCGATATATTCGCCATTTTCCTCCACCGGTGCCATGCGCAAACCCGCGCGGATGAGCAGGCGTGCCACGTAGCGCACGTCCATGTCGGCTGGTACGCTGATGGTCGGTTTGGTCATGATTTCAAACACATTGACTTCCTCGGAGGTGCGATCGGGGATGATGACGCCTTTAATCAGGTCTTGCACCACCAGGATGCCATAGGCGTCTTGGGGCGTGCGCTTATTCACGATCAGCGCCTCCACCTTTTCCCGGCGCATGAGCTCGACGGCCTCTTTGGCGGTTGCCATGCCATCGATGAAAATGATTTTGGTGGACATGACCTGCCGGGCACTTTGGAAGCTTCGTTTTGAGTTCATTTTTTTAGTTTCGAGTTTCGAGTTTCGAGATGCGAGTTTCGAGCAGCTCGTGGCTCGCGGCTCGCAACTCATATAAAATCAAATCATGCTATTCAAAAATACTGATCACGAGCCTGTTCTTTGAATTTTTGCATTTGGCTTTCCAAGCCGATGACGTGTTCGATGGGCAAGGTAAAGGCGATGCCAGTACCCGGCTCGCCAAATTTGCCTGCTGATTTAATAGCATCGAGCAGCTTTTCTACGACGTGCTCTTCTACCAGGAAGAGCAGGATGTCGGTCTGATCTTCGATGCTCAGGCCAAAAAAGGTTTTGGCCTCTTTGATGCCCGTGCCGCGGGCCGGGATGATGGTCGCGCCCGTAGCGCCTTCTTGTTTCAGGGCATCCACCACTTGATCGGTGACGTGAGGTTTGACCAATGCCAGGATAAGTTTAAACCGCATCTTGTTGCTTTTTTGCTTGAGAGAATCGGATTTTCCATTCCATGATCTGAGCGTACCCCAGCACCGCGATGATGGGGAAAAGGCTGGCGAAAGCGATTAGCCCAAAGCCATCAATGGCTGGGTTTCTGCCAGGCACTGCGCTCGATAAGCCCAGCCCCAGCGCCGCTACCAGTGGTACCGTGACGGTGGAGGTGGTGACCCCGCCAGAGTCGTAGGCTAGGGGGATAATCTGTCGAGGCGCAAAGATAGTCTGAATCATGACTACAATATAGCCAGCCATGATATACAAGTAGAGCGGCGTGCCCGTGACGATGCGGAAGGCGCCCAGCGCCAAGGCAAAGGCCACCCCCAGCGCCACCACGATGCGCAAGCCCCACTGGCTGATGGTGCCCGCCGAGACTTCATTGGCTTTAAATGCCACCGCGATCAGCGCCGGTTCGGCGATGGTGGTGGCGAAGCCGATCAGGGCCGCGAAGAGGTAAATCCAATAGTAGGAATACCAGCCCGCGATCTGCCCATTTGTGTCGGCTACGAAACGAGGATCTGATAATTGGGTGGCCATGATATCGCCCAAAGGGAAAAGGGCTTTTTCCAATCCCATCAAAAACAGAGCTAGTCCCAATACAACATAGACACCTCCCCAAACCATCTTGCTTAGATGGGGGATGGGCTGCTTCAGGACTATCAGCTGGAAGAACACGATTAATAGCAGGATAGGGCCTACATCGCGGAGCGTATCCCATAAAATCCGCATGAAATCCAGTGAAAAAGTAATCATAAACACCTCATTCTGCATAATCAAAACCAAAACCAGCCGTAACCCATTACAAAAACCATGGGTAAAAGCGAGGCAAACGCAATTAGCCCGAACCCATCCAGCAAAGGGTTTCTCCCTTTGATCACATTAGCAAGGCCGATTCCCAGCGCCGTCACCAATGGTACGGTAATCGTAGAGGTCGTCACTCCGCCGGCATCGTAAGCCAAACCGATGATTTCTTCCGGTGCCACAACGGTCATCAACATGACCAAGATATACCCACCAATGATGAGATAGTACAAGGGCCAGCCTTTGAGGATGCGCAGCACGCCAATTACGATAGCTAAGCCGACTGAAATAGCCACGGATAGGCGCAAGCCCAGCGCATAATTGTCCATCGTTTTTGCATCATCGGCAATCAGTCCCGCGCTAGCGGCGATGCGCCCGGCTTCCTTGGCGATGGCGATCAAAGCTGGCTCGGCAATCGTTGTGGAAAAACCAAGCGTGAAGGAAAAGGCCATCAGCCAGAAGAGGCTGCCTTTTAGAGCGAGAGCTCGAGCCATCGCCTCTCCAATCGGGAACAACCCCATCTCTAGCCCCTCGATAAAAAGCATCAGGCCGATGACTACAAATAGGCTGCCCAGGATGATTTCCCCCACCTGCGGCAACGGCTGCCGGATGACCGCCGCCTGAAAAAAGGCCACCACCGCGATGATGGGCACCAGATCCATCAATGCCGTGCCGAGTTTTTTGAGGATGGCCTGAGCCATTACTTTGTACTTCATCCAAGCAGCGCTTTTTCCCATCGCAACTTATGCACCTGATCTTATTTGGCATCAAAGGTAAAAGGCGTCAGGGTAACATGCAAGTTTTTGGTGTTTTTATGCTGCACCGCCAGTGCAGCGCTGATGTTTGAGCTTTTCGCTCCCGCTCAAGAAAATCTAATCTCGCCTTGCCCTGCGGCCAGGCCTCGAAGATTTTCTAAAGAGCGGGATGTCGCTCCATTTGAGCTTCTGCTACGTCCTAAACCGCACCCCCAAGCGCAGCCCCACATACACCTGCCGGATGTCGCTGCGTTCGTCCTTGAGGCTGCCCGTTTGGGTATCGAGATCGTCCAGCAGGCGGGCGCTGGCCCAGTCGGTGGGCAGGAAATAGCGGAAGCCGGCCATGGGGCTGATGGTGACGAAATCGCTCAGGCCCAGATCCAGGCCCAGGGCAGCGCCGAGGCTGGGTGCCCAGCTCTGCGAGCTTTCCTGCTGCTCGGGGGCGACAGCCTCTTGCTGCAGGTAGGAGATGCCGGGCGAGAGCTGCAAAAACAAGCCCTTCTCCAGTAGCCCCCCCGATTTGGAAAAAGTCGGGCAGTCGCAGTCGCCATCCAGGTTGAGGAAATAGATATTGGCATGGAGAAAGAGGCTGTACCAGTTTTGGGCCAGGCTGCCGTCCATGTCCAGCGCTGGGAAGGGGAGGGGCTCGGTGCGGAAACGGCTGAAATTGATTTCGGGCAGGATATCAATGCGCACGGCTTTGAGCGGGATCCAGAAATCCAGCCCAAATGAGTAGCCGTCGTTGAGCAAGGGTTGCTCGCCGCCGCCAGCAGCGGCGGCAAACTGCCAATCCGGTGCGCTGTTGTAGCGGTAGCCCGCATTTAAGCCGATCTGGGCCACCGCCAGGCTGGCCGAAAAGAGGAGGAAAAACAAAGCAGCGAGGTATTTCATGTCATCTATTCTTTTGCCGTTTTCAAATGCGTATCTTTGCACCCGCAAAAAATGGTGCGCCAATTTATGAAGACCAAAACATTAAACCGCGATAAAGTCAACCTTATTACGCTGGGCTGTTCAAAAAACCTGGTGGACTCGGAAAACATCATCACCCAACTACGGGGCAATGACTACGAGGTGGTGCACGACAGCGCCGACGAGGACGCGAATATCGTCATCGTCAATACTTGTGGCTTTATCGATTTGGCCAAGGAAGAATCCGTCAACACCATCCTGGAATATGCCGAGGTGAAAAAGCAAGGCGGCATCGAGAAGCTCTACGTCACCGGTTGCTTGTCGCAGCGCTACAAAGACCAGCTGGAAGTGGAAATCCCCGAAGTGGACGCCTACTTCGGCACGCTGGAGCTGCCTGCTCTGTTGGCTAAACTCAATGCCGACTACAAGCACGAGCTCATCGGCGAGCGCGCCATCACCACGCCCCAGCACTATGCCTACCTGAAGATATCCGAAGGCTGCAACCGCACCTGCTCTTTCTGTGCCATCCCGCTGATGCGCGGCAAGCACATCTCCCGCCCCATCGAAGAATTGGTGAAGGAGGCGAAAAGCCTGGCCCGCCGCGGCGTCAAAGAGCTGATGCTCATCGCCCAGGAATTGACCTACTACGGCCTGGACCTCTACAAGAAGCGCGAGCTGCCCCGCCTGCTCCATGCCTTGGCCGACGTAGAGGGTATCGAATGGATCCGCCTGCACTACGCTTATCCCAGCAAATTCCCGGTCGAAATCCTCGAAGTCATGGCGGAGCGCCCCGAGATTTGCAATTACCTCGACATGCCGCTGCAGCACGCCAACAACGCCGTCTTGGACCGCATGCGCCGCCAGATCACCCGCGAGGAGACCGTAGAGCTCGTTGGGCTGGCCCGTCAGAAAGTGCCGGGGCTGAGCCTGCGCACCACCATGCTGGTCGGCTTCCCCGGCGAGACCGAAGCGGAATTTCAGGATTTGTGCGATTTCGTGGAGGAGATGCAGTTCGACCGCCTGGGCGTTTTTCAATACTCTCACGAAGAAGACACCCGCGCCCACGAGCTGCCCGACGATGTGCCCGCCGAAGTGAAGGAGGAGCGCGCCAACCGCCTCATGGAAATCCAGCAGGGCATCTCTTTTGCCAAAAACCAGGCAAAAATCGGCCAGACCCTCAAGGTGCTCTTCGACCGCAAGGAGGGCGAGTACTTCATCGGCCGCACCGAAGGCGATTCGCCGGAGGTGGACAACGAAGTCCTCGTGCCTGCCGCCAGTAATTACGTCCGCCTCGGCGATTTCGCGCTGGTGCGCATCACCGATGCTACGGAGTACGATTTGTTTGGGGAGCTGGAGTAGTATCCTCCGCCCAGATTCTAATCCCCAAAATTTGACCTGTTCCTAATCGCGTTTTCTTTCCTTTCTATCCATCTGATTGTGGCCTAACTTTGAGCCATGATTTTCACTCCGTATTATTCACGAAAAGGATAGAAAGATGTCTCAGCCATTGAAAGAGAGCATCGTTTCTTTTTGCTGGAAGGTATTGACTGGCAAGGGACTTTATATTAGATTTGTCCAACTGAAAAAATCAGAGCTTGCCTTTAGCGCTAAATCCTGGGGCATCTTCGATTGGTTCGGGTTGAAAGGCTGCGGTTTCCTCGTTCTCTGCTAAGGGGGAAGAAGGGGGCCGCACATAGCGGATATTGACGCAACACGGACT
>CAYSPJ010000224.1:0-5952 GCA_964432875.1 uncultured Phaeodactylibacter sp. | reverse complement strand
AGTTTTTAGCCACGGATTTCACGGATGCTCACGGATTGGCCGGGCGGCCAACCAGTGAGCATGGCCGGTATAGGGGAGAGAACGAACGTAAAAAGCAAGGCTTGCGCGCTTAAGCTGTAGTATCTGAGCGCCCTTGCTCTTCGAGCCTCAATTTTTGCCAGATAAAAATGCTGGATAATTCATCATTGTGCATTACATTTGCCGCTGACTCTGACAAAAACCATTATTTCCCATGAAGAGAATTTACAAAATCGCAGCTTTTTTGCTGCCCCTGTTGGCCGCCTGTTCTAACCCGCAAGCCGACCTCAAAGAAAACATCATCGGGCAATGGCAGTACGACGCCCAGGCCGTGTTGGAAGGTGCAAAAGCCCGCGATTTGAGCGAGCAACAGCTAATGGTGGTGGAAGGGGTGATGGAAGTTTATAAGGATGCTGTTTTCGACTTTCGGCGCGACAGTATGTTGGTCATCACCTCTGGAGGCGTTGAACAATTTGGTGCCTGGAAATTGAGCACCGATCAGAAGACCCTTTTTCTGAACATCAGCGGCTATGACCAGCCCAATCTGGTGAAGGAAGCCAATGGCGAACGCCTCATCCTGGCCGCCGACCCGGAAAAGCAGATATTTTACGACCGCATCTTCCAAAAAGCCTCTGAATAAAGGGTGTTGGGGAAACTTAAATAATACATAATACCCACTTTACACCCACTTTACAATAAGCCCTGATCTTGTGCGCATTATCTGGAAGCTTGGCTCAAAGAGCAACTTCTTCCCGTTTATTGCACACTTATCATCAAGGCGACATGAAGCGCGAATTAGATATTGTTGTCATTTCCGACGTCCACCTGGGCACTTATGGCTGCCACGCCACCGAGCTGCTCAACTACCTCAAAAGCATCAAGGTGGACACCCTGGTCCTCAATGGGGACTTTATCGACATGTGGCAGTTCAGCAAACGCTACTTCCCCAAGGAGCACATCCAGGTTATTCAGCGCATCCTGAAAATGGCGGCACGCGGCACCAAGGTCTATTATATTACCGGCAACCACGACGATGCCCTGCGCCGCTATTCGGATTTCTCCTCTGGCAATATCCATTTGCGTGATAAGCTGATACTTAGGCTTAAAGGGGAGACTTACTGGATTTTCCACGGCGATATCTTTGACGTTTTTATCAAATATTCGCCCTTCATCGCTAAGCTGGGCGGTGTCGGCTACGACTTGCTCATCCGCATCAACCGCTTTGTCAATAAGCTCCGCCTGGGGCTGGGTATGCAGCGGATGTCTTTTGCCAAGCGCGTCAAAAACGGCGTCAAGGAAGCCATCAAATTCATCAGCGACTTCGAAGACACAGCTATCCAGTTGGCAGCTAAGGAGGATTACGACTACGTCATCTGTGGCCACATCCACCGCCCGCAGATGCGCACGCAGGATGTGAAGGGCAAAAAAGTCAGCTACCTGAATGCTGGCGACTGGGTGGAAAACCTCACCGCACTGGAGTATAAGTGGGGCAAGTGGTCGCTCTACGAATACGATGAGGCAGATTACGCCTTCGTCAATCCCAAGCTCATGGTCAAAGCGGTGCAAGCGCAGGATGAGGAGGAGGAAGAGGGCTTGGAGTATAAAGAGGGCAAAATAGATATCGAAGCCTTTCTGCGGTAGGGCCGATTCTCGCCAAAATTCATTATTTTTGGCGCATAATCAATGCCGATGCTAGAGAAAGCATTCCTTTCTTCCCCCTTTGGCTGCTTTGAGCTCAAAGGCAGCCGCCATGGCCTGCGCTCCGTCAGCCTGACGGACAAACAGCGCTGCCCCGACCTGCCGGTGCCCGCCGTATTGCTCAAGGCTTACCAACAGCTGGAAAAGTACTTCCGCGGCGAGCTGCAGGCCTTCGGCCTGGAATTGGACTATGGCGATGCGCCCGCCTTCCACCAGGCGGTCTGGGAGGAGCTGCGCAAAGTACCTTACGGCCATACCACGACCTACCTGGCTATCGCCACTGCCCTGGGCGATCCCCATGCCGTGCGCGCCGTGGGGCAGGCCAATCGCCACAACCCGCTGGCGATCGTCGTGCCCTGCCATCGTTGCATCGCCAAGGGCGGCGAACTCCAGGGCTATTTCTATGGCCTGGACATGAAGCGCCAATTGCTGGAACTGGAAAACCCGGCGAGCTTCGCCCGGCAGGGGAGCTTGTTTTAAATGGTAGTACGGTATAATTGGAGCATGGTGGCGCACCTCCCACGAGTGCCTGACAGGGCTATAACCCCAAGGAACTTTATAATAAAGCCCGTGGAAGAGCATATCGCTTGGCTTCCAGGGGGCGGAGATTACCCTTTGCTTCCAAAATTGCGGATATTGTATGTAAAGGTCAGCATGAAATACTGCTGGAGGACGACCGTCTGCAAGTCTTCGACATAAGCTTCCGTGACGTTGCGGCGGATGCTGGTGTTTTGCCCCAGCAGGTCAAAAGCAGTGAGGCGGAGCTCGCCCTGTTGTTTTTCGAAAAACTTCTTGCCCAGCCCCATATTCCAGAGCCAGAAAGTTTGATTGAAGTCTGCTGACAAGCCGCTGAACAACTGGTGGTTGAGCTCGGTATTGAACACGAAGCCCTTGCCGATGATCAGGTTGAAGCCCAGGCGTGAGCTCTGGTTGAAGAAGTTGTTGTCCAGAGCGGTATTGAGGGTGTTTTCCACAAAAGTGTAACTGGATTGAGAAGAAGCCGTAAAGTCCACCCGGGGGCTGATGTTGCTGCTCAGCACCAGGCCTGTAGCCAGGCGGGTATTGCGGGCGTAGTTCAAAGCGCCGTTGATCAGGCCCGGCTGGCGGGTGTAGTCGGCGGAGAGGTTGAAGTTGAGGTTGCTCTTCAGCCACTGGGCGGGCCGGCCGTAGGTCAAGAAGCCACGCAGGTTCCAGTAGCCATCCAGGTTGACGGGCTGGATGTACTGGCCGCCCTGAGGCAGGAGGATACCCTGTGCCACCAGCGTATCGCGGCGGGCGATGAGGGTGCTGTTGCCCACGTAGTCATTTGTGGCCTGTCCGCTCAACATCAAGTAGAGCATCGAAGATTTATCCAGGTTGGTTTTTGTGTATTGCATGAAGAGGCGGTGTTGGTAGCTCTGCTCCAACTCGGGATTGCCCGCCCGCAAGAAGAGGGGGTTGCTGTTGTTGACCACCTCCTGCAACTGGCTGATGGAAGGCGGCGAAGTGCTCGGGCGATAGCTGATGCGGAGCTGCTCCTGGCGCGAGAAGCGGAAGCGATAGAAAAAGGAAGGCAGCACGTTGAAGAAATCGCGGTTGACCTCTGCTTCCGTAGGGAAGGATTGTGTACTGCGCAAATCGGCCCATTGTAGCGTCATACGGGCATTAAAAGACGCTTTTTCGCCATTCCAGCGCCAGCCCGCCCCGGCGCGTTGAGTTTGGTACTCATTATCGAAGATGTTGGACAAAAGGGGGTTGAACAAGCTATAGCCCTGTCCGTTGCCCTCGAAATCATAAGTCTCCTGCTCGGAATCGCTCTGCTGATAGGCATGCTCGTAATTGAGCTGCAATTGGCTCTTGTCCCCCAGGGGTTCGGTGTAGATGGCATTGGCCGAGACCGACCAGCCGTTGCTCAGCAGGTCCGAGCGTTGGTCGAGGGAATCAGCAAAAATCACATCGGCAAAAATGATGTTTTCCGAGCGCAGCAAGCGCTGCCCATCATTGCGATTATAGCCGGTATTGACATTGAGTGAGAAAGTGCGGCCGGCCCTGGCAAAGCGGTGCCGCCACAGCAGCATATTGGAAAAGTCCAGGCCCGACAATTCCGGCAGGAGCTGATAGTCGGTGCTGCTTTGAGGCAATTCGCCCAGGATGTTGAGGCCCAGGGTCTGTTCGCGGCCATCGTTTTGCTGAAACGACAGGCGCGGCTGCAAGATGATGGAGTTGCTGGAGTCGATCGAATACTCCAGCCTGAAGTTGAAACGGTGGTTGATGTTTTTGCGGGTAGAAGAGCTCTCTTCGGTATAGGTTTGCCCAAAATCGGCCGTGCTGACAAAATCGCGGAAGATGTTGTTGTAGGCATCGTTGTCGCTGTAGTTGAAAAAATAGCTGCCCGTGACCTCCGCTTTTTTGCCCCATTTATCGGCATAATTCAGGCCCAAAGCATGGGTAGTGGCGATGCCATCCTGTTGTGAGATCAAAAAATCGCCGACATTGCTCCCCCCTCTGCCGCCACGCCCGCCGCCGCCGCGTCCGCCGCGCCCGCTGCTTTGGGCGCCGGTGATGCCGACCAGGTCTTCCGCCGCAAAATTTTGCTGGTTGATGTTGTTGGTCTGCCCGATGATGGAAAAGCGGGTGTCTCCTTTGAAGAAGTTGACGATGCCGCCAGCCTGGTAGCGTTCATCATCGCCATAGCCGGCAAAGATTTTGCCAAACTGGCCGTTGCTCATGCCCGGCTTGGTGATGATGTTGATGCCTTTGGTGGTTTCGCCATCGTTATAGCCTGAAAATTGTGCCTGCTCGCTGGCCTGATCGAACACCTGGATGCGCTCGATCACCTCGGCGGGCATATTGCGCAGGGCAGCCATGGGGTCGTCTCCCAAAAAGGGCTTGCCATCGATCAGTACCCGGCGCACCTGTTCACCCTGGGCTTGCACCTGGCCGCCTTCTACTGATATGCCCGGCATCTTGCGTACCAGGTCCTCGGCGCTGGCGTCGGGGTTGACTTTATAGGCCTCGGCATTGAATTGGGTGGTATCCCCGCGCTGGGTAGCAGGAGGGATGCGGCCAGTCACCTGCACTTGTTCCAGATTGACTGCGCCCTCGGAAAGGGCGATCTCGCCCAGGCGGACGGGCTCGTTGCGCACTTCCAGGGTGCGTATTTTTGCCTCGTAGCCCAGATAGGAGATGCTGAGCTCGTAATTGCCCGGGCTGATGTCGCGGAAAATGAAGCGGCCATCTACGTTGGTAGTATTGGCTTGAGTAGTAGAATCGGGCAGTTTCAGCAGCATGACGTGTGCCCCGATGAGCGGGTCTTTGCTTACCCCATCCACGGCGCGGCCCATGACCGGATAACCCTGCCCGAAGGCGATAGCAGTAGCGCACAAAATGGCGGAGAATAAGAGGAGTCGCTTCATGGCAGTGGCTTTGGATGGTATCTTGATTAAATTAGACCAATCAGCAGCGCATTTTTTTCCCGGGCAGCGCTTATTTTTTCTGCTATTGCAACAAACGCCTTTTTCCGGGGTTGATTTGCTTGGTTTTAACTGGGCAGGCCTTGGTCTGGCCCTGATTTTGTATCTTAGCCGCCAACAAAAATAAGACGATTATGGATCTTGCCAGCATGCGCGAAGAATATATGCTCTCGGGGCTTTCAGAAGAGGACTTGGCGCCAGGCCCTTTCCAGCAGTTTGAATTGTGGTTTGAACAAGCCCTGGCGGGCAACATGCTCGAACCCAATGCGATGAGCCTGGCCTCGGTCTCGCCCGAAGGGCAACCCTCGGTGCGCACGGTTTTGTTGAAGTATTTTGATGAGGAGGGCTTCGTCTTTTTTACCAACTACGAGAGCCGCAAAGCCCGCGAAATCGCGGACAACCCCCGGGTAGCCTTGCTCTTCCCCTGGTTGGAATTGGAGCGGCAGGTGCAGATTTCCGGAACGGCCAGCAAGATATCCCATGCCGAATCGCTGAAGTACTTCCTCAGCCGCCCGCACGGCAGCCAGCTTGGAGCTTGGGTTTCGCAGCAAAGCTCCGTCATCAGCTCCCGCCAGATGCTATTGTCTAAATTTGATGAGCTCAAGCGCAAATTCCAGGCCGGCCAGGTGCCTCTGCCTTCCTTCTGGGGCGGCTACCGCATCGTGCCAGATACTTTTGAGTTTTGGCAGGGCCGCCAATCCCGCCTCCACGACCGCTTCCGCTACTCCCGCCAACCGGACGGTGCCTGGCTGATCGAGCGCTTGGCCCCCTGAGCCACACCCTG
>CAYSPJ010000223.1:0-6000 GCA_964432875.1 uncultured Phaeodactylibacter sp. | reverse complement strand
CTATTCGGACCTCTGGCGTGGATCAGCGGGCTCTGCACATCCGTCTGAAAGACGGGACGTACGGGCTTCGGAAAGGCCCTGTATGCTGAAAATGTCCAGTAGTATACCCTTGCCTATTTGCCTGGATTTTGAAGCCGGAGGTGCTGGCGTCCTCGTAAATCAAAGATATCCCGCCCGCCCCAGTCGATGCACATGTCACGCCAATAGATGAGTTCCGTAGGAACGACGCCCAAGACAGAGCAGCCTAAAGCGCTTTTCTGGCTCTATCGGGCGATAGCGCAATAGGCGGGGGATTTTGTGCGGGCGGCCACGAGGGCCGTCCCTACGGGCACCCCAACTGTGCGATCGCCTCCTGCAAACTTTGCACCTTCGCCTCCCCGTCGGCCAATTTCTGGCGCTCTTTGTCCACTACGGCAGCCGGGGCGCTGCTGACGAAGCGCTCGTTGCTCAGCTTATTCTGGATGGAGACGATGAAGCCCTGGTAGTACTCCAAGTCCTTTTGCAGGCGTGCGCACTCTTCCTCCGCATTGATCTCCTGTTGGAGTACCAGGAAGAACTTATCGCGGCCAGAGAGGAAGGATACCGAGCCTTCTACCTCGCCCTGGGCCAAGTCGAGGCGCTCCAGATTCGCCATTTTGACGATCATCTCCTGCATGCCGGCCAGCTCCAGCAGTTTGCGGCTGCCGGGCGTATCCTGTATGAAGAGCTCGAGCCGGTCCTTCATTTTGATGCCCTTATTGTTGCGCACTTCGCGCACGTTGGTTACAATATCTTTGGCTTCTTCCACCCGCTCGATGAGCTCCTGGCTGTAGGGCTTGGGTTGGGGGTAGCGGCTCAGGATACAGTCCTCGCCCGCTGCCCGTTCGCGCAGGTGTGCCCATATCTCCTCGGTCACAAAAGGCATGAAAGGGTGTAGCACCGTCATCAGGCGTTCAAAGATGGCGATAGTCTTGTGGTAAGTTTCCCGGTCGAGCGGCTGCTCGTATTCCGGCTTGATCATTTCCAGGTACCAGCTACAGAAGTCATCCCAGATGAGTTTGTAGAGGGTCATGATGGCTTCCGAAAGGCGGAACTCGTTGAAATTGGCATTGATTTTTTCAACGGCCTGGCTGAGCTTTTCCTCCATCCATTCTGCCGCCAGGGTGTTGATCGCATCAGCCGGCGCTTCTTTCAGGGGCCAGCCTTTGACCAGGCGCAGGGCGTTCCACATCTTGTTGCAGAAGTTGCGGCCCTGCTCACAGAGCTTGCTTTCGTTGACGATTTGCTTGGTCTCCTTATCAAAGGGGGCGTCGAAGATGATATCGTTGCCGGCAGCAGCGCTGGACAGCAAGCCAAAGCGCACGCCATCAGCGCCGTATTGGTCAATCAGCTGTAGCGCGTCGGGGGAATTGCCGCGGGATTTGCTCATCTTGTGGCGGTGCGAATCGCGCACCATGCCGGTGAAGTAAACGTGGTAGAAGGGCTGTGCGCCTTTTTCTTTGACAAAGTCCTCGCCCAGTAATCGCGGTGCCCACTCGTAGCCCATCATCACCATGCGGGCCACCCAGAAGAAAATGATATCCCAGGCCGTCACCAGCACATTGGTGGGGTAATAGTAGCGCAGCTCGTCCTGGTTTTCAAAGCCATCAAAGACCGAGATGGGCCAGAGCTGAGAGGAAAACCAGGTGTCGAGCACATCTTCATCCTGATGCAGGTCAGAAATCTGGAGGTTGGGCATCGCCAGCTCCTGGCGGGCCTGCTCCAGGGCTTCTTCAGCCGTCTCGGCTACGAAGAATTTATCTTGGTAATACCAGGCCGGGATGCGCTGCCCCCACCACAGCTGGCGGGAGATGCACCAGTCGCGCACATTGGCCTCCTGGAGCCAGCTATTGTACATGTTCCAGAAGTTCTCCGGGTGGAATTTGACCTCGCCGCTGCGCACCGCTTCGAGGGCGGTTTTGGCAAAGCCTTTCATTTCCACAAACCACTGCAGGGTCAGGCGCGGCTCCACGATGGAGTCGGTGCGCTCCGAGCGGCCCACTTTGTTGCGGTAGTCTTCGATTTTGACGATATGACCGGCGGCTTCCAGGTCTTTGACGATCAGCTTGCGGGCCTTGAAGCGGTCTTCGCCGATGTACAGCTGGGCCGCCTCGCTCATGCTGCCATCATCGTTGAGCACGTCGATGACCTCCAGTTGATGGCGCAAACCGATTTCGTAGTCGTTGGGGTCGTGGGCGGGGGTTATTTTCAGGGCACCGGTGCCAAATTCCATCTCCACATACTGGTCGGTAATGATGGGGATGGCGCGCCCCAGCAGCGGCAGCAGTACGCGCTTGCCATGCAGGTGCTGGTAGCGTTCATCCTCGGGGTGTACGGCAATAGCCGTATCGCCCAGGATGGTTTCGGGCCGCACGGTGGCAATCGTCACCCATTCCTCTGCGCTGCCTTCTACCTGATAGCGGACGTAGTAGAGCTTGGAGTTTTCTTCTTTATAAAGGACCTCTTCGTTGGAAAGCACGGTTTTAGCCTCGGGGTCCCAGTTGGTCATGCGCTTGCCGCGATAGACCTTCCCGCTGCGGTAGAGGTGCACAAAGGTGCGGATGACTGCTTCAGAGAGCTTGGGCTCCATGGTGAAACGGGTGCGCTCCCAGTCGCAGGAAGCCCCCAGGCGCTTGAGCTGATCCAGGATGATGCCGCCGTACTTATCCTTCCACTCGAAGGCGTAGGCCATAAATTGTTCCCGGCTGATGTCTGATTTTTTAATGCCGCGCTCGCGCAGCATTTTCACCACCTTGGCCTCGGTGGCGATGGAGGCGTGGTCGGTGCCGGGCACCCAGCAGGCGTTTTTGCCGTCGAGGCGCGCCTTGCGGATGAGGATATCCTGGATGGTATTGTTGAGCATGTGCCCCATGTGCAGCACCCCGGTCACGTTGGGCGGCGGGATGACGATGGTGAACGGCTCGCGCTCGTCGGGCACCGAGTGGAAGTAGCCTTTTTCCATCCAGTAGGCGTACCAGCGCTCTTCAGTCTCTTGTGGGTTATAGCGGGTCGAGAGTTCCATGTCGTTTTCTTGTTTGGGGGGCAAAGATATAATCTTCGGCGCAATTTTTTGCATCTTTGGGAGGCGTGGGGATAAAGGGATTGCTGGCATCGCTGGCGCCTTACACCCACACCAGATGAACCTTCAGCCCTTCGTGAAAAAGGATTTCTCCCAGCCCTACGAGCGCTGGGTCGGAGACCTTCTTGCGGAAGACCATCAAGTAGGCTTCTTCGACCCCCATGCGCGTGGCGTAGGCGTGAACTTGCTCCAAGGCTTTTTCGCGCCGGAAGTTGCCTTCCGTTTTTAGCTCGAAGACAAATTTCTCGCCTGCGAACAGGATGACCAAGTCGATAAAGCCGCGCCCGGCAGCATACTCCCGGCGGATGAAGCCGCCGCCATTGACGATGCGCTGCAGCCAGGCCATGAACATCAGGTGGTGTACCGACTCCTGGTAGATATCCCCCGAGAGCAGGATTTCGGCATTTTCCCGATAGAAGTCGTAGAAGGCTTGCAGGACCTTGTCGATGTCAAGCTTGCCATCGTGGCGGACATACCAAGCGGGGTTTGCTGGAAAGAACTCTTGCTGCACTGCGGTGAGCTCGCGGGGGATGACTTCCTGATAAATCGGATTGGCTATCTTCAGTCCGACTGGGCTGCGGGCAACCAGCCCCAGGTCGAGCACGTAGTTGAGGTCGTCGGCAGGCAGGCTGGTTAGGCCCGCCGCTTGCTGGCCCGATAGCAGCATGTCGATGATGCGGGCCACGCGCGGCTCGGTCAGCTTGTCGCTGAGGTGGTCGAGGTGGACGTCGCGGCGCAAAATCAGTATTTCCACTGCATTTCGCACATCCTCGGCGGTCACGGTGCGCTGGCCTGGCACTTGGTGCTGGCCGAAGCATAGCTCCCGCCCGAGGGCATTGACCAGCCAAGGCTGGCCCTGGGTTTGTTCGAAGATCAAATCGAGCGCATCGGGAGTAAAGGCTTGCCCCGTCTCGGCGGTGTGTTGCGCATAGAGGGCGTTGACTTCAGCGGGCGTGAAATTGCTCAGCGTTAAGCTCTCGTCGCGGATATTGAAAGCCGAGCCGCCGATTTCATAGCGTTTGGATTTTTCGGAGTAGATACGGTAGTCGCGGAAATCGCGCAGGCCGATGAGGGTTACCGATTGCGGGAAGTGGCTGGGACGTTGAGGGTATCCGCTGCGCAGTTGCCGCAGCAGCGAAAGCAGCGAATCGCCGATGAGGGCGTCCGCCTCGTCCAGGAAAAGCACCAGGGGTTTGGGCAGTTCGGCGCACCAGCGGCTGAGAAAGGAGTGTAAAGCATTTTCTCCCACTGCCGCTTGGACGATCTCCGCTGAAGGGTGATAGTCCGCCGGCAAATAAACTCTTGCTGAATTTTCGATTACGCTGACAAACACCCGGTTGGCGGCCTCCACGTCCTGGCGCACCGCCTGTGCCGCCTCAACATTAGCGTACAATGCGATGCATTTTCCCTCTTGGTTGAGCGCTTCCATAAACGACAACATGGTCGTCGTCTTACCGGTCTGCCGAGGGGCATGCAGGATGAAGTACTTCTCCGCATCTACTAACCTCTTGACGCTTGAAAGGCGCACCAAAGGATCGAGCATGTAGTGGATGCGCGACACACAAGGGCCCGCAGTGTTGAAAAATTTTCCCATGCTGCAAAAATAAACAAATTCCGTAGCAATATAAAACGGCGATATGCAACAGCCTAGATGGCATCCCTCTCCTGGTGGTTGCCAAAGCGAGGGATGCCATCGATGCCACCCCTAAGCCCAGTCAATCCACATTCCCCCGCTCCAGCTCAAAAGCCAGTTGAAATACCCTGCGGCGCTTGCCCTTGCCCCGCTCGACGAGATAGATTTTATCGTAATCGCTTTCCGGCAGCTCGCGCAGCAAGTCGATACCGGCCAAGCGGTTGGCCAGCTCGGGGGTGGTGTTGGAGTGGCCGACGACCAGCACGGCCTGGCCGCGGTGCTCACGCCATAGCTTATCAGCCATCTCGCCGATCTGCTTGGGGTTGTAGGGCAATACGGGCAGGCCCTGCTCCTGTGCCGTCGGCGTGGCGGTCTGTTGGGTGCGGCGCAGCTCGGAGGCGTAAATCGCCTGCAGCGGTACGCCCCGCAAGGCTTCGGAGAGCAGGATAGCGCGCCGGATGCCCTCGGGCGTCAAATCAGGGTCTTCGCCGCCAGCCTTTTCGGCATGGCGGATGAGGATGTAGAGCGTGGCACCCTTTTGGCCGGCGTAGGGCAGGGGCAGCTGCCGCCCGTCGCGCAGCTCGATCTGCTGGCGGGTGATGGCGCGCACCGGGCTGCTGAGGTCCTGGGTGAGCAAAGGCCGGGAGGGCTGGCAGCTCGCCAGGGCAAATAGTGCGAGGAGGGAGGTGAGCGTGATGTGATAATTCATTTTGTTATGTTATATTACATTTGTTTTGGCCAGTTAAGCTCGCCTTGCCCTGTGGAATATGTGCTGCGCAATTCTACAGGGCTTGTAGCTCAATTACAAATTTCACCGCCCATGCCCACGTGCAAGCATGATTGATGGCGATGGCAAAGATAAGATTTTCGCGCCAGTAGCAACAGTTGCCGCCCGGGCGAGGCCGTCAAGCTGCGCCGCGAAGACGTGTAGCCCGAGCGGTGGCTGATCCGGGGGGGGCAGGGCAAAGGGTAGAAAGGCCGCTGCGTGATGCGCTCAGAGGTATTATTGAAGATGCAACCATTGTGAATGGAGAAGCAATGGAATTACTACGGAATGACAAAGCAGCTTTTGCGCGTGCATTGGAGGACAAATACAGGGAAAAACTGGCTACAACAAGGTATATGCGATAATGCTCCCTAAACGGTCGCACTACGCATTACTAACCGTTGTTCAAGTAACCATGAAAAAAACCAAAACAAAAACATCCCTCACCCTCACCATCGCAACAGTTATCAGTTGCCAAAACACGGATGATAAAAGCCAGAAGAG
>CAYSPJ010000222.1:0-6031 GCA_964432875.1 uncultured Phaeodactylibacter sp. | reverse complement strand
GCGGCTGGTGCGGCAGGGCAACCTCTTCATCGGCTACTACTCGGTCAACGGCAGCTCCTATAGCATCGTCAACCTCCAGTCCAACCCGATGGGCAGTTGCCTGGAGGTAGGCGTGGCAGCCTTCACTTCCTTGCCGGGGCAGGCCGCTACAGCGGTATTCAGCAACCTGGCGGCCAGCGGAGGGGTATTGCCTATCAGCACCGCGCCAGGCAATGCGGCAGAGGCTGCCCAGGCCGAGCGTACTGCCAGCCCCCGCCTGTGGCCTAATCCGACGCGGGAGGCGTTCACCTTGGAAATACCTGAAGCGGCAAGCGAAACCCGCCTGCGCCTGCTCAACCAACTGGGGCAGCCGTTGGAGGAAAGGCTGCTGCCAGCGGGCGAGCGCAGCCAGTTGGAGTGGCCCATTGGCCACCTGCCGGCCGGCCTGTACTTCGTCGAGGTATTCCCTGGCACTGATCAGAACAAGACAGTGCTGCGGTTGGTGAAGACAGACTGAGGTTAGGCACCGGACAGCTCAGGCTGTCCGATACCTGGTGCCAAGCCGCCCTGCATGGAGACGTGTGGGGCGGCTTTGTTGTGGGCTTGTGGCGATGGGTGTCAGCAAGAGGGGTGGAGCGTTAAGAAACAAATAAAGCCGTGATTTTTGGTTCTTTTCATCCATGCGATTATACCTCGCGCTGCCACAGAGCTGAGCATGGCTGCTTGCGGCGGCTTTTCCCTTGCCGCGTATCTTGGCGTAGTCACAACGGGGACACGCCAGAACGGGAACACGCCTAAGTATCCCGCTAAATGTGAATTTAGCGGGATACTTACAGGTGTTCTCGTTTTGATTTAGACCCGCTCTTACATCCGGCTGCTGAAGCAGCCGATGAACGCTTCGCGTTTACACCCACCCCCCCAAATCCCCCAATCTCTTCATCAATTCCTTGCGCCGATCCTTGGTCACGGTGATGGGGATATCCTCGCCGCCGCGGTTGCTCGGCTGATGCCGGGTTCAACGGTTCAATATTACGGCCTTCCTGCCGTTGCGTGTTTGTGCAAAACCATCAAAACCTTGTGCAAATCCGCCAACTTGGCTTTGTCGTTCAAAATTATGCTAGCTGCCCTTTGGGCGCAATCGCATAAAGTGGGGGGGGGCGGTGAGAATGCAAAAATAGGGGGTAGGTAGAAGATGGCCTCAAATGGAGTATAGCCACATCCCGCCCAAATGTAATGAGGCTGGAGAAGCGGGAATTTTAATTCGAAGATTGGGAGCAAAATCAAACCCTATTTCCACGGGTTAGGGGTTGAAACGCTTTCTCTGCCTAAGATTCAGCAAGGACCGGCCCCCGTGGAATATGCGCTAGGCGCATTCCACAGGGCAGGCCTTATTTGTTTTTTTGGCTTGGTAGAGCGTTAAGAAACAGGCTTGATCAGCTGGGGGCTTTCAGAGTCTCATCAAGCTACACCAGCTTGGAGACAACCTTTGTTCCTTCTATCCATACGAAGGCTTTATGCGGGGGGACAGCCCAGCGAAGTAGCCGAAAAAAGCCACCGTTTGGGTCGAAAAGAGCCATTTTTAGCCTACGATGATCCCTATGGTACGAAGTCTATTGTTTTGCCATTTAAGTGTGCTATGGCCCTGCTCACACCAATGGTCAAAGAAGGTAAATTTTGCACACTGCACCGCGCCTTGGGCGAGCTACTCCTGATTGGTCTGCTGCTCCCCTCGCTCCTCGCTCGGTGCCAGCCCGTACTCCTGCAGGTAACAGCGGGAAAAGTAGTTGGGGTCGTTGAAGCCAACCAGGTAGGCGATTTCGGAGACATTGACCTTCGAAGAGCGGAGCAGCTCGCGGCCGCGCTGAAGGCGCAGGGAGCGGATAAAGCCGGAGGTCGAGCGACCGGTGAGTGCCCTTAGCTTGTTGTGCAATTGGGTGCGGCTGACCCCTAGCGAACGGTACAAGTCTGAAATGGAAAAGTCTGGATCATCGAGATTGTCGAAGACAGCCTGGCGGGCTTTGGCGAGGAATTGGTCTTCTAACTGCAAGCCGGGGTCTTCGGAGGGCGGCAGTGGGTTCAGGTTTAGGTAGCGGGTGCGCAGCTTTTGTTGCAGGGTAGTGAGGTTGGCCAGTTGGAGCTTGAGTTCTGCCAGGTTGAAAGGCTTACTGAGGTAGGCGTCGGCACCGCGCTGCAGGCCCTTCAGGCGCGATTCGGCATCCACCCTCGCGGTGAGCAGCACGATGGGGATATGGCTGGTGCGCTCGTCGTTCTTGAGGATTGTGCACAGCTCAAAACCATCCATTTCTGGCATCATCACATCGCTGATGATGATGTCGGGCACTTCCTCGATGGCTTTTTCTACGCCCTGGCGTCCATTGGTGGCCGTGGTGACGTCGTAGCTCCCTTGCAGGCAGGTGCGCAAGTAGGATATGATGTCGGGAGAATCTTCTACAATCAGGAGGGTAGGCAAGTCTTCGCTTGGGGGAGGGGCGGGTTCGTCTGCTGGAGCGGTGCTCGCTTTGAAAGGGGCGATTGCGCCGGGCGCTATGGCGAACAAGGCATCTTCTTCCTTCAGGGGAGCTTCGTTGGCGACAGGCAGCAAGACCCTGAAGCAAGTGCCGTGGCCTTCCGTGCTCTCTACTTCGATTTTCCCATCCAACAACTCGGTCAGTTCTTTGGTAAGCGTCAGCCCGATACCGGTGCCCCCTTCGCGGCGCAGGCCGTGGTGGGGGCTTTCGGAATCCACCTGATAAAAGCGGTCAAAGATATAGGGTAGCTTGTCCTGTGGAATGCCGATGCCCGTATCCCGCACCTCAATCAGGAGGAAGCTTTTTCTCGATTCTTCTCTAGTGCTGATGCCGATGGAGATGCTGCCGCCGGTAGGGGTGAACTTGATGGCGTTGGACAGCAGGTTGGAAAAGATATTGCACAGTTTTTCCTCGTCAAAATCCATCAACAGCCGGGAAGGGGCCGCCTCGAAGGCGATTGAAATGCCTTTGACTTCCGCCAGCGATTCATAAGACTCAGTTAGGTATTTCATAAAGGCGACGACGTTCCCCTGTACCATTTCCACGGTCATCATGCCAGCTTCGAGCTTGGAGAGGTCGAGGATTTGATTGATGAGCTGCAAAAGCCGGAAGCTATTGCGCCTTACCATTTCAATAGCCCAGCTCAGCCGGCTGGTTTCCTGTTTTTGATGAAAAGCCGGTATCTGGTCTGTGGCGCCGAGGATGACGGTGAGCGGCGTGCGTAATTCGTGGGTAAAATTGGCGTACAGTTGGCTTTTAAACGCATCCAGTTCTTTGAGCCGTTGCGCCTCCCGTTGTTGCCCGGCCAGTTCAGCTTGCAGGTGCCAGCGGCGGCGTTGATAATTGAAAAAAGCATAGAGCAGGCCCGCTGCCGCCAGCAAGTAGAGGCACCATGCCCACCAGGTGAGCCACCAGGGAGGTGTGACGATGATTTCAATAGAGGTGCCTTGTTCATTCCATCGGCCGTCGGCATTGGACGCTTTTACGAACAGGCGGTATTTCCCGGGGGCCAGGTTGGTAAAAGTCGCAGTACGCGAATGGCCGATGTGCTGCCAGTCTTGATCAAAACCTTCCAACCGGTAGGCATATTGGTTTTTGCCAGGGTTGGCAAAATGCAGGGCGGCAAACTGGAAAGTGAGGACCTTCATGTGGTAGGGGATGACCAGCTGTTGCGTTTCCGAAATGGACTGGTCGAGATAGTAGTCGTCGCGGCTAGTCGCTTTGCCGCTCCTGCGGATTGGGACCAAGCGGTTAAAAAGCTGGAAGCCTGTAAACCGCACAACCGGAAGAGAGGAGTCTACCCGGATGCTGTCGGGGTGAAAGATGTCAATCCCCTGCTTGCCTTCATAGATGAGTTCTCCGGAGTAGGCGCTCCGGTAGGTGCTAAAGGGCTCGTACTGCCTATTCAGCAGGCCATCCCGGAAATCAATGGTTTGGAAAGTCTCTTTTTCCGGGTCAAATTTCACGATGCCGACGTAGGTATTCAGCCACAAATGCCCCTTGTCATCGGGGAGCACGGAGAACACGTTATTGTCGGGCAGCCCATCCTTGATGGTGTAGCGCCGGAAGGAGTCTGTGGCGGGGTCAAAGCGGTTGAGCCCGCCGCCATAAGTGCCAATCCATAGATAGCCTTTAGCGTCTTCGTAAATATCGAACGCGGTATTTTCCCCAATGCTGTTGGGGTCTTGGGGGTCGTGGCTATAGCGCTTGAACTGTCGGCGCTCCCGGTCGTATCTATGCAGCCCGCCCCGGGTGCCCGCCCATACCGTGCCGCTGCGATCCACAAATACCTTTCTGGCGCCATTCTGATAGGTATGCTTTTCCGCCTCGGTATGGAAGAAATGCCGCACCACGCCTGCCTGCTCATCAAGCTGGTTGACCCCTCCAGCCCAGGTAGCAATCCAGATCGCCCCGGTATGGTCCTGGCAGATGTCCCGGATCTGATTATTGCTGAGCGCGAGCTGCCCTCCGGAATCTTGGTGATAGCGCGTAAAAGCGTTGGTGGTGGGATCGAAAACAAAGACCCCTTGGTGCGTCCCCATCCAAATCCGGCTTCGATCGTCTTTGAAAAAGCAGTACACCCTGCTATCCCAGGCGTCCAGGTCTTGAACGGGCCGGTGGGGGAAAGGGGCCTTAGCCCCGGTTTTCCAATCAAGAACCTTCAGGCCGCCCTTTTCCCAAAGCAGCAATTTGCCGGGAGCGATTTCGATAAAACCTCTTATCTGGCTCACGTTAGCAATCTCGTATTGATAGCTATTGGGGAACTTCTGGAATATCTCGGTAGATGTCCTGAGTACGTTGATGCCGCCTATCGTTGCCAGCCAAATCACTCCGGTATGGTCTTCATGGATGTATTGGATCGAGCTGCTGCTGAGGCTGTTGGCATTGTTGGGGTCGTGCTGAAAGCCTTCCCATTTTGCCGTCCGGGGGGTAAAACGGAATAAGCCGCCATCCGTCCCGCACCACAATACGCTGTTGTGGATGACCTTGATGGCTCTGACTTTTCGCTCGCCTGCCGGGGAGATAGGGTAGTGCCGGGCTGCTCCGCTGCTTGCATCATAGTGGATGATGCTATTGGTGCTGCCTAGCCAGAGCGTATGGCCCGCTCCTGCCGCGATGGAGTAGATGGGGAAATGGTCAAGCGGCACAGTGCCAGCTGCCGCCAGCGCCATCCGCTCCAGCGCCTTGCCCGCCGGATCGATTTTAAATAGCCCTTTTTCCTTGCCAACCCAAATAGTGCCGTCTTGCCCTTGATGCATCGTCAGGAAGGGGGCCTTTTCTCCTGCGGGATCTATTTTTTTAAAAGACCTGTCGGCAGGGTTAAAAATGCCGATTTCCTGAGAGGTCATGACCCAGAGCTGGCCGGAGGGCATGGCGCATACTTCCTGGATATACTTCCTGGTATTGCCAGCATCGCCACGCTGTTCCTGCAAATAACGGGTGAAGGTTTCGGTTTTGAAGTCGTAGTAATTTAAGCCGTTTTGCGTGCCCACCCAAAGCCCCTGCTGGTCGGGGCCTTCGACGATGGCCGACACTTTATTGTCTCCGATGCTCAGGCTGTCCGTTGCGTCATTGGTATAATGGACTACTTCGTATCCATCATAGCGGACTAGCCCGGCATAGCCTCCTGCCCAGATAAATCCTCTTGAATCCTGGAGCACGAGGTCGAAATTGCCCATCGGCACTCTTTGTTCGGCACCCAAGCGCTCAAAGTGGAGGTTTGATGGTTGAGCCGTCAAAGCGGTGATGTTCCCCCCAAAGCAGAAAAGCAATGACCACCCCCAGCATTTCGTGTATAATGACATATTCAATGGGACTTTTTTACAAAGGATAAATATAAGCATTCCCACAAAAAAACTAATTTATGGAGTGCTTTGTACTGTTAGCCCTGTCGGATGGCTACTGGGCACTAGGCCTCGAAGCTGTTGCCGCGTTCGGTACTTTTAGCCACGGATGGCGCGGATTTACGCGGAGCTGCCTGGCGGCAGGGTGTGGTTTTTAGCCACGGATTACGCGGGTTTTCA
>CAYSPJ010000221.1:0-6084 GCA_964432875.1 uncultured Phaeodactylibacter sp. | reverse complement strand
GGAGGAGGATTGAGTAACAAAATGCCTGTTTATGGCTTAACCTGATGGCTATGGGCTCGCCCCCCCCTTCAAATCTGCCGCTCAAAAAAGCTGTACGACCAGGCCATTCTTCATGCGCGGCAGAAACCAGGTAGATTTAGGAGGCAGCACCTGCCCCAAGTCAGCCAAGGTGATCATTTCCTGCAGCTGGATGGGGTAGAGGCAAAATGCCGCGCTATCCTCCTGCCCATTAACCTGGCTGCTGATGCCTTCCAGCCCTTTGGGCCCCTCCACATAATGTATGCGCTGGTCTGTACGCACATCTTCTATGCCTAGCAGCTTGCGAAAGACCGTCTCGTCCAGCAGCATGGCATCGAGGAGGAGGGGTTCATCGGCATAGTATAACATGACGCTTTCCTTCCAGCGCAGGCGGTACCACTCCCCCTTGAGCAACATGGTGATTTCGTGTTTGCGCGTCGGCTTGGCAGCCTGGGCCAGCACCTCAATCTCGCAGTAACGGCTGAGCTGTGCCATGAAAGCCGTAGGCGTATGTCCATTCAACCCCCGGACGACGCGGTTGAAATCCAGGATGGCGATGTCGGAGGAAGGGAAAAAAGCGCTGAGCAGCAAGTCATAACGCCCCGCTAGCCCGCCATCCAGGGACTGGGCATATAAATGGGCCGTAGCAGCAGCCCGGTGATGGCCATCCGCGATATAGGTATTGGGCACAAATTGTGCAAAAAGGCGTTGAATCTCGAGGAGGTCGGCTTCGGCGCTCACCTCCCAGAAGGAATGCTCTTCAACAGCCTCTTCCTCAAGCGCGATGCTAAAACCAGGCGCTTTGCCAATCAGATAAGCCTTGACCCAGTTGCTGATCGCTTCCACTGCGGGATAAGCTAGCAAAACCGGCTTGACCGCTGCTTTTCGGGCTGTCAGCAGCGACAACTGGGTTTGCTCTTTGGCCGCCAAGGTATGCTCATGCTGGCGGATGTGCCCTTCGAGATAGTCGCGTATGTCCACGCAGGCCAATAACCCGGTATAGCAGTACGCCGCAGCGCGTATCTGATAGACATACAGCACTTCATGAGCAGATTGCTCAAATAAGCTGCCTTGCAGGTATCCGCTGTAATCTTCCTTGATTGAGCTAAAGAAAGCATCGGCTGAAGCGATGCGCTCCACGCAGGGATATACGGCCCGAAATGGTTTGATGTGCATACGTTTTTTCTGAAAGTGCGGCGGGAAATTAAACAAAAAAAAGAAAGTGTAGCAACTTGACGCTGCTACACTCCAAAAAAAACTAAACCCCAGTTATGATCTTTAGACAGAGTCTGCAAATTTGTGACAGGCATTTCAGCCTGTGGATTCTCAAAAAAGCATCGCCTTCTTGAGAGTCGGCAAATATAACGCTAACGGTTATTTTTTTATTGCCATAAGCGATTTTTTTTTTCAATCGCACCACAAAGTTATACACTCTTTTTGAAGTATGCAAATTATTTAACGTTCAACTTGCAATTTTTGCTTCATTTGAAAAGCCCCCCAGCTCCATTACCCTTTGTGCCTGGCGCAGATGCCGCTCCTCATGATTGGCCAGTATCGTAAAGGCATCGCGCAGGGAGTAAGTGATGAACGAGGCTGCCGGAGAGGTGATGTTGGGCTGGTCATACTCCAGATTGCGCACTGCCTGGATATACTTGATGAGCTGCTGGTTATGGGTCTTAAACAACAGGATGATCTCAGGCGCCACTTTGCTGTGAGGCGGCTGAAAAACAGTTGGGGCGGGCATTTTGTGACGGGGCTCCGACGTCACGTAGCGCCGCATGAAGTAGCCACAAAGCTCTGCCCAGAAAGGCAGGCGCTCCCAGAAAGAGAATTTCTTGGTATTGCTCGCCAATTCTTTCAACTGCGGGAAATATTGCTTGTTAGAGATGATGAGGTGCTCAAAGCATTGCCCGATGCTCCACTGCCCGGGCGCAGGCTGCCAATTTAACTCATCGGCCGAGCAATGGCCAAATAAGCGCTCGGCTTCCTGGCTTACGGCTTCAATCCGATTGACGATTTCCTTGATGTGCTTATCCATAATTACCTGAGATAATATACTAAGGTGTAACTCCCCTGCTTTTGGAAGGGCTACCCATCCAAAATCCTTTAGAGCTTAACAAGCTCTAATTATGCTAAAGTATAGCTCCCGGGCTGAACCGGCAAATTTATCAGGCTTTTTAATCAGTTTCTAATAACTTGGCGACAGCCTGAGCTTGCCCTCAAAAGCCGTTACATCTCCTTGCCCCGGTAGGCATAATTTAGAAAAACCGCTTATCTTCGCCCCCGTTATTGGATTAGTTAACAGCAAAAAAGCTCTTTTTATGAGGCGAGAGATACACTCTTGGTACAGCCCTTCCTTAAATAAGAACATGGAAGTAGCGGTTTACGGCCACTACGGCTTTGCTTTGCTCCTGTTGCCTACGGCGGCAGCTGATTTCCTGGAATATGAGCGCTTCCAGCTTATCGACGCCATTAGCCCGCAAATCGAGGCAGGCAAGGTCAAGGTGTTTTCTATCAACAGCATCAATGCTGAAAGCTGGCTCAACTCCCACATGCACCCGCGCCATAAAGCCATCCGCCACCAGCAGTTCAATGAATACGTGTACAACGAAGTGGTGCCTTTCATCCGTAACATAACCAGCCAGGATACGCATATCATCACCACCGGCGCTTCTTTTGGCGCCTTGCATGCGGCCAACCTTTTCTTCCGCCGGCCTGATCTGATTAATGGCGTCATCGCCATGAGCGGCGACTATGACCTGAGCTCCTACACCAAGGGCTATCACGACCAGGACGTGTATTTCAACTCGCCGATGCAGTACCTGCCCAACTTGAATGACGACTACATCCTGTCGCGCATCCGCAGCAGCAGGCATATCCATATCGTGACTGGTTCGGGCGACTGGGAAGCGCCGGACGCCTCGCGCCGCTTTTCGGCGGTGCTGCACGCTAAAGGCATCCCTCACGAGCTGGATGTCTGGGGTACAGACATCCCCCACGACTGGCCTTCCTGGCGTAAGATGTTGCCGTATTATCTGGATTCGCGCTTCTAATGCCCGCGGCCTACGCTGAAGCCGAGGGTTTAGGGCCAAGCGTAACGCAGCTATCGGATTAAATTGGCAGACCCGAGAGCCTGTCCATCTAGTCGCGTGCCTGAGCTTTAGCCCTTATCCCCAAGTGCCGAATGCGGCGCAAGGCCTGGTGGCCACACCACTTGCCCCGAAATCTCCTCGCGCATTTCCAGCAGTTTCATCTGGGCGTCATAAACCGCGTCCAGGGCGAAAGGCTGGCCGGCCATCAGATATTGGTAGATTTGCCAGTCCGTAGGCGGAGTAGGGATATTAGGGATCTCAGCCAGGGCTATCCATTCCAGGGTGCCCTCGTCGCAGGCTGGCGGGGGCAGGTAGGGGATGTCGGCCATATAAATATAGCATTGCCAGTTGTAGGGGGTGGGAGAAGTTTCTACCAAAACTCCACCGTAGTAGAGTTGCGATCTGAAAATCCGGATGCCCGTCTCTTCATAAGTTTCCCTTATGGCAGCATCAATAGGGCGCTCATGCGGGTCCACTTTGCCCCCTACGGGCACGTAACAGCCCTGGTTGGGCGCCTTGTTGCGCCGCAGCAGTAAAAAAGAATCGCCCTGCCGCAGCACGACCATCGCGGCAGTGCGCTTGATGCCTGCTTGAACTTCCATCCGGCATTGTTTACATCTTCTGGTAAAATCACCAGCGGTGAAGATAAATACTGCAGCGCGACGAAAAAAATTTTTGATTCCTTGGAAAAAAACTTACCTTTGCGGTTCTTTAGAAGAAAATCAACAGCGTCATGAAAGAAAAGATTCATCCGGGAAATTATAGACTGGTGGTATTCAAGGATTTCTCCTCTGGCGATGCCTTCCTGACGCGCTCCTGCGCAGCGACCAAGGAAAACATCACCTGGGAAGATGGCAAGGAATACCCTCTGGTGAAGCTGGAGATATCCAGCTATTCCCACCCATTCTTTACCGGCAAAATGAAATTTGTCGACACGGCAGGCCGTATCGACAAGTTCAATAAGAAATTTGCCAACAGCCGTTTCAACAAGGGTTCTTAACCCTTCAGCAGGGAAAAGGCAAAGCGACATCCCGATGAGCAGCGCGAATCGGGAAGGCAAAAGCCCCTTTCTTAATGATTGGGGCTTTTTTCATCTTTATTCAAACCGCGCTTATGGCCAATATCATTTTATTTGACAACGAAGTGCGCGAGCGGCTTTTGCCCCTCACTTACACCCGGCCGGTATGCGAACTGCGCCTGGGCATACTAAGCATCAAGGAGAAATGGGAGCGCTGGCTCGGCGGCGAAGCATCCTATATCACCCAAGACTACCTCACTGAGAAATATCCGCTCGAACACGGGGCGGTCAATTACATCATCAATGGCTCAGCATTGCCTTCCGAACAGCTAGTCCGCCTCATCCGTCAGATGGATTCTAACGAAGCCTACCTGCGCGGTGAAGAGCTCATCGTGGCCAAGCTCGATGCTGAACAGCTTGAGAGGCTGATGGCAGAGGAAGACATCGGCGAATTGCACGGCCAAGACCTGGAGGATACCCCCTTCCTCAAAGTGGACAACCTCTGGGACATCTTCGGCTGCAATGCACAGGCAATCGCCGAAGATTTCAAGCTGCTCACCAACGGCCAAAGCTCGCAGCCGCTGAGCGGATCCAACCAGGTGGTCGGGCCACCGGAGCTGGTATTCCTCGAGCCGGGTGCCAAAGCAGAATGCTGCATCTTCAATACCGAAGGCGGGCCGGTTTACCTAGGCAAAGATGCCTTGGTGATGGAAGGCAGCATCATCCGGGGGCCTTTCGCCCTTGGGGAAGGCGCCGTGGTCAAGATGGGGGCCAAGATTTATGGGGGCACTACGCTCGGCCCCTACTGCAAAGCCGGCGGGGAGATCAACAACGCCGTCATGATGGCCAACTCCAATAAAGGGCACGATGGCTACCTGGGCAATTCCGTCATCGGACAATGGTGCAATATCGGCGCCGGCACAAATGTCTCCAATCTTAAAAACAACTACGAGGAAGTGAAGCTGTGGAGCTACCTGGCTGAGCGTTTCGTCAAAACCGGGCAGCAGTTCTGCGGCTTGTTCATGGGCGATCATTCCAAAGCCAGCATCGGCATGAATTTCAATACTGGCACCGTAGTCGGCGTCTCCTGCAACCTCTATGGCGAGGGCTTCCCCCGCAACTTTATCCCCTCTTTCGCCCTGGGCGGCAAGCAGGGGTTCCAAACGGTGAGCACCGAACAGGCTTTTGCTACCGCCGAGCGCGTCATGGCGCGGCGCGGGGTAGAGCTCGACACCCAGGAGCGCCTCATCTTGTTGCGCATTTTTGAAGATACCGCCAAGTACCGGCGCTGGGAAAAAGCTTAACCATGGTTTCAGCTTGGAAAAAATGGCTGAGCTACCTGTTCGAACTCCATGTCGAAAGCGCGCCGAGCGCCCACAACCCGCACTTGTACGTGAGCGTCAAACAAGGCCGCTATCAGCTCTCCACCGCCAATGCCATCTATTCACACGAGGATTTGTACACCAACTTCCTGCAAGCCTTCCAACGTATCAAGCTGGACGAGCTGCCCATCGAAGAGGTGTTGGTGCTGGGCCTGGGGCTGGGCAGCGTACCTTTTATGCTGGAGCGCACCTTGGGCAAGCGCTACTATTACACCGCGGTGGAAATAGATGAAAACGTCATCGACCTTGCCAACCGCTACTGCCTGAGCCAACTGGATTCGCCGATAATCACTATCTGCGCCGATGCCTACGCCTTCCTCCTGCAAAATGAACAGCAGTACGACCTGATCTGCATGGATATCTTCCTGGATGACGTGGTGCCGCCGCTTTTTGAAAGCCCCGAATTCCTGGAAGCCCTACGCGATAGCCTCACCCCCCAAGGCCTGCTGCTTTACAACCGCTTGGCCCGCACGCCTGAGGACCGGGAGCTGAGCCGCGCTTTTTTCGAGGGCCCGTTCCGCGCCGCCTTCCCCCAAGCCACTTTCCTGGATGTAAGCAACAACTGGATTTTGCT
>CAYSPJ010000220.1:0-6121 GCA_964432875.1 uncultured Phaeodactylibacter sp. | reverse complement strand
AAAGAGGGGGAATAAAAAGTTTGCCAAATTGATACAGCCTTTATCCTTATGCTTATAGCCACTACCATGTTCATCCTTTATCCCGGTCATGTAAGGCAGCCTTAAACCAAGCGCTGCACCTGGGTATCCGGCTTCAAAGACAGGCGCTCATCCAAATTTAAGAGGCTCAGCCCAGGGGTTTTACCTGGCTCGATACTGCCCAGCTCGGCTTCGAAGCCCAGGGCTTCGGCCCCGTTGAGGGTAGCCCAGCGCAACAGGGTCTCAAAGGGCACGTATGACTGGTAGCGGGCGATGGTTTTCATTTCTTCCAGCACCGAGAGCTGCCAATTGGAGGTGAGGCTGTCCGTCCCGATGGTCAGGCGGGCATTGTTTTCGATGAAGGATTGATAGTTAGGCAAGCGGTTTTCAATGTAGAGGTTGGCGTTGGCACAGGTAGCCCAATACACCTTTTCGCTCCAGGCATGAGCGGCCTGGATATCCTCGGGGGTAGTCATGGTATTGTGCACGAAGAGGGTGCGGCGCTTGGGGTCCAGGTGCTGCAGGGCGTAGTGGATAGAAGGGCGGCCCGTAGGCTGAAAAGCACTCATGTCGAAGCCAAAGGATTGGAAGAAATCCATGAAGCCGCCGCTGCCGGAAAGGAACAGCTCATTTTCATGGGCTGTCTCTTGGTTGTGGATACTGATGACTGCATCAGGGCCATTGACCTGCTCCATCAAGCTGTACAGGCGCGGGGAGACCGTATAGGGAGCATGCGGCACACAGCTCTTGCGGTTGCCCCCAGCAGTGCTCTGGCCGTCATACACGGTTTTGTATTGTTGGAAAGCCTGCTCAGCCAATGCGTCCTGCATGAAGTCAAACATTTCCACGAAAGTGTAATAGCGGATTTTGCTCTTGTTTTTCTGGGCGGCAGTGTCCAGTTTATTGGAAATATCTCCCACGGCCACGACGCCTGCTGCGTACATCTCCTGGTCGGCCTGCTCGATAGCATCCAGTATCTCCTCCATGGGGATTTCCCGGAAGTGGACCACTGTCTTCAGGAAGGGTAGCAGGCCGGTACCGGTGGGCGCCATGCCTTTCATGTGCGACAACTCCAGGTGGCAGTGGGTATTGATAAACCCCGGCACAATGGCACCACGGTGCGTTTCCAGGCTGGCAGGGTCGTGCTGGCCGCGCTGCTCCACGGCCAGGATCGTGCCGTTTTCATCCACAATGACGACGCCTTGGGGGATAGGGGCAGAGCAAACGGGAAAGATGTAATCAGCAGTGAGCTTGCGCATAGTCGATCTGGTTTTAGACCGGCGAAGATAAGCAATGCCGGGAAACTTGGCGCCTGCGGGGAATTTCTTCTTGCGCCGTCCTGGGATTCCAGGTAAAAGTTTAGATATTTGACGCGCAATCGCCGCCATTTATGATACGCCTGACCGCCCTGCTGCTCTTTCTACCCCTGCTGGCCATTACCCAGGTGGATTCCCTAGTGCGCAGCCCAGATGCAGTGCAGCAGGTCATCGAAGATTTTTTGCAAAATGCAGAAAGCGAGGGCGATTTCGATTTCAACACCATCTTCGAGAACCTCGAATTCTACCTCAGCCGGCCGCTGGACCTCAACCGGGCCAACCAGAGCGAGCTGGAAGAGCTAGGGCTCCTATCTGACGTCCAGGTGCTGAACCTGCTCAACCACCGCCGCATGGCGGGAGATTTCATCTCAATCTACGAACTACAAGCCGTGCCCAGCTTTGACTTGCTGGACATCCGGCGCATCCTGCCTTACGTCACCGTGGATAAAGGCCTGGATGATTACCAGCTGCCGGTCTGGCAGATGATGCGCGAGGGCAACAACGAGCTATACGTGCGCTGGTCGCGCATCCTGGAAGAACAAAGGGGTTACCGCCCCCTGGCAGAGGGCGAGGCCAGCAGCCGCTATCTGGGCAGCCCCGATCAGCTCTACACCCGCTTCCGGCATTTTTACAGCAACAAGCTCAGCTATGGCTTCACGGCGGAGAAAGACCGAGGCGAAGAGCTCTTCCGGGGCAGCAACAGGCAAGGCTTCGATTTTTACTCGGCTCATTTTTTCCTGCGCAATTACAACCGCACCATCAAAGCCTTGGCCATCGGCGATTATGCCGTCAGTTTGGGGCAGGGGCTAGTCCTGTTTTCGGGCTTCGGCCAAGGCAAGAGCTCTTTTGTGATGAACATCAAGCGCAGCAGCCAAACCCTACGGCCCTATACCTCGGTCAATGAAGTCAACTTCCAGCGGGGCGCTGCAGCCACTTTAGCTTTCGGCGAGCATATTGAAGTGACCGCTCTGGCTTCTTACCGCCGCCGTAGCGCCAGCCTGCTCGAGGCCGATACGACCGACCTGGAGCAGGAGATCCGCCAAATCACCTTCCTCAATCTGGATGGGCTACATCGCACCCCTGCGGAAGTGGCCCGCAAAAACGCCATCGGCCAAACCACTATGGGGGGTAGCGTCCGTTGGAAAAACCCCTGGGGGCATGTGGCGTTTAACGCGCTTTATGAACAGATCGACGCAGACCTCCAGCCCCGCCCTCAGCCTTACAATCAGTTCTTTTTCAGCGGCAACAGCCTCTTCAATGCCAGCCTGGACTATTCTTTGGTTTACCAAAACTACAACTTCTTCGGCGAAACAGCCCTGAGCGATAATGGGGCGGTGGCCACCCTCAACGGCTTGCTCATGAGCCTGGACCAAAAAGTGGACCTGGCGATCCTCCTGCGCCATTTCCCCCGCGATTACCAGGCGCTAAACCCCAATGCTTTTGCCGAGACCACGGGCACCCGCAATGAAACCGGCGCTTACATGGGCATAGAGGTGCGCCCCTTACCTCGCTGGCGCTTCAGCGCTTACTTCGATGCCTGGCACCACCCTTGGCTGCGCTTCAACGTGGATGCCCCCAGCCGGGGCTATGAGTACCGCGCCCGCCTCACCTACTTCCTGCGCCGCAACCTGGAAGCCTATGTGGAGGTGCGCGATGAAACTAAAGATATCAACATCAACAAAATAGACGGCAACAACAAATTTACCCTCCCCAATCGCATCTTCCAGACGCGCTTCCACCTTTCTAAAAAAGCTAGCCCCAGCCTCGAACTGCGCAGCCGCATCGACCTGGGTTTTACAGACAATGAGATCAATAACATCCAGCGCGGCTTCGTCATCTACCAAGACGTCATCTTCAAGCCCATCGGATTCCCGGTTTCCATCACCTCCCGCCTGGCTTTATTTGATACCGATGGCTTCCAGTCGCGTTTCTATTCCTTCGAAAACGATCTGCTCTATGCTTTCTCCATCCCGGCTTATTACAACCGGGGCACCCGCTTCTACTGCAACATCCGCTACCGCGGCATCCGCAAACTGGTGCTCGAGGCCCGCTTTGCTCAGACTTACTGGCGCAATCAGAAAACTTTTGGCAGCGGGCTGGAGGAGATCCAGGGGCCGGCGCGCACCCAGGTCTCGGCGCAGATGAAGTATAGTTTTTGAAAAGGGTAAAGGGTAAAGGGTAAAGGGGGGGGGGATGTCCTGATATTAGTTGCCCTAACGCCCTTCCACATCCGGGGGCAAGGGGAATTCCGGGCGCAGCAAGCTGTCGCGCAGCAAGCTGTCGCGCATGAGGGAATCGGCCAGCATCTCTTCCCGGGAGGGGATGCGCAGGGGGCAGTATAGTCGGCGCTGCAGCTCAGGCGGCAGTTGGTCGAATTCCCCACCATGCCAGTTGGCCAGCGCAGGTTCATCCAGCATTTTGCGCAAGAAGATAGCACATACGGGCAAGGCAGTGGCGGCACCCTGTCCATTTTCAAAATTACGGAAGCGCACCAAGGGGGAATCGCCGCCCACCCAAGCGCCGGCCACTAATTTTGGCGTATAGCCAATAAACCAGCCATCCGCATGGTTTTGCGAAGTGCCCGTTTTGCCGGCCAACGGCACATCGTAGAGGCGATAGCGCCAACGCAGGCGGCTGGCCGTGCCTACGGTGGCCACCGACTCCAGCATGCGCGTCAGCAGGGCAGCATCTTGTGTCGACAGGACCTGTTCGCCAGGCTCCCGGTCAAATGCGGCCAGCACTTTCCCATCGTGGGTTTCGATCCGGCTGATGACGACCGGGGGGACGCGCCGCCCCTGGCTGGCAATCGTAGCAAAAACCGACTCCATATCCATAAGGGAAACCTCCGCGGTGCCCAGGGCGATGGAAGGCTCTACCGGTATCTCACTGGAGATGCCCATACGGCGGGCCAGCTCGGCCACCGGCTCAACGCCCGTGCGCATGATGAGGCTCACGGTGACGGTGTTGACCGAATTGACCAGTGCCCCCTCCAGAGAGTAGGAGCCCCCGTAGATGCCATCGGCATTTTGGGGTATCCAATCATCTTCATCTTTGCCATCGGGCGAAAAATGGGGTTCGGGGTCATCACGCCGCCAGTCTTTGACCGCCCAGTCCCCTTTGGCATATTCGTGATAAACGACTAATTGGCTGGGGATTTGCTCGCAGGGCTCGATGCCGCTGCGCAGGGCTTGAGCATAAACTACTGGTTTGAATACGGACCCGGCCTGTCGGCGGGCCAATACGTGGTCGTACTGGAAGAAGCCGAAATCGATGCCGCCCACCCAAGCGCGCACGAAGCCAGTGTAAGGCTCCATCGCCATGAAGCCCACCTGCAAGAGCCCCAGTTGGTGCAGCAGGCTGTCTTTGGGGGTCATCCATAGCTTTTTCGGGCCATCCCAGGTGAAGATGGTCAGCGAATCGGGCTGTTCAAAACTCTGGCGGATTTGTTCTTCCGTCCAGCCTTTTTTCTCCAGCGCCTGATAGCGCATCGACTGCCGCATGGCGCGTTCTACGATGCGCGCATCAGACCAGGGGATCGTGCGGCCCTTCCAGTGTTCGTCAAACTTGGCCTGCATCTCCGACAAATGCTCGCGGGCGGCCTCTTCGGCCAGGCGCTGCATGTCGCTGTGCAAGGTAGTATAGACTTTCAGCCCATCGGTGTAGAGGTTGTATGCTTCGCCATTAGGCTTGCGCATCCCGGAGAGGATGCGGCTCAGTTCATTGCGCACGTGGGCCAGGAAATAGGGCGCGATATCGTCGGCCCCGATAGCGGGGTTGTAATCCAGCGCCAAGGGCAGTTGCTGCAGCGAATCCAGCAGCAGCCCCTCCAGATAGCCATTGCGCTGCATCTGGTTGAGCACCACATTGCGGCGTTTCTGTGCCCTTTCGGGAAACCGGACGGGGTTGTAGTAGGTAGTGGCACGCAAAGTGCCGATGAGGGCGGCGCCTTCCTCCACCCTTAACAGCCAGGGCGGTTTGTTGAAAAAACGCCGGGCTGCTACATCAATGCCAAAGACATTCTCGGGGAAAGGCACTGTATTCAGGTATAATGCCAATAGGTCTTCTTTCTCATAAGCGCGCTCCAGGCGGCGGGCAATAGAGACTTCCCGCAATTTATTGACCGGTAGGGAAAACAGCCAAAAATCGCGGCGGGGGAAGAGGTTTTTAGCCAATTGCTGGCTAATGGTGCTGCCGCCGCCGCCGGATTCGTCGCCCAGCAAGACGGTGCGCACCAATACCCGGGCCCAACTGCGATAGTCCACGCCCCGGTGCTGGAAGAAGCGCTCATCTTCGGTGGCGACCAAGGCATCATACACGTGGGCAGGTATTTGCTCGTAGTCCACCACGGTGCGGTATTGGTTGTAGTACCGCCCCAGCAGCACACTGTCGGCGGAGTAAATATCCGAGGCGACCTGAGTGCGTACCTCCTGCAGCTCGCGCACGCTCGGCACGGTCAATAATACCGAGAGGTATACCAGAAGCAAGAGGCCCAATAAGGCAGCCGCCCCTACCCCACCCCATTTCACCATTCGGGAAAGACGGGGCCAAGCGGCGGAAAAAGCCCCCCAGGCGCGTTTCGATGGAGCAGCCCAAGCCTTTAAGCGTTCGATTACCTGCCTTGCTTTACTCATGTGGGTTGATCTGTTTTTCCTGCTTAGCGCTGACAAAGATAAGTAGAAAATCGAGTCTTGGATACCTAAATATTAGGAGAAGCCCCCAAATGGGGCTCGCCCCCCCATAGCCATCAGGTTTAGTATTTAACAATTCGTAACCTGCTGACATTATCC
>CAYSPJ010000219.1:0-6184 GCA_964432875.1 uncultured Phaeodactylibacter sp. | reverse complement strand
AAATCCGTGCAATCCGTGGCTAAAACCGCACACCCCATGCCAGCCCACCCCTCCGTAAAAACCCGCGCAATCCGTGGCTAAAACCCCACCCGCTGCCGTCAGGCAGCTCCGTGAAAATCCGCGCAATCCGCGGGCGGGAATGCCGTAAAAGACATGAGCCTTTTAGAGCGGCTTTCCCACGTTTTCACTGCACAATTAGCTTCCCGCTGCTGATGGAGCGGCCTTCGCTTTCTATCCTGAAGAAATACATACCACTGGGTAAGCTGCCGCGCTGAAATTCAAAACTTATGCCAACAGCCTTTTCCTCCCTCACTACCTGGCCGGTAGCATTGACCAATACAAGGCGCAGGTGGCCAGGCTCGATGCCTTCGACCTGCAACAAGGCGCTATCGGTAAAGGGGTTGGGCACAATGCGCACCTGCGCAGTTCGGGGGTGCTTTGGTTGTGTAGTCGATGTACTCCAGGCGAAAATAGTACCCAGCCGATGGGTCGTCACATTGGTTTGAATGGGCTCGTTGAAGTCGAAGTAGATCAGCGCCGTATTGTTGATGATGGTGCCCAACGGCAAGCTTGAGCGCTGGGAGATGCGGAAGCGGACAAAACCGATGGATGCAGGCTCGTTGGTAGTACTATCGGGCAACAAGATGTTGTCGAAAGTGAAGGCAGGACGCCCATCGGGAGTGACGGAGTAGGTATAAGCATGGCTCGACGCGCCAGGGCGCAGGGTCGCAAGGTCGAGCTCAGCGGGCAGCTCGTCAATGATTACGACGCTGAAAGCCGTATCCGTGCCGGTATTTTGGAAGCGGATGAGGTATTCGATATCCTGCCCCCGCTCGATGAGGCGCTCTTCGGTGAATCCAAGAGGGAAGCCCGTTTTATCATTGGGGTCATAGCTACCGATATTCTGCTGGCAGTCGGTATCGACGAAGAGGTTGGCGCCTTCCGTTGGCCATTGGGGCAGGAAGCCGAAGCTGAGCCAACCGCCGCAGCCTTCGATGCCCGCCCCGGTAGAGGCGCGCCCGCTAGGATGCCCCGGCGATTGCTGCGCTTCGAGGCGCAAGCCCGCTCCACTGGCTTCGACCGGGATGTGCTTAGATTCCAGCGCTTCCAACTGGAAGCTACTTTGCATCAGGACGATCTGGTCTTCGATGATGATGTATTCCAAGGGCTGGGCCATGTCTCCAATGCCCAGGTTATGAAGGATAAACTGCGCGGAATCACCCTCGCACTCTACGGCCACTTCAATGCTGGCCCCATCCCATTGGGGGCTGGGCGAGATACAGAGTGAATCGGGGAAGATGTGCGCCTCGGTACAATGGGTTTGTCCTAGCTCGGTAGAATCGCAATCCAGGTAAGCCACGATTTGGAATGCACCGCAAGCGTTGATTTCCAGGTCGCCCAGCTCAAATACATAGACATTACCATCTTGGGCAGCAAAGGGGATGGTGGAAGACACATAGGTGAAATAAGGATCCAGCGCGACTTCTACATAGGCGCCTGCTGCCGCAGCGGTGCCGAGGTTGCAATATTGTACCGTGTAGGTATTGTCAAAGCAGCGCCGCAGGAAGGGTGCCGAGATGTCTACGCTGAGGTAGGGGCATTCCACCACTGGCTGGGCAGAAAAGTCAATCGCCAGAGTGTCATCGGGCGCAATCTGGATGGTGAAGTCGTCGCAGATTTCCCAGTAGGGGTTGGGCACGGCGGCGCTCAGCGCGAAAGCGCCTGTATCGATGGGCATGAAGTAGTGGCCCTCGGCATCGGTCAAGGCATAATAACTGGGGAAGCTTTCTGATGGGCGGCGGGCCTGGACCAGCCAGCCAGCCAATGGCGTCTCGTCGGTATTAGCCAGGCAGTCGCCATCCAGATCCATGCGCACGTAGCCCGTAAGGGCAGAAGTAGGGAAAAATAGCTTGACGATCCAGAAATCCGTCGAGCCGAGGTTGGCCGCCACGTCTCCATCGGTGGACAGCGAACTGCCGGCTACGAGGTAGCCGCCATCTGTTGTTTCCAGGGCCGCATATGCTTGCTCCCAATCAGAGCCCCCGAGCGATTTTTGCCACTCGAGCTCGCCAGCGGCATTGAGTTTAAAAACCCAGTAATCGCTGATACCCTGAAAGCCAGTGACATCTCCGTCATTTGATTCTGTAAAGCCTGCGACGATAAAGCCCCCATCGCTGGTCTGCTGGATGGATTCCGCTTCTTCGACTTCCGAGCCGCCATACCAGACCTGCCATTCCATCGTGCCGTCTTGATCAAATTTGATAATCCAGGCATCCTTATTACTGCTGGGTTCACCAAGGTTTCCAGCCCAATAGTAGCCGGCGATGACATAACCGCCATCCTGGGTAAGTTGCAGGTCTTTGATATGGTCTCCTCCCGGCCCGCCGAGGCATTGCTGCCAAAGCAGGTTCCCGGCACCATCAAGTTTGATGAGCCAGCCATCATTCGAGCCATTGCTCCCCGATACATCTCCGCCATCATAGCCGGTGTATCCAGCCATGAGATAGCCGCCATCTTGGGTTGGTTTGACCGTAAAAGCAGCTTGCGGGCTAGGGCCGCCTAGCGTACGCACCCACTGGGCCTGCCCCGTTTCGTCCAGTTTGATGACCAGGAAGTCGCCTCCCCCACCCTGGTTGCCGGGTACATCCCCATCGCTAGAGGTCGAAAGCCCGGCGAGCACATAGCCCCCATCACTGGCCAGCTCGATTTCAAAAGCGCGGTCAGCCCCCGAGCCGCCCAGGCATTGCTGCCATTGCAGGCTGCCTGCTGCGTCGAGCTTGATGATCCAGACATCCGACATGCCATGTTGCCCCGCCACATCGCCATCCGATGATTCCGTCCATCCTGCTACGATATAGCCCCCATCGCTGGTCTGCCGGATGGAATAGGCAACATCCGTACCCGAACCTCCATAGGATTTCTGCCATTCCAGCGTGCCCCAAGCGGTCAGTTTAACAATCCAAAAGTCATAGATACCTTGGTTGGCAGTGACGTCGCCATCATTTGAACCCGTGTATCCAGCGAGGATGTACCCGCCATCGGCCGTCGGTTGGAGGTCATGAACTTGATCATCAAAGGACCCTCCCAAGGACCGCTGCCATTGTATGGCAGGTTGAGCAGCGGTCAGAGCGCTTATCAGCAACAGGGCAATTTGTAAAAATAATTTTTTCATAGCTATCCTATTTTTAGTCAGTAAAAGCAATTCAACTCGATGCTGCAAAAATGGGGACTGCCACTTATCTTTGCAAGGACAAAAAAGGAGTATTTCCAATAAACCAAACTGAAAATTATATCATTAATCAATGGTTAACAGACATTTGATTTTGCTTTAATCCAAACCCTGGCATCACTTTCTAATATAGCAGACGACCAGATTAGCCCACTTTTTACACAAACCGGATGGAAAATTCTCGCCTTTTCGAGTTGTTGCGCACCTTCAGCCCTGCTGAGCTGGCCGCCTTCGGCAAATACCTTCGTTCACCTTACTTCAATCAGCGGGAGGATGTCCTGCGTTTATTGGAATATTATGTGGAGTATAAAGGCGCCCGGCAGCCTGCTTTTTTTGCCGCCCAAAAGCTAGCGGCAGCAGTCTTCCCTGGCGAACCGTACGATGAAAAAAAAATCGGCTACGCCCGCTCTTTCCTTTACCAGGCGGCACAAAGCTTTTTGGTGCACCGCGAAGCGATGCAGCTCAGCGAAGCCGTCTTCCAGACCAACCTGGCCAGGCTGTTGCGCGAACGAGGGCTCTCTGCACATGCCCAAACAGCCCTGAAGAAGGCAGAGGATGCCCTCACGGCACAGGGCCATCGCGACATCAGCTACCACCAGGCGGCACACCAGCTCTACCTGGAGCGCTTCGAGTCGGAAGCCCGGCAGCGGCGCTCGCCAGCGCACAGCTTTCAGGACATGGCGCAGGAGGCCGACCTCCACTTCGTAGCCAATAAGCTGCGCCAAGGCTGTACAGCACATGTTTATAGAGCTGTCTCTGAAGCGCACTACCGCCTCGATCTGCTCCATGAGGCCCTAGCCTTGGTCGAGCAGCGCCAGTGGCAGGCGCTCCCGGCTATCGGGATATACTACTACGCCTACCGCGCACTGACGGAGGCAGCCCCGCAACCCTGGTTCGAGCGGTTGCGCAAAGCCATGAACCAACATTTCCAGTGCTTTGACAAAGCCGAGATGCGAGACATCTACACCCTTGCCGTCAACTACTGCATCCGGCAGATTAACACCAAGCAGGAGGCAGGGCAGCAGGAGTTCCACTTGCAACAGGTATTTGCGCTTTATCAGGAGGGGCTCGAAAGGAAGGTCTTCCTCGAAGGCGGCAAGCTCTCCTTGTTCACCTACAACAACATCGCCAATGCGGGGCTAGGCCTCAAAGCCTTTGATTGGGTAGCGCACTTCCTGGAGCAATACAAAGATGCTCTGGAGCCCAAGCAGCGTGAAAGCGCTTACCGCTTCAACCTGGCTTCGCTGCACTTCCGCCGCTCCAACTACGGCGAGGTGCTCACTTTGCTTACCCAAACCGATTTTGACGACCTGCTGCATCAGCTCGATGCCCGGCGCATGCTCTTGCGCAGCTACTACGAGCTGGGCGAGTTCAATGCCCTGGACTCGCTACTCGACAGTTTCCAGGCCTTCTTGCGCCGCCGCCGCGACGTAGGCTACCTACGCCAGAACTACCTCAACCTCATCCGCCTGACTAAAAAGCTGCTGCAAACCCCCACTGGCGACCGGGCGGCTAGAGATCGGCTGCGCACGGAAGCTGCTACCACCAAAGCCCTGGCTGAAAGGGAATGGCTATTAGCCAAGATTTAACCGTGCTCACCTCCGGAAAAACCGCCCGCTCCCCGCGACTCCCCCACCCTGCCAATACAAAAGATAGGCTCCTGCTGGCAGCCCGCTCACATCCAATTGGGCCTGCCTGTCACCTGCGGGCAAAGCATAGGCTGCTTTTTTGCGCCCCTGCAAGTCGTATGCTTCCAGCCGCAAATCTGTCCTGGCGGGAGCTGCCAGCTCTAGCGTCAGCATGTCCGCAGCCTCGGTGGGGTATAGCCAGAAAGGCTGCTCTGGCATTGGGCCCTCCAAAGGCCTTATCTCTGAGAAACTAAAAGTGCCATCGTAGTCAACTTGCTGAAGGCGGTAGTAATTGAGCCCGGGCCGAGGAGCATGGTGGGTAAAAGTATAATGCTGGGGCTCAACGGTCGTACCTGCCCCCACCAACTTGCCGATGGCCTCATAATGCTCCCCGTCTAAGCTATGCTCGACGAGGAAATGGCTATTGTTTTGCTCGGAAGCCGTGGCCCACTCCAGTATCGCCTGCCGCCCCTGCAGACGGGCTTGGAAGTGGCTGAGGCTGACCGGCAAGATGAAGGTATTGCCCCCAAACCCGGGAGAGCCCCGGTCATTGATACTCGCGCCGTTGTAGCGGAATTGGTGCGTAGCTGGCACGTAATGCGCCTCTAGGGTGAGCCCGTTTTCGTGCAGATCTACATCTATCAGTTCCATGGCCACCCCAGAAGTTTGAGTAGCCGTATAACTAACCAAGGCGATAAGCGTGCCGTGGCAGGTAATCGATATCTGGTCGCCCCCGATATTGTTCAAGCTGAAAGGAGGCGGGGAGGAAGGGAAATAATATACGGCAAAAGGCACCGCGCTGCGGCCTACAACGGCAAACTCTCCCGGCTCAATCCATATATCTTCAGCCGGTGCCACAAACAAGCTACTGGCATCCTGGATGATACAGCCGTTGAGGTTGACGGGGTAAAAAGCCGTGTTGTAAAATTCAATGTACTCGCCCTGGTTATCCGGCACGCCTTTAGAGTGCGCCATGAATTCGGTAATAATCAAATCGCCAGGGTACTGAGCTGGAGCATAAGCAGATAGCAGCAAGAAAAAAGCAGGATAGAATAGGTGCTTTTTCATGATCCGGAGTTTTATGGGTGTTCTAAAAAAATGCTGTCATCTAGTATAGTCGCAGCGATGGGTAGAATTCCATAAAAAAACGGAGCGATTTTTTTTATTGGCTGGTTGTGATGGTTGAGTAGCGCACGCCCTAATGATTGGAGGTGCGGGGCAAATCGATATTGCGGCGGTGAGGGGAGCCTTAAAGAAATCAGGTATTGACTAAAACGCCAAAAGCCCCGCCTTGTGAAAGGCGGGGCTCAGGCAGATGTATTGAGCT
>CAYSPJ010000218.1:0-6238 GCA_964432875.1 uncultured Phaeodactylibacter sp. | reverse complement strand
AGCAGGCGCTAAGCCGGGAAACGGGGTCAAATCAAGATTCATGATGCATCGTTTCCTCCTCCTATGCTTCGCCGGGCTTAGCAGCTTGGTGGCCCTAGAGGCGCAAGCCCCAGCCTTGGCCAGTGCCTCCCCGGAAAAAATCGAAGCCCTCAAAGCCGAAGCCCGGCAAAAAGTGCGCGCAAACGCCAAGATGGCACAAGTGATGGTAGACAAAATCTTCAGCTTCGCCGAATTGGGTTTTCAGGAGTTTGAGTCCTCGGCCTATTTGACGGCGATACTGGAACAGCATGGCTTCGCGATTACTCACGGCATCTCGGGCGTGCCCACTGCCTGGTGGGCGGTCTGGGGCAGCGGCAAACCGGTGATCGCCCTGGGCAGCGATGTGGACTGCATCCCCAAAGCCAGCCAAAAGCCGGGCGTCGCCTACCACGACCCCATCGTGCCCGGCGCGCCGGGCCATGGCGAAGGGCATAACTCGGGCATCCCGCTCAACATCGTGGCCGCCCTGGCCGTCAAAGACATCATGGAGCGCGAGGGCATCAGCGGCACGCTCGTCCTCTGGCCGGGCATCGCCGAAGAGCTCGTCGGCACCAAGGCTTTTTTCACCCGCGACGGCTACTTCGACCAGATCGACTTGTGCATTTTTACCCATGTATCCGACAACCTGAGCGTGTCTTACGGCCAGGCCCGCGGCACGGGGCTCATCTCGGTAGAATACACTTTCGAAGGCGAGGCGGCTCATGCCGCCAGCACCCCCTGGCGCGGCCGCAGCGCAGCAGATGCGGTGGAGCTGATGAGCATCGGCTGGCAGTACCAGCGCGAGCACCTCGACCCGCTGCACCGCTCCCACTCGGTCATCACCAATGGCGGCGACCAGCCCAATGTGGTGCCTTCCAAAGCCTCCATCTGGTACTACTTCCGCCACGTGACCTACCCCAAGATCATGGAGGTCTATGAGCGCGCCAACCGCGTGGCCGAAGGCGCCGCCCTGATGACCAATACCACCGTGACGCGGCGGGTGCTCGGCTCGGCCTGGCCCCGCCATTTCAACAAGGTGATGGCGGAAGTCATGTACGAAAACATCCAACAGGTGGGCTTGCCGGAATGGAGCGAAGCCGACCAGCAACTGGCCCTGGCGCTACAGCGCGAAGTGCAATCGCCCCGCGACACCACGGGCTTGTCCACCGTGCTGGACACCTTAGCTTTGCCCGTGCTCAATCCCATCAGCGGCGGCTCTGACGATATCGGCGACATCTCCTGGAAGCTGCCGACCATCACCCTCGGCTACCCCTCCAATATCCCCGGCCTGCAGGGCCACCACTGGTCTAACGCCGTGACCATGGCCACCCCCATCGCCCACAAGGGCGTGGTAGCCGGCGCCGAAGCCGAAGCCATGACTTTGCTCGACCTCTACCTCCAACCGGAATTGGTGCAGCAAGCCTGGGCCTACTTTCGCGAAGAACAGGGCATGAAACAACAATACATCCCCATGGTGACGGAGACCGACCAACCGGCCATCTACCTCAACAAAGAGATTATGGAGGAATTCCGGCCGAAATTGCAGCCCTTCTACTACGATGAGACGAAATACAATACGTACCTGGAGCAGCTTGGGGTGCAGTATCCGACTTTGAGGGAGGAGTAGATTGGCGGGGGATGGGGCAAAATTTGACTGGCAGCTGCGGATTGAAGATATGCTCGGCGTAGGCATGAGCGGTGAAATTTGGGATAGAGCCCGCTTCACTTCAAGTATATTTCATCCTTGACATAACTATTGTTTAGCCAGAAGCAATGCTTGGTGTACTCATTTACGCCAGTCACTTTGTCCTGTGCTGGCAGTGGAAGCACATCATCCGCATTAGCTGCATGAGGCCTGGCATGGGCAACTCGGCTGAATGATTTACCTGGAAAATTGGTGTAGCGGATGCCATTTTTGACTTCTTTGACGATTTCCCCTCTTGCAACGATTGCCCTGGTCTTGCTCCAAACTTTTTTCGCTTCGCGGATATCGCCCTGTGGCATGTTCCAAAACTTTGCTTTCCTCAAAAAGAGCTTCTCGCCTTCGTACTGAAAAAAAACAAACAGAAATTTATGCTCCAAGATGTTCTTCAGGCTGGAATCGTCCCATTTTTCCTTGACTAGTTCGTCGTATTTGAAATGGGGAAATGAAATACTTTCTTTAGGTAAATCATTGGCCTGCAGCCTGACCGTCTTGACAATAATTTCTGCCTTTTCAAACTCCTCGATTTCCTGCTCTACGCCGATGCCGAGCATAAGTTTGACCAAGTTGGCAAGAAAGCTTTTTGCTTTGGTATTCATTTCGACGCCGATAGCAGCCATGATGGCTTCGGCGGATTGGTTATAATAGGGCCCGAATTTGGAAAGCGCAATCTCTTCAATTGTCTGTTTTTTAGCGATTTCGGCCGATGAGATGAGTTTGCCATAAATCCCGGGTTCTTGACCAGCAATTGAGGCTATGATGTGGTTTACGTAGCCTTGTTTTAACGAGTATGCGCGTTGCTTAGCAAGTTTCTTACTGTTGGGTTGTTCGCGGAAGTTGCCGCCTTTGCCACCCTTGGTACAGGCCCCCAAGTAATACGTATCGCCTTCGGAAAGCTCATGAGCTTTACCCTCCCGAATCTTTTTTCGAATCGACTCCCAATCTTTCTTGATGATTTCCAAATCGGCGCTAGGGAAGGTCCAATCATCAACCAGCTTGATGATGAAATCCAAGATATCAAGGTTTGTTTGATACAGATAGAATACTAGCAGCAGGTGTGCATTCTTCTTCCAAAAAGAACTTGTTTCAAAATCTTGACCAGCGACTTCTTTGTAATTGATAATATTGAGCACCAACCGCTCTTTAGAGCGAAACTCCTCGTTTTGCAACTGTTTCAGCGGGCTGGACTTTAGCTCAAGCCCTGCTTTCGGGAAATCAGCTTCAGCCTCCGAGTTCGGATTATATTTGAAATAGAACTTCTCCAGGATTTGTCCGAAGGTCCCCTTGCCATCATAAGCATGTTGCAGCACTTTTTCATCACAGGCTTCCCTTAATGTTTTGCCCTTTAGCTGCTTGGCATAATTGATAATTGAAGTTTTGTCTTCAGGGTTGAATGGCAACTCCATTGCAGATTTTATTTTTTAAAGCGATGCCGATTTTTTCTATCACTCCTACCACCAAAGCGTTGCCCATGAAAAAGGCGCGTTTGGCATCAGAAATACCTTCCAATTCGGTATGTCCATCGGGGAACATGTTCAGGCGTTCTAATTCTATAGGAGTGAGCCTGCGATAACCGCGTGGCGTTTTGATTACGTGTTTGAAGCGCGACGGGGCTGCGCCGCCTTCGCCAGTGATGATAGTCCGCGAAGGCTTATCCAAAGGGTCAGGAAAAACCATGCCCCCTTCGCTGTAATTGTACTCGAAGCCCTGCGCGTTTTTGCGTATCTCTTTCTTAGACCCCTTCAAATAGCTCCAGCGCTCTAGGTCTTTATCATCGATGAAATATTCCGGGCCCGCTTCGCCATTTTGAACGATATCCTTGAGCAGCGTAAATTGCCCATTATAAACGGGTTGGGTAGTAGTCGTAGTAACCAGGCCATCAATCATGATGCCGGCATTTTCAAAGGTGCCAGTGATGACCGTTTTATTGAAGTGCTCAGAAATAAAAACAATGTCCTCTTTTAACTCGAACTCATTGGGAAAGAAAGCTTTCTCAGCGCAGGCGGGGAAGGCTTCGGCCATGGTTCCGTCTTCCAGGAACCATTGCCGGGGAGGCAGGCTGCGCGCGGCGTGCCACAGCGGCGTGCCACGCAAGTAAGCGAGGATGAAAATCCGCCGCCGCCGCTGTGGCATGCCATAATCCGCCGCATTGATGACTCTCCATTCAACTATATAGCCTAATTCGTTGAGGCTTTGCAAGATGATGGCAAAATCTCTTCCTCGCTGACCCGATGGAGAGATAAGCAGCCGATCGACGTTTTCCAGCAGCAGATAGGAAGGCTTGCGGGTCTTCTCGCTAAGTATGCGGTGAATTGACCACCACAATACCCCCTTTTTACCGATGAGCCCTTTGGAATTTTTCAAAGTGGTCGCCACAGAATAATCTTGGCAGGGAAACCCGCCAACCAATAAATCATGGTCAGGTATTTCAGAAACCTCAACAGTGGAGATGTCTTTGTTGCTATGGCCAGACTTGCCCCACCGTTTCTCATAGACTAACGAGGCGTGCTGGGTCTTGGTGGAAGGCTCCCACTGGTTGCTCCAAACGACCTCGAAGGGAGAATCAAAATCTTTGATATACCCCGAAGAGGACGACTTGCCCTGCCAACCCTCTAACCCAAGCCGGAAACCTCCTACGCCGGCAAATAGCTCTACTACTTTAATTTTGTCTTTCATGGCATTCGGTCTTCTTAGGTAATGAGAAAAGATGGCACTCGCGCCTGATGCCCCAAAGATACCTAATTTCCTGCTAATCTTCCAAGTTGCTAAAGCATGTCTGGACTTGGAATTGCAGCTCTATTTGATGCGGGATTGCTGCAAGTACGCTGCTTGCGGCTTCAAAACAACTTACACAATTTTACCAAATTTTACCCAAAACCCAACCCCACGCCCTATCAGCCCCCCCATCACCAAGAACTGCCCACTTTTGCGCCAATCAATCGTCAAAAAATCCTATCTTCCCCGCCAAAATACACCAAACATGCGACCGATCCTCCACCTCCTCCTCTTCGCCATCGCGCTGCCCGCCATCGGCAGCTTGCAGGCCCAGCCCACCACGGGCGACACCCTGGCCCGCCTGGACGCCTACATCGCCCAAGCCCGCGCCGACTGGGGCGTGCCCGGCCTGGCCGTCGCCATCGTGCGGGGCGATGAGGTGCTGCTGAGCAAGGGCTACGGCAGCCTCGAAGCCGGCCAGCGGCAGCCCGTGGATGAGCACACCCTCTTCGCCATCGCCTCCAATTCCAAGGCCTTCACCGCCGCGGCCCTCGCCATGCTGGCTGATGAAGGCAAGCTGGGCTGGGACGACCACGTGTCGGACTACCTGCCTTGGCTCAGGCTCAAAGACCCCTGGGCCACGGCCGAGCTGCGGGTGCGCGACCTGCTCTGCCACCGCAGCGGCTTGGGCACCTTCAGCGGCGACCTGCTGTGGTGGGGCACCGGGTATTCGGCCCGCGAGGTGCTGGAGCGCGCCGCCCAGCTGGAGCCGGCGGCGCCTTTCCGCACCAAGTACGAGTACTCCAACCTCATGTTCATCGCCGCCGGCGAGGTGGTGCAGGCGGCCAGCGGGCTAAGCTGGGCCGAGTTCGTGCAGCAGCGCATCTTTGCCCCGCTGGGCATGAGCCGCAGCATCGTCTCCACCCGCGATTTGCCCGCCAAGGGCAACTACGCCACGCCCCACAAGACCTACCCCGGCCGCAGCCAGCCCATCGCCTGGATGGGCTGGGACAATATGGGCGCAGCCGGCGGCATCATCTCCAGCGCCCACGACATGGCGCGCTGGATGCAGTGCCAATTGCGGCAGGGCATCATCCGCGACACCTTGGCCCTGTTCAGCGCGGCCCAATCGCGCGAGATGTGGCAGGCGCATACGCCCATCCCCGTCACGGAGGGCTCGCTGCGGCGCTTCCCCACCACCCACTTCCGCGCCTACGGCCTGGGCTGGTCGCTGTCCGACTACCACGGCCACAAGCTCGTCGGGCATGGCGGGGGCTACGACGGCATGTACTCACAGGTGCTGATGGTGCCCGAGAAGCGCCTCGGCGTAGTGGTGCTCACCAACAGCATGACCGGCATCAGCCCGGCGATTACTTATAAAGTACTGGATGCCTTCCTCGGCGCGCCGGAGCGCGACTGGAGCGCCGAGAACCTGCCTGGCTTCCGGCGCTCGCTCGAGCGCTTCGAGCAGCGCATCGCGGAAACCATCGCCCCCGCGGCAGCCGACACCCGCCCCAGCCGCCCGCTGGAGGCTTTCACCGGTGCCTACCGCTGCCCGATGTACGGCGACGCACGGGTAGCGCTGGAAAACGGCCGCCTGGTGCTCCGCCTCCTGCCCAACCCGGAGCTGGTGGCCGACCTGGAGCACTTGCACTACGACACCTTCGTGGCCCGCTGGCGCCAGGACTTCGCCTGGTTCGGCGCGGGCACGGTGCATTTCGTCTCCAACGCCCGCGGCCTCTTCGACCGCATCGAGCTGGAGATTCCGAATGATGATCTGTGGTTTGATGAGATTGGGCTGCG
>CAYSPJ010000217.1:2315-6285 GCA_964432875.1 uncultured Phaeodactylibacter sp. | reverse complement strand
CTACAAACGTTGGGCCTCTCCGAGGCCGGCGCGCTCAGCCTTTCAGGCTAGCACGCAATCGGGAGCACCTATTTTGAGATGAGTCCTAACTGTAGCCGCATACAGCGCAGCGGTTGGGCACCTGCTCAACCAAGCGCCCTGGCGAGCTGTTTGCATTAGGCGGCACAAAAACGCCGCCCAACTATGCCCGTTCCGCTCATTTATCTCGACAACAACGCCACCACGCCCTGCGATCCCCGCGTCGTAGAGGCCATGCTGCCCTACTTTTACGAAAAACCGGGCAATGCCTCCAGCCGCAGCCACCCTTTTGGCTGGGCAGCCGATGAAGCGGTGCAGCAAGCCCGCGAGCAGGTAGCCCAGTTGCTCCAGGTCGAAACTCGCGAATTGGTCTTCACCTCTGGCGCTACGGAATCGCTCAACTTGGCTATCAAAGGGGTTTTTGAGCTGTACCGCCGCAAGGGCAGCCACATCGTTACCATCAAAACCGAGCACAAAGCCGTGCTCGACACCTGTGCCCGGCTCGAAAAGCAAGGTGCCGAAGTGACCTATCTGGGCGTAGATGCTCAGGGGCGGCTCGATTTGGAGGCGCTCGATGCCGCCATCCGCCCCGACACCATCCTGGTGGCGGCGATGTGGGCCAACAACGAGACGGGCGTCATCCACCCTATCGCGCGCATCGGCGAGCTCTGCGACCGGCACGGGGTGCTGTTCCTGAGCGACGCCACCCAGGCGGTGGGCAAAATACCGGTCCACCCCAAAGCCGCCGGCGTGCACTTGCTGGCCTGCTCTGCCCACAAAATGTACGGCCCCAAGGGCGTGGGCGCGCTCTATGTCTGCCGCCGCCAGCCCCGCGTGAAAGTCGCCCCCCTGCTCGACGGCGGCGGGCACGAGCAGGGCATGCGCTCAGGTACCCTCAACGTGCCGGGCATCGTCGGCTTCGGCCAAGCGGCACTGCTTGCCGGGCAGGAGATGGAGGAAGAAGCCCAGCGCCTGACCCGCCTGCGCGATAAGCTGGAAAACGCCCTGCTGCAAGGCCTGGAAGCGGTGCAGGCTAACGGCAGCCGGGCTGCCCGCCTACCCCAGGTATCCAACCTGGCTTTCCGCCATGCCGAATCTGAAGCAGTGATGATGACTTTCCGCCAGCGCCTGGCCCTGTCCACCGGCTCAGCCTGCAGCTCGGCTGCCCTTGAGCCCTCCCACGTGCTGCTGGCCATGGGGCGTAGCCGCGAGGATGCCAATTGCGCCCTGCGCTTCAGCCTCGGCCGCTTCAATACCGAAGCAGAGATTGATGAGGCCATCGAAGCCGTCGTGGCAGGCGTGGAGAGGGTGCGGCGCGATAGCCCGGTCTGGGGGCTGTTTAAGGAGGGAGAGCTCGGCCCAAACAACACGGGTGCCAGCGGAGCCCTTGAGCGCTGATGTTTGTGAAGCGATACTTTATCCCACCCCACGCCATAACCGACGCCAATGCAATGATGAACAATCGTGAATTGTTGGGTAAAATCGTGTAATTTAGAGAAAATTCGTGAAATTTCTCTACGGGATGGGGGCATAATCCCACCTGAAATAGGCGAATATCTGCTATATTTGGACATGACATCGCGCCTGTATAAACCTTACACCGATTCCCTATGGCAGATAAATTCCGCAATAAATACCGCATCCCTTCCAATCGTTGGGAATATTGGGATTATTCCCGCCCCGGCAGTTATTTCATCACCATTTGTACCCGCGATCGCGCCTGCATCTTCGGCGAGGTGAAAAACGGCAGGATGATCTTGTCGCCTTTCGGCCAAATCGTGGAGGACGAATTCCTGGAATTGGCTGCCTACCACCCACGCGCCATCCTGGACGTCCATGTAATTATGCCCAACCACGTGCATTGCATCATTACCCTGGGCGATTATGATTTCGACAATGGATTGTGCGCCGCCCCGGCCGTTGGGGATGGGGGCGCGGGTTACGGCGTTGGTGGTTACGACGTGGGTGGTTACGACGTTGGTGGTTACGACGTAGAGAAAATTCATGAATTTTCTCTACCACACCACGTACCACCCGTACCACCCACCCCCTGGTGGCGCAATCCCGCCCCCACATCGGATGAAATCAAAACCTACCGCAAATACCGGCGCAGGATGATCATCCCCAAAATGGTGGGCAAATTCCAGATGCAGGCCTCCAAAAAAATCAATATTCTGCGGGACTCCCCTGGGGTCTCCAATTGGCAGGCCAATTACCACGACCACGTCATCCGCAACAGGGCCGCGTTTAAATGTATTAAACGGTATATCATGGAAAATCCCAAAAAATGGAAAGGCGATCGGTTTTTTAATCGCGGATAATCGCGCCTCACCTTGGCGGGCATGCAATTCTCCCTTGATTTTACCCAGAGAAAAAACCAAGCTCACCTTCGGCGCCGGCCTCGGGGGGGGGATCCTCGCCCGGTATCAGCTGCAGAGATCGGGCGAGCACCGCTTCAGGAAAGCCACAAAAACACCCATCACGCCACAAAAATGGCCTAGGCGCGCTCCGTTAGGAATTTTCAGAAAGCCAACCCCATTGAACTTGGCGCCCTCCCCAAATGTTAGTATCTTGCCCCATCAAAAAAAGAGCAATACCCAATAACAAGCAAAATATAACGCCATGTTATTTGTAGCAGACAGCGCCAAAGCACGCATCCAGGAAATCCGCCAGAAAGAAAGCTATGGCGAGGATTACTTCGTCCGCGTCTGGGTCACCAGCGGCGGCTGTTCGGGCTTGACTTACCAATTGGAATTCTCCAACGAAGCCAAACCCGACGACCAGGAGTTTTTCGACAACGACGTCAAGGTCGTCACCGATATGCGCAGCGTCCTCTACCTGTTCAACACCCAGCTGGAATTCACCGGAGGGTTGGACGGGAAAGGCTTCCACTTCAACAACCCCAACGCGGCGCGTACCTGCGCTTGCGGGGAGAGCTTTTCGGTGTGATTTAGCCGCAAATTTATATTGCTTATGACTACCAAGCTCATCATTGATGTAAAAGATATCAGCGCTGCCTGGATCGCGGAAGTAAAGCAGCGGTTCAAAGGGGCGCAATTCGAGATTATCGTCCATGAACCAGCGGTACCAAAGCCGCTGGATGAAGAGCGTTTTTGGGAAATCATCGCGCTGCTCGATTGGAGCAAGGGAGATGATGATGATGCCATCCTGGCACCAGCTGTCGAGGCGCTGCAACAACTTTCCGTTGCGGATATCCAGCGTTTTCAAGACCTGCTAGCCGAAAAGCTCTACGCGCTCGACCAGCAAGCGTTTGCCGAGCAGATCGGAGCGGGCGGCTATGGGAGCGCCCAGCATTTCTCGGTCGATGTTTTCTTGTACGCCCGCGCTTGCGTGGTTGCAAATGGCAAAGATTTCTACCACCGCGTGCTGCGCGATCCTGCCAAAATGCCAAAAGGCTTCACCTTCGAAGCATTGCTTTATCTTGCAGCCATTGCCTACCAACAAAAAACGGGTGAACGCTGGGAGTACCTGCCCAAAGTCAGCTACGAAACTTTCAGCAACCGCGAAGGCTGGGGAGGGAAGAGCTGGGTTGATCAATTATGACTTCATGTCGCACGGAAACAGCAAAGAGAACCAAAGAGAGCACCACCTCTACGGAATCAATGATAGGGAACGCCGAGGCCTATACAAATACGGCATCTGCGGGCGTCCCCTCAATGAGGACGGTTCGTCCCCCAGAGCCGAAGAGCAAGTTCGGCTTTTCAACAAAGTGGTGGGGTGGGCGAGGTTTTTTGCAGAAATATTACTCACTGGAATACCTGGCAGAAAGCGAGCGGAAGAAATAGAAACGCAGTACATTGAGGGGTATAAAAGTAAGTATGGACACAAACCGCCGGGAAATGAATAATAAATCCCGACTTGCCCTTCGGTTCGGTCGCTGAGCAGATCCCTGAGCCTGCCGAAGGTGAGCCGAAAAGCGCGTTTCGATTCC
>CAYSPJ010000217.1:0-2215 GCA_964432875.1 uncultured Phaeodactylibacter sp. | reverse complement strand
GCTGCCCAGCAAGCCGACACCCTTTTGTTCAGCCTGCTCGATTCCGTGACCGTCACGGCCCTGCGGCTAGAGAGCCGGGGGGCGGTGCCCTTTTCCGTCACCATCATCGGGCGGGAGCAGATCCAGGAGGGACAGCAGCAACTGGCGCTGGACGAGGCCCTGGCCGGCGTGCCCGGCCTGTTCATGATGGGCAGCGACAATTTCACCCAGGACTTGCGGCTGTCCATCCGCGGCTTCGGGGCGCGGGCCGCCTTCGGCATCCGCGGCATCAAGCTGCTGGTGGATGGGCTGCCGGAATCCACGCCCGACGGGCAGGGGCAGGTGGACAATATCGATGCCGGGCTGCTGGACCAGGCCGAAATCGTACGCGGGCCGATGGCCGGTTTGTACGGCAACGCCGCTGGCGGGGTGGTCAGCCTGTCGAGCGAAGGCCCGCCCGAGCAGCCCTTTGCCGAGGCGCGGCTCAGCGCGGGCAGCTTCGGCTTCCAGCGCTACCAGCTCAAAGGCGGGCTGACCCAGGGCAAGCTGGGCGTACTGGCTTATGGCAGCCACACTCAAATCGACGGCTTCCGCGAGCACAGCCTGATGCGCACCGCCGTTTTTAACGTCAAAGCCGACTACCGCTACCGCGAAGGCAGCAAGCTCCAACTGCTGTTCAACTACATGGACAGCCCGGAGGCGCTGGACGCGGGCGCGCTCAGCCGCGAAGCGGTGCAGGCCGACCGCCGCCAAGCCTGGGGCGCCAATTTGAATTTCAATGCCGGCGAAGCCATCCAACAGGGTAGGGTAGGGGGGCGCTGGGAACATAAATGGAAAGAGCGCCACCAACTGGAAGCCCGCGCCTTTTACCTCTGGCGCGACTTCAACAACCGCCTTCCCTTTCAGTTTGGCGGCATCGTGCAGCTCGACCGCCAGTTTTACGGCGGCGGCATCAGCTATAGCTACCAAGCCAAGCTGGCGGGCATGCCCTACCGCTTCCGCCTGGGCCTGGATGTGGAACAGCAGGCCGACCTGCGCCAGCGTTTTAATAACTTGCAAGGGCAGCCCGGCGAGCGCAGCTTTTATCAAGACGAGCTGTTCCGCAGCATCGGATTGTTTGGAGTACAGGAGCTACAGATCAGCTCCGCCCTGAAAGCCGTGCTGAGTACCCGCCTGGATAATGTAAGGCCCGAGGCCCGCGACCGCTTCCTGGCAGATGGCGATGATTCTGGCAAGATCGAATATACTCGTTTCAACCCTGGTTTTGGGCTGCTGTACCAGGCCGTGCCGCGCCTGCGCCTCCACGCCAACATCTCCACCAGCTTTGAGGCACCTGCCTTGATTGAGCTGTCGGCCAATCCTGAGAACCCCGTGGGCGGCGGCTTCAACCTGGCCCTTTCGCCCCAGCGGGCCGTCAATTACGAGCTGGGCCTGGGCGGGCAGTGGGGGCACCGCCTGCGCTATCAGCTCACGGGCTTCTATATCGCTTTGCAGGATGAGCTGGTGCCTTTCGAGCTAGAGGGCTTCCCGGGCCGCTCTTTCTTCCGCAATGCGGGCAGCTCCCGCCGCCAGGGGTTGGAGGCGGAGCTGCATTACCAGCTCGCCAGCGGCTTTTCAGCCCAGCTTTCCTATACCTATTCCGATTTTGTCTATCAAGATTACCAACTGCCAGGCAGGGACTTACAGGGTAAACGCCTGCCGGGCATACCGCCGCATTTCGGTTTCCTGCGCCTGCGCTACCTGCACCGCTCGGGCCTGCTGGCCGCCCTCCAGGGCCGCTACGCCGGCCCCCTCTTCGCCGACGACGCCAATACTGCCGAGGATAATGCTTACTTTGCCCTGGCCCTGCGCCTGAGCTACCGCGCCCGCCTGGGTCGCCTGGGCCTGCACCCCTTCCTCGGCATCAACAACCTGCTGGATATGCGCTACAGCGACAGCATCCGCCTCAACGCTTTCGGTGGCCGCTACTTTGAGCCGGCGCCGGGGCGGCATTTCTACGTGGGCTTGCGGCTGCGGGTTGGTTAGTGCAGTTGGCAGTAGGCAGTCCTTGTGGCCGCCTGGCGGTTGGCAGTTGGCAGTCGCCGGGGGGCATCCCGGATGAGCGCAGCGAGAGCGGGAAGGCAGTCCTTGTGGCCGCTTGGCAGTAGGCAGTAGGCAGTATGCAGTTGGCAGTAGGGGGGGCTTGTGGCCGCCCGGCAGTAGGCAGTTGGAGCGAAGCGACATCCCGGACGAGCGC
>CAYSPJ010000216.1:0-6329 GCA_964432875.1 uncultured Phaeodactylibacter sp. | reverse complement strand
AGCAGCGCGTGGACGCCAAACCCGGGGCTTGGCTTCAGGAGCATGAAGTTGAGGCCTTTCTTTCACGGGGCCGGCCCCGCATAGCGGGGCTGGCGGGGGTGCCCACAGAGCGGGGGTGGACTCTTCCAATTACATTCGGGTCTGATAATGTCAGCAAGTTACGAATTGTTAAATACTATACCTGATGGCTATGGGGGCAGCGGGGCGTTTCGGCTGTGCGGGCTTGGGCTGTATAAGCATGGCCCCACTTCCCGAAATCGCCCCTTTCCTGCGTCAGGTAGATGTCAAGAATCCCGAATTCGCGAAAAAACGCCCCGTGCCATATCCGGATTGCACCACGGATTCCCTATATTTGGGAAAACTGATCAGGTTCGCTGCGGCGGCCGGGTCCAATTGATGATTTCCAAACTTTGGCATCTCTAACCGATGTCCGCAAAAAAACACGCTTATGAAGCCATTGATGCTTACGTTCTTTCTCGCGATTTTCACCCTAAGCTTTTCCACCGCCCAATCCATCCCCTGGCAAGAAGACTTCAGTGGTTTGGCCAATGGCGAGCTGCCCGACGGCTGGGCCCGCGGCAGCACTGCCAACTGGGGCGCTTTCAATTCGGCCAATGCCGGCGGCACCGCCCCGGAGATGGTCTTCTGGTGGCAGCCCGTGGGCACGGGCGTCTATGAACTGACCGGGCCTCCGCTCAACACCGCCGGGTTTGCCGAGCTGTCGTTGCGCTTCAAGCACCGCATCCGCAACTTCGGCGATCCGGGTATCTACACCCTGAAGGTGGAGGCCATCGCCGATGGGGAGCGCTACCTCATCGCCGAATGGGTCGATCCCGACCTGATGCCGGCCGAGGAGGTCAGCTACTCGCTCTCTGCCGCCGCGCATGGCGTGGGCGCGGAAGATTTCCGCATCGCCTGGGTTTTCGACGGCACGACCGACAACATCACTCAGTGGGATTTCGACGACGTGTCCCTCACCCTGCCTAGCACGGCAGGCGAGCTGGGCGTGAGCCCGGCCAGCTATCAGTTTCCCGACCAGCAAATCTTGCAAAGCTCCGCGCCGCAGGCTTTCGACATCCAAAACATCGGCGCGGCCCCGCTGCTCCTTAGCCCTACCCAGATTTATCTGGAAGCGCAGGGCGCGCAGTCCGCGCCCTTTACCATCGCGACGTACAACCTCTGGTTCGACTCGCAGAACTGGCCGGCCCGCTTCAACTACATGCTGGGCGAGATCCGGCAACTGGACCCGGACGTGATTTGCCTCCAAGAGGTGATCCAAAGGCCCAACCTGCCCAATCAGGCCGCCTCGATGGCCGATTCGTTGGGCTACCACTACGTGTTTTCTTCCCGCGATCCGGAAGGGGCACCGACCCGTTTCGGCAATGCCATCTTATCCCGCTATCCAATCCAAGCCAGCAGTTCGGTCGCTTTGGAGCCCTTGAATGATTTCAGGACCGCGCTCCATGCCCAAATTCAGATAGCGGGCAACACCATTGACGTTTACAATACCCACCTGCACAACGCGGCGGTGAACCAGGATATCCGCATCCAGCAAATCCAACACCTGAAGAGCTTCATCGCTCAGACGCAGTCCGGGGGCTTGCGCTTCCTGTGCGGCGATTTCAATGCCAACCCCGACTGGGACGAGATGGAGCTGGTGTATGAGGATTTCATCGACGTCTATCCGCTCTTCCACGAAAACCACTTGGCGCCGGAGCACGGCACGCTCAATTACCACCTCGATCATCAGCAGCGGCGCATCGACTACATCTTCTTCGGCAAGCAGGCCGCCGAGCGACTCCGCCCATTACAGGCGGAGATTTTCCTAGACCAGCCTTCCCCCACCGGTATCTGGGGCTCCGACCACTTCCCCGTCGGGGCGTCCTTTGCCATCCTTTCGGATGCCGATGAGTTCGTGTTGGAAAACCTGGCTGAGGAACGGGTGCTATTGCCCGGCGAGAGCGCGGCGGTGCAAGTGCGTTTCGCTCCCAATACGGTAGGGTTGAAGGAGATTTACCTGGTAGTGGATACCCTGAAAATCCCGGTGAGCGGCACGGCTTTCGATGCGCGCATCCTGGACTTCCCCTGGTTCGAGGGTTTCGATGGCCTGACCAACGGCAGCCTGCCGCAAGGCTGGACGCGCACGCATCCCAACTGGGGGGCGTTCAATGCCAACGCTGCCGGAGGCACGGCCCCGGAAATGAACTTTTGGTGGCAACCCATCACCACGGGCGAGTTGCGGCTGACCACGCCAGCCATCCTCACCGGTGGGCTGGACAGCATGGTCTTCTCGTTCAAGCATCGGGTGCGGGACTTTGGCGCGCCCGGCCCCTTCAGCCTGAAAGTGCTGGCCATCGCCGATGGGCAGGAGTACCTCATCCAGGAATGGGTGGACCCCGGCGATATCGCGGCCAATGAATTTGCGGCGGTCTTGTACCGCGCGCAGCACGGCATCGGGGCCGAGGCCCTGCAATTGGCCTGGGTATTTGAGGGTACCACCGGGGATATCACCCAATGGGATATCGATGATGTTGCGCTGAGCGCGCTTTCGGCCCTGGAGGTAAGCCCGGGTGCGGGGGATTTTGGCACCGTGGTCTTGGAGGAAGCTTCGGCGCCCATCGTTTTCACCATCCGCAACATCGGCGGCGATACGCTGCGGGTAGGGCCGGAGGACATCGCCATCGCTGGCCCGGATGCGGCTGCTTTTGTTTTAGAAAACTTGGCAGCGGAAGCGGTGCTGGCTGCCGGCGAGCAGGCTACCGTCACCGTATCCTTCTTACCGACGGAGGAAGGCCCGCAGGAAGCCGTCTTGCAGGTGCAGCACCTGAGCATCGCGCTCAGCGGCGCGGGCCTGGACCCCACGATCACGGAACTGCCCTGGATCGAACGCTTCGAGGGGCTGACCGGCGGTGGGCTGCCCATCGGCTGGAGCGCCGATGCCATCAACTGGGGCGCTTTCAACTCCAATAATGCCGGCGGCGAAGCGCCAGAGATGGTCTTCTGGTGGCAACCCGAGAGCCAGGGCGTCTTCCCCTTGCAGTCGCCCAAAGTGCAGACCGGCGATGCGGACAGCTTGCTCTTTTCCTTCAAATACCGCATCCGGGACTTCGGCTCGCCGGGCATCTACACCCTGAAAGTGGTGACCATCACCGCGGGCGAGCAGCACCTCATCGCCGAATGGGTAAATCCGCCTTTCATCGGCGCTTCCGAGTTTTCGGCCATCCTCACTCAGGAGGAGCACGGGCTGGGCGCAGAGGACCTGCGCTTCGCCTGGATCTTCGACGGGCAGACCGACAACATCACCCAATGGGATATCGACGACATCGCGCTGGACTTTTTGCCCGGCGACCCGGAACTGGCGGTGAGCGCTACAACCATTGATTTCGGCAGCCAGGAAGCCGGCGCTACTTCCACCCCGGTAGAGGTGGCTTTCAGCAACGCGGGCGGCGGGCAGTTGGCCGTGCGGCCGGAGGACATCTTCATCGACGGGCCCGATGCCGGCGACTTTGTCTTGGAAAACATCACCCAAGAGATCGCCTTGGCGGCGCTGGAACAGGCGAGCATTTCCGTCGCCTTCGCGCCGCAAGCGCTGGGCGCCAAGCAGGCCACCCTGCACATCCTGGACGCCGAGATCGCCCTGGCGGGCAATGCGGTAGAGCCTTCGCCTTACTTTGTCTATTCCGATTTCACCATCGTGGAAGGCGGGCGCGAATACACCAACGTCGGCGGTTTCCGCGAAGTCGCCGGCTTCTCGGCGGGCAATATGACTGCCCTCGACCGCCCGGGCATCGGCGAGTACGGCAATGTGGCGGTCGAGCTGGATTACGATACGGAGCTGACGGACAACCGCACGGTTTATTACATGTGGGCTTTCCCGCCGGTGGATTTGAGCGCCTTCAACCGCATCGTCATCGTGGCCCGGGCGGAAACCCCGGCTACGGCAGTGAAGATCAACCTGCAGGATACCCAAGGCATCAACGCCCAGGACGGCGGCAGCGAGACCTTCATCGAGCTCGGCACGGACTGGACGCTGCTCGACATCCCGGTGCAGGATTTCGCCCTGGCAAGCTGGGCGGCCAACCCGCCGAACATGACGGCCATCCAAAAGATCGACCTGGAATTCGTGCGGGATGTCACCCTGCCCAGCGCCAACAAGGTCTGGATCGACCTGGTGGGCCTGTACTTCGACCCGGCTTTGTCGAGCACGGAGGCAGCGGGCGAGCCGGCCTTCATGCTCTTCCCCAACCCGGCGCAGACGCACCTCTGGGTGCAGTCCGAAGGGCCAGGCCGGGTGCAGCTCTGGAGCATCGCGGGCCAACTGCTGCAGGATGAGCCGCTGCGCACGGCGGGCACCCAGCAGCTTTCGATCGCGGGATTGCCGGCCGGGGCGTACGTGGTGCGCTTTATCGCGGATGAGGGCGGCATGGCTATTCGGAAGTTGATCAAACAGTAGTCCTGCGCTTGTGTTTGTCCACAGATGATGTGGATGGGGCTGATGGGGCGGTCCCTCATCAGGCTCATTTGTGTCATCTGTGGACAATTTTAATCTGGCTCCCCTTCACTTCCTTCAGCGGCCTGCTGGGGGCAAGCTCGCAACTGGAGCAGAGCGACATCCCGTCCGAACGCAGTGAGGCGGGATCGCAGCTCGCAACCGGAGCGTAGCGACGACCCGTCCGAACGCAGTGAGGCGGGATCGAAACTCGCCCCTCAACTTCCCCCCCAATTTCCAAACATTTGCCATTTCAAAAAAAAACCTTTAGCTTTATAGCCGTGATGCATGACTTGGGCAGTTACTGGGTTGTTGATGGCGATAAGGCTTTGCGACTTATCGGCGGCGAAGCCATGCGGGAGGGCGTCCTGTTCAAAGGCCGGGGACGAGTGGGAAAACGTTTAACCTACGGCTTTAGGGCAATGCCGTAGAATTAAGCGCAAAGGCAGATACCTTGCTAGGGTCGTCAGATTTCATGCTTGGCTGCAGGAGCATGAAGTTTAGGCATCTCTTTTGAAGCACGGCTTTAAGGCGCTGCTCTTTGGGCCGATCCTGGCTGAATTTTGGCAGGACGAATCGGGTTTCAAAACTGACCTTATCCAAAATACCAACCTACTATCAGGCAGCTCCGTGAAAATCCGCGCAATCCGTGGCTAAAAAGGCTGAGCGCACCTATAGGGCTGGGGAAGGGTGCAGAGCCTGCTGGAGCGCTTGGACTTGTAAAAAAACAACTTTTTTTGCTGGGGTATTTACTGACAATGGACTTTACATTATATTTGTCCAATTGAAAATCAGGACTTGCCTTTAGCGCTAAACCCTGGGACACCTTTAGTTGGTATGGTTAGGTGAGTGATGGGGGCTACTTGGCCGCCCTCGGGAGAAAGGGGCTGGTCTGTACATAGGCGATATTGACGCACCTCTGACTAAGTAAAACATGAACTTTGGGGAGGTGCGGCAATACTAGCGTTAGCAAACATTTTAAAGAAACAAGATATGATAGGAATTTTAAAAACCTACGGACTTCTGACACTAATTTGTTATTCAATTTCTGGTTTTAGCCAAACTTCTGAAATAAATATTAGGTTCATAGGAAACTGCGGACTTTATATGACAGATGGTACTTCAAACATTTATATTGATTTCCCTTACAAATCAGGTGCCCACAATTACATGGAATATGATTTGTCGGAATTGGACAGTGTAAAAAACAAGCCTATTTTTATTTACACACATAAACATTCAGATCATTATTCTGGAAGATTAGTTAAAAAATCAGCAAAAAAGCTTGATGGAAAAGTTTATACTCCAAGGAACGTTAAAGAGCTATTGAAACTAAATAATGAATTAGCGGACTTCAAAATTGAAGCTTTTAAAACAAAACACCTATTTTCCTTTAATCACTATTCATATTTGATAACTTGGCATAACAAAAAAATATTTATTTCTGGAGATACTGAACACGTTGAAACCATTGCATCATTAAAGGACATTGATTGGGCATTTATCCCAGCATGGTTGCTTTTGGACGCAAATAAAAAAGGAGTTAAATTAGGAGTTGTAAGTAAAATGTTCGCTGTTTATCATATTGGGCCTGGTGACGATATAACAAATGAAGACTCTAAAATAATTTTACTAAACAAACAGGGAGAGATTATAAATATTTCCTATTAATTAGAGAAAATACTAGAGCTAACAATGGCTCAAAGTAAAAACGGGAGATAGTAGACATTAAGAGCGTGTTCAAAAATTTAAAGTTTTAAAAAATGTGGTCTTCGGCGTATCTTGAAGTGACCAAACTATCAGGATATGCAACCGCAATTTGAACGGCTTACCGATGACC
>CAYSPJ010000215.1:0-6348 GCA_964432875.1 uncultured Phaeodactylibacter sp. | reverse complement strand
CGCTTTACGCTTGTCTGCCAAAGCATAAAAAATAAAAAAAATCCCCAATCGAAGCATCGGATTGGCCGCAATGCTGTATCTTTCCACTGAAACCCCTCATAACCTCAGATGACAGTTATATACTGGCAGTGCTTCAGTGCGGCAGAGGCTTTAATCTCCAGCCTCCGTAGTTTCAGTTTCTATATTTTTTTTGCTGCTTTTCCCGGCTTCGCCATTGGCGGCACCGCTAATGATGCGCGCTTTTATTTTTTGCTCTATCTCATAGGCGACCTCTGGGTTGTCCAGGAGGAACTGCTTGGCGGAATCCCGGCCTTGAGCAATTTTGGCGCCTTCGTAGCTGTACCACGAGCCGCTCTTTTGGATGATATCATGATCAGAGCCAAGGTCGACGATTTCCCCGGTTTTAGAGATACCTTCGCCAAACATGATATCAAAGGTGGCGGTGCGGAACGGGGGTGCCAGTTTGTTTTTCACCACTTTCACTTTGACGTTATTGCCGATTACGTTGCCTTCCTTATCTTTGATCGCCGCGCCGGAGCGGCGGATATCCAGCCGGATGGAAGCGTAAAACTTGAGGGCATTGCCGCCAGTAGTCGTTTCGGGGTTGCCAAACATGACGCCGATTTTTTCGCGCAACTGGTTGATGAAAATACAGCAGCAGCCCGTGCGGCCGATGCTGGCGGTCAGTTTGCGCATTGCCTGCGACATGAGGCGCGCCTGCAGGCCCATTTTGGAGTCGCCCATCTCGCCTTCGATTTCGCTGCGGGGCACCAGAGCAGCCACAGAGTCGATCACGATGATGTCAATAGCGCCGGAGCGGATGAGGTTTTCGGCGATTTCCAGCGCCTGCTCGCCATTATCGGGCTGAGAGATCAGCAGGTTTTCCGTATCGACGCCCAATACTTTGGCATAGCTGCGGTCGAAAGCGTGCTCCGCATCGATAAAGGCCGCAATGCCGCCTTGTTTCTGGCTCTCCGCGATAGCATGGATGGCCAGGGTTGTCTTACCCGAAGATTCTGGCCCGTAGATTTCAATGACCCTGCCCCGCGGGAGCCCATTGATGCCCAGGGCGATATCCAGCCCTAGGGAGCCGCTGGGTATGGCGTCCACTTCGGTGACGCTTCTATCGCCAAGGCGCATAATAGTCCCTTTCCCGTAGGTTTTCTCCAGCCGGTCGACAGTTAGCTGCAGGGCTTTGAGTTTTGCATCCCGATCTTGATCGTTGGTAACAGACATTGGAATTGTGGTTTATTTATACTTTTTGTTTTTAGTTTTGGCAAAAGTAAAACTTTTCATTTGATAATGCAAATATAGAGAGGTGTTTTACCCATTTTTACTCAAAATTTCCGAAAAATACGCAAAACGCAGGCAGTTCCGGTAAAATTTTCCGGCAATATGAGCTCATTTTCTAGAAAGGGCTAATAAAAAAAGCCCTTGGCACGCTGAATGACCAAGGGCTTTCCCTGCCAGGGCAGGCATCAGCTCTTCAAACCTGTTGCTCAAGCGCCGTGCGTTGGCTATACTTGAGGACAGCTTGCACGGTAGGCCGCGAAGGGCTGAAGGTTACCTTAGGCAAGAGTTGGTAAGCATGCTGCATGCTGCGGTAGGCCCTCCTAAGGCCCGCATCTTCGGCGAGCACTTGTTCGATTTCCACCCTTTGCATAGCGCTTACCTCCCTGTAAAGGTACCTAATAAGTACATCTGGTGTAAACTTTTGCTTCATGTAGTAGAGATTGGTGAACATTTAGATTACTGTTTTTGAAACAATTATTAAACTAAAAAGCAAAAGTTCATATTGCGCGGTTAAGGGAATTTTTGCAAGCTCTTGGCCGCCGCCGCGTGCTAGTGGCCCAGCGCTCTAAAACTACTTCACCCGGTACCAGGTTTGGGTGCGGTATAGGCCGGTCCAGTGGATGCCCTTTAGCTTCAGCTCGTCGGGCTTGCCTTTTTCAAACCAGACCGTGCAGCCGTATTCACTGCCGCTTTCCGGGTCGAGTATTTTGCCTTTCTTCCAGTGCCCGTCCTGAGCTTTGAGGCCTTCTACGAGCACCATGCCCAAGATGGGTTGATCCTTCTTTTTGCCGGGGCATTCGGCGCATTTCTTATCGGGGCTGGACTTGAGCAACTTGACGACTTTGCCGTAGTACTGCCCACCTTGTTCGTAAATCTCCACATGCGACTTGGCTTCGCCAGTTTTGTCGTCAATGGTTTTCCAGACGCCTGCCGGCGAAGACTGCGCCCAGGCTGCGGTGGCCATTGCCGTGGCGATTAAGAGTATCAACACATTCTTTTTCATACTTTGGTGATATTGTTTTTGTGAAATAATCAAATGGGTACGCTAAAATCCTCACCCAATTCCGCAGGGTGCCAAAACAAGCGCTCAAATTCTTTGACGCGTTCGCTTTCAATGGCAACCCCTTCCTGCTCCAGCATCTCCTGCATCATGTCCGGCTGAGGCCAGTGGGCCCGCCCGCTGAGCTCTCCCTTGCGGTTGACGACCCGGTGGGCAGGCACGCCATCCTGCCAGAGGCTTTTATTCAGGGCCCAGCCCACCATGCGGGCCGAACCCAGCGCCAGGAAATCAGCGATGGCGCCATAAGTGCTGACCCTGCCGCGCGGGATGTGGCGCACTACAGCATAAACCAGTTCATAATACGTGGGTTGCCTCATTTTATTGCTTATTTTTGCCGCTGCCTTGAAGAAAGGGCGTCTTTTAGAAAGACAACAAAGCGAAACTTATAGTTTATGCTCAAGACAAAAGTAAAAGCCAGCGCGGTGGCCAACCTGACCGATGCCCGCTACTTCGCCGCCTGGGGGGTAGAGTGGCTCGGCTTCAATTTTGACCCGGGCGCAGAGTCCTATATCGAACCACCGGCCATGCAAGCCATCCGCGAATGGGTGGACGGGGTCAAAATCGTCGGTGAGTTTGGCTTGCAGCCCTTCGCTGAGATCCGCGATGCCGTGCAGTTGCTGAGGCTGGATGCCGTGCAGGTCGGCATGTACAGCCCGCTCACTGCTGCTGATGCCGCCGCTTTGGGCGTCCCCCTAATCCGGGAGATCGTGCTGGAGCGCCCCGCCGATCTGGAAGCTGCCGCCCGGCAAATGGACGCCCTCTCCAGCGCCACAGATTTCTTTTTGCTCGACTTCGAGAAAAACCACTTGGCCTGGCGCGATCTCGATGGGGAAGCCAGAGCAATGCTCCAGGTGCTCAGCCGGCAACACCTCCTCCTGCTCAGCATCGCCGCCGCCGCCGAAGAGATGCATGAGCTGCTGGATACGCTTCACCCCTATGGCATCAGCCTGCGAGGCGGCCAGGAGGAAAAGGTAGGCTTCAAGTCTTTTGACGAATTGGATGAGGTGTTTGAGGTTTTGGAAGGTTGAAAAAGGTTAAAGGTTAAGGGTTAAAGGATAAAGGGGGGGGCTTAATTTTATACCTTTGCGCCAAAACCAATGCGGCGGCAACCGCCGTGCCAAAAACAGACTGCTCATGAATCACGCGCTCTTGTCAACTATTAAAACCAGCCTGGCCGCTTTATTGGCGCTGTTTTTTGTTGTCCTCCCTGGTTTTGGGACTGCTCAGCAGAATGCCCCGGGGCAACTGGACAAGCCCTATGTCATCCTCATCTCCTGCGATGGCTACCGCTACGACTATACCGAACGCTACCGCCCACCCCATATCAGCCGCTTCATCGAGCAGGGCGTGGAGGCTGCTTCGATGATACCCTGCTTCCCCTCCAAAACTTTCCCCAACCACTACAGTATCGCCACTGGCATGTATCCGGAAAATCACGGGTTGGTAAACAACTCCTTCTACGACCCGCAGAAGGGCGAGGAGTATAAAATCAGCAAGCGCGAAGCAGTGGAAGACGGGAGCTGGTACGGCGGCACACCCCTATGGGTAAATGCCGAGCAAAACGGCATGATCGCCGCCAGCTACTTCTTCGTCGGCTCCGAGGCCCCGGTGCAAGGGGTACGCCCTTCCTACTATTTCAACTATAAAGGCTCGGTGCCCAACGAAGATCGCGTAAAACAGGTGCTGGAGTGGCTGGCCCTGCCCGAAGCCCAACGCCCACATTTCATCACCTTATACTTTTCGCTCCTGGATGATACTGGTCACCGCCAGGGGCCGGGCAATGAAGATGCCATCCGGGCCTCGCTCATGGATATTGATGCGGTGCTAGGGCAGTTGTTCGAAGGTGTAGAAGCCAGCGGGCTGCCCGTCAATATCATCATCGTATCAGATCACGGCATGGTAGATGTAGGGCCAGAGAAGCTACTCAATATCGACCCGCTGGCACAGGACGCGCTCTACCGCATTGTAAACAACGGCGCCTTGGCGCACGTCTATCTCAAAGAAAAGGGCGGCGAGCTGGCCGCTTATGAATTCCTTAAAAGCAAGGAAGACCGCTTTAAGGTGTTCCGCACCGAAGACTTCCCGGAATACCGCCCCCGCCGCAAAAACGAACGCCTCGGCGATTTCATCATCCTGGCAGACTATGGCTACTACCTGGCCGACTCCCGGCGGATCGGCATGACCAAATCAGGGCGCTTCAAACAGGGTGGCGAGCATGGCTTCGACCCCGAAATCCCGGAAATGCATGCCATATTCTATGCCAAGGGGCCTGCGCTGAAGCAGGGGCTGAAAATCCCCTCTTTCCGCAACATCCATGTATATCCACTGGTGTGCCAAATCCTGGGCTTGCCCATACCGAAGGATATCGACGGGAAAAAAGAGGTGCTGCAAGGGGTACTCGCTGATTAGGAAACGACTTGTACCTCCCCAATCTTGGCTTTATAAAATAATTCCGAGCAGTTGTCCTCGATCAAGATTTCATTGGCCACCCGGTGCAGGTCGGCCACCGTTATCTTCTGATATAGCTGGGCTTCGCTGTTGATGAGCTCCGCATCGCCCAGTAGCTCGAAGAAGGCCAGATTGATGGCTTTGCTCAAAGCGCCCAGCTCGGAAAAGACCAGGGTGCTCTCTACCTTGTTTTTTACCTTTTGAAGCTCCTCCTCCGGTACGGGCAGTGCCTTGAGCTGCGCCAGTTCCTTCCAGATGGCTTCGCTGGCCCGCTCCAATGAGATGCCAGCCGCCGGCTTGCCTTCGACAATCAACAAACCAGGATCGATGCTGCCAGAGACATAGCAGTCGATAGCCGTAAATAGCTCTTGCTCTTTGAGCAGCCGACGGTACAAGCGCGAGGAGTTCCCGTTGCACAATACATCGGAAATCAAATCGGCGACGTAGTAGTCTGGGTGGGTACGCTCAGGGATGTGGAAGGCCAGATAGATAGCATCTACCGGCACGTTGGCTTCGTTGATACGCCTTTCCAGGCGCTTCTGGGGCGGCTCTGGCGGCAGCTTCCGCAAGATGGGCTCTCCACGCGGGATATCCCCAAACCACTTCTCGGCCAATTTCAGGGCTTTGGCGGGCTTCACTTTGCCCGCAATAGACAGTATAGCGTTGTTGGGGCGGTAGTAGCGGTAAAAGAAGTCCTTGACGTCTTCCAGCGTAGCATCTTCCACATGCTTGGGTATTTTGCCGATAGTAGGCCAGCGGTAGGGGTGTACTTTGTAGGCCATGTCGGCAATGTGATGCCAGACGTCGCCGTAAGGCTGATTCAGGCAGGTTTCTTTGAATTCTTCGACGACCACCTTGCGCTGCACGTCGAGCACTTCGTCGTCAAAGTTCAGCGACATCATGCGGTCGGATTCCAGCCAAAGGGCGATTTCCAGATTTTCAGCCGGCAGCACATCATAGAAATTGGTGATGTCGCTATTGGTAAAAGCATTATTCTCCCCTCCGGCGGTTTGGATGGGGATGTCAAAGTCAGGTATATTGGCTGAGCCGCCAAACATGAGGTGTTCAAAAAGGTGGGCAAAACCGGTCTTCTCTGGCTGTTCATCCCGCGCACCCACATTATACAACACATTCACGGCAACCATGGGGGTGCTGTTGTCTTCGTGCAGCAATACCCGCAGGCCATTCTCTAACTCAAAACGCTCGAATTTAATCACAGTTGGTAGTTTTTTCTGCAAAGTTAACATCTACCCGAGAAAAAAGGTGCAATTTTTAGGCGGAGGAAACCAGGCCAAGCCCTATGGAATGGTGCTAAAAAAGAATGCCGCCCCCCCTTACAGGGCAGCGGCATCATCTCAAACAACTTATCCTGATATGCTTTTACGCAACCTCAGATTATTCGTTTCAAAAAAAAGGCATTATTTTATCTCAAAAGTTTTTTTGTCTTTGCCGATGCCCGTCAACTTGAGGCTTTTCCAGGCTTTGGGCAGCTTGGCGCGCAACTGGGTGATGCCGTTGTCGCTGATATCCAGCCCGCCGATGCCAAA
>CAYSPJ010000214.1:0-6368 GCA_964432875.1 uncultured Phaeodactylibacter sp. | reverse complement strand
CCCGCTGGCGGGGGTTGGGGGGTGGACTTCTCTCCTGCTGGCAGGGTTTTCCACCCCCTTAATCCCCCGCCAGCCCTGTGGAATAACCAGGGTTAAGCACAGCCTATTCCACAGGGCCAGCGGGGGAGATGGCAATGCTTTTGCGCTCATGTGTTAATAGGCTAATGAGGTCATTAATCCACTGAAACCCCATTTCCCCAAGCACAACCCTCTCTCCCGCTGGCCCCCGCTATGCGGGGCAGGCTCTGTGGAATAACCAGGGTTAAGCATAGACTATTCCACAGGGCTGGCCCTGTGGAATAAGCCAGGGATAGGCGTGGGCTATTCCACAGGGCTGGCGGGGGATAAATGGGGTGGAATGAACTTGAATTCCACATCTAATCCATGAGCCAATCTTTTGAGGCCGCCTCAAGGAGGTAAAACCAAAACCAGACGACATGCCCAGGCGTTTCATACCCATTTATGCTGTGCTATCAGCCTTATGCCTGGCTGCCAGTGGCGATACAGCAGCACAAACCACAACACGAGAACAAAACATGCAAAAAATCACCGTGGAAATCTGGTCTGACGTAATGTGCCCGTTCTGTTATATCGGCAAGCGGCAGTTTGAGCAGGCCCTGGCGCAATTCCCCCAGCGCGAGCAGGTAGAAGTGGTTTGGCGGAGCTTCCAGCTCGACCCCAGCCTGCAGACCGACCCCAGCAAGAGCGTGCTGCAATCCTTGTCAGAGAATAAGGGCTGGAGCATGGCGCAGACCCGCGAAGCCATGGCGCAGGTGACCCAGATGGCCGCCAGCGTAGGCCTGTCCTACGATTTCGACCGGGCAGTAGTGGCTAATTCCTTCGATGCGCACCGCTTCACCCACCTGGCCAAAAAGCACGGCCTGCAAAACGAGGCCGAGGAGCGCCTCTTCGCTGCTTACTTCAGCGAGGGCAAAAACACGGCCGACCACGCTACGCTTATCCAACTCGGCCTGGCCATCGGCCTGGAGCAGGCCGAACTGGAGCAAACCCTCGCCAGCGATGCGTTTGCCGAGGAGGTGCGCCAGGATATCCTCCGCGCCCGCCAGGTGGGCGTCACCGGGGTGCCTTTCTTCGTCTTTCAAAACAAATATGCCGTCTCTGGTGCACGCGGCAGCGCGCTGTTCTTGCAGGTCTTGGAGCAGGTTTGGGAGGATTAAGGGTAAAAGGGGGGGCGGGCATGGTGGTCGCTGAAGGACTCCCTGGAAACTGAGGATCAGCTGATGTCCGTCAATTTGATGATTTTAGCGCCTGAAAATTTGAAGATGGATTTGCCCGTCAAATCCAGTTCCTGCCCCTTTTGGAGGCCGTTGGGGAAGTCCATCGCTAATACGGCGTAGTAGGCGATTTCTACTTCAGTCTCACCGTCGAGGTGCCGGCAGGATTGGATGGTTTGGTTATAGTAGCGCTTTAGGGGGGAGTAAAATTATATCGTTTTTACCTCCGCTTTTTTCCTGGGCACAAGCCCATCGCTTTCCCCATTTTCCCTATATTTGAGCAAACTCTTTTACGATGAAGCAATCTGCCCGGCTCAACGTCTTATTCGCTTGTCTTGCACTACTTGTCGTTCATGCCGCGTTCACGCAAGCATCGCCAGGCGGGTTCACCAAGTTCAACCCCCGCTTTGAAGCCTTTACCCTACCAGGCGACTCGCCCGGCAACAGTATCCAGTACATCCTGCAAGACCGGGCCGGCTTCTTGTGGTTCGGTTCGCAAGAGGGGCTGCACCGCTTCGACGGGCAAAACTTCGTCACCTATCGGCACGACCCGCTCAACCCGAATTCCATCGGCGGCGATTACGTCGAGTGGATTTACCAGGACAGCAAGGGCATCCTGTGGCTGGCGCACTGGGACAATGGGGGCTTGACCGCCTTCGATCCGGAAAGGGAGATTTTTACCCGCTACTACCACGATCCGGACGATCCCGAAAGCTTGAGCAGCAATACCCTTTCGGTCGTGGTAGAAGATCAGCAAGGTTACCTCTGGGTCGGCGGGATGGGAGGGCTGGACCGGCTGGACCGCTCGACTGGCAAGTTCAAACGCTTTCGCCATGACCGTGCCGACCCGCACAGCCTCAGCGATGATGCCGTGCGGGCCTTGTACGTAGACCGGTCGGGTACGCTCTGGATTGGCACGGGCTTTACCTGGGGGGAGGGCAAGCGGGGCAAGGAGTACGGGGGCCTCAACCGCTACGATCCGCAGGCTGAAACCTTTACCCGCTACCTCCACGACCCAGCTGATCCGCAGAGCCTGGCGCACAACCAGGTGCGCACTTTGTTCGAAGACAGCAAAGGCAACTTTTGGGTGGGTACGCGCGGCGATGGGCTGCACCTGATGGACCGCCAGGCCGGCACCTTCACCCGCCTCGCTTACGATCCGGCCAAGCCCGATAAGCTCAGCCGCCCCCATCTGCGGGACCCCGCCTCGGTAGTAGAGCCGGGGGTCGCTCACGTCTCTTCCATTATCGAAGACGAGCAAGGGCGGATCTGGATCACGGCGGTGGAAGGCGGCCTGAACGTCTATGACCCTGTTTCTGGCAGCCTGCGGCACTTCGAAAAAGGGCCCGAGCCTGGCGATTTGACCAACAATTTCCTCTGGCAGATCACTCGTACCCGCGATGGCGTGACCTGGATCGCCAGCGCCTCCAACGGGCATACCGTGTTCAAGGTCAGAAATCAAGATGAGCTGTTCCCGTTCTTTGATAAGCAGCTCGTGCAGCCGAGCATCATCGCCCCGGTGCGGGGGATTTTGCAAGACCGGGCTGGCATCATTTGGATGGGCTATGAAATGCCGGCGCGGCTGATGCGCATTGACCGCCGGGCTGGCACGGTGGAAAATGTCCCCTTCAATGAAGGCCTCCCGCCTGCCGAACGGGCCCGGCGGATTTACAGCCTTTCGCTCGACCGGGCTGGCAACATCTGGATTGGCACCGATCAGGGGCAGTTTTGGGGCGATCCTCGGGAAGCCCAATTCCAACGCTTTAAGCCCAAGGGCGTCAGTGAAAAGCTGCTGGAAAGCTGGGTCGGGCCGGTTTTGAATGACCGGGAGGGCAACCTTTGGCTGCCTGGCTGGGGGAGCGGGCTGACCCGTTATGAACCCAGGAGCGGCAAGGTCACAACTTTCGGGCACAATCCATCTGACCCCAACAGCATCGGCGGGGATTTGGTCTGGGGGCTGCACGAAGATGCCCAGGGCAACCTTTGGGTGGGCGGCGGCTCCATCCAGGCCAACCACCACCAACCGCTTTTCCTCGACCGCTTCAATCCGGGGGCCGAAAACTTCCAGCATTTTGTAAAAGGCCAGCGCGGCTTGGCCTGCGGCATCACCACCGATGAGAAAGGCAATATCTGGTTTATGGATTTTGGCGCCGGGTTTCAAAAATTCAACCCTGCCACCGGCGCACTGCAAAGATTCCATGCCGGCAATAGCGTACTGCCCAATTCCGTCCTCTTGTCGATGAGCATGGCCCCGGACGGGAAACTCTGGTTTTGCACGCGAGATGCCCTCATTGAATTCAACCCCGCTAACGAAGCTATGGCAGTATTCGGTGCAGCCCATGGCGTGCGGCCGGCTAAATATGCCTACGGCAGCAGTTTCGTCACTACCGATGGCGAACTGCTCTTCGGCCGGAATGAGGGCTTCCATGCTTTCCGTCCCGATACCTTGTTCCGCGCTCAGAAGAGCGCCCTGCCGGACGTGCGGATCATCGGGTTCAAGCTGCTCGAAGAACGGATCGTGCCCGGCCCCGAGGCCGTCCTGAAAGAACCGGCATGGAAGGTAGAGGCAATCCAGTTGGCATACCACCAAAACGTATTTTCCTTCGCCCTCGCCTGCTTCGATTTCCATAATCCCGAAGCCAATCAGCTCCAATTCATGCTGGAAGGCTTCGACATCGGCTGGCGCAATGACGATCGGAGCGGGGAGACACCCCCCTACATCAATGTGCCGCCCGGCGAATACGTTTTCCGCGTCAGGGGTGCCAATAGCGTGGGGGCCTGGAATATGGGAGGCACCAGCGTGCGCATCACCATCCTGCCGCCCTGGTGGCACACCTGGTGGGCCTATGGCCTCTATGCGCTGGCTGGCATCGGCTTGCTGGTATGGTTCCGAACGATGGAGGTCAGGAAACAAAAGCAAAAACTGCGCCTCGAACAGGAGAAGCTGCGCCAGGAGCGCGAGATCAGCGAGCAGCTCCGCCGGGTGGATGTCATCAAGGATCAGTTCCTTGCCAATACCTCGCACGAGCTGCGTACCCCGCTCCAGGGCATCATCGGCCTGACCGAGCACCTCTATGACGAAGCAGAGCGCCTGACGCCGGGCGATTTGCGGGAAAACCTGGCCATGGCCATCTCCTCCGGCAAACGCCTCAATAGCCTGGTCAACGACCTGTTGGATTTTTCCAAGCTCAAAAATGCCGACATCCAGCTCCATCTGCGCCCGGTGAGCCTATACGCGCTGGCCGACGTAGTACTGAAAAACATGGTGCTGCTCGCTGCCGGGAAAAACCTTCAATTGATCAACGACGTCCCCGTCGAGTTATCCGCGCAGGCCGATGAAAACCGCCTGCAGCAGATCCTGTTCAACCTGGTCGGCAATGCCGTGAAGTTTACCGAAGCGGGCCAGGTGCGGATCGCCGCAGCGACTAAAAACGGGTTGGTCGAAGTGGTGGTTGAAGACACCGGCATCGGCATCCCGGCGGGCCTGCAGGAAGCGGTCTTCCAGGAATTTGTGCAAGGTGAGGCGGCGGCTACCCGACAGTTCTCCGGTACGGGCCTGGGGCTCTCGATTTCCAAGAAGTTGGTGGAACTGCACGGCGGCACCATCCGGCTCGAATCGGAAGAAGGCCGGGGTTCGGCCTTTTACTTCACCCTGCCGGCAACGGATACACCAGCGATATTCGACGAGGGATCGGCGGCCTTATCCCGTCTGGCCGCCCATGATGTCGGGCCGGCGGCCTTTGCCGCTGCGGTGCCAGCGGTAGAGGCCTCCGCAGCCGCTATTGCCGACGATGCGCTCCTCCACATCCTGGTGGTGGATGATGAGCCGGTCAACCAGCAAGTGCTGAAGAACCACCTCTCCTCGGCGCACTATCAGATCACTGCCGCCCTCAACGGCGAGGAGGCGCTGCACCTGATCGAGCAGGGCGAGAAATTCGACCTGGTGCTGCTCGACATCATGATGCCCCGGATGAGCGGCTTCGAGGTATGCCGCCGCATCCGCGAAAAACATCTGCCTAGCGAACTGCCCGTCATCATGGTCACGGCGAAAAATCAGGTGACGGATCTGGTGCAGGGCTTATCACTCGGGGCGAACGACTACCTGCCCAAGCCATTCAGCAAAGCTGAATTCCTGGCTCGCGTGAAGATGCAGTTGAACTTGCATCGGATCAATGTGGCTACTGGCAAGTTCGTGCCCAGCGAATTCCTGCGCTCGCTCGGGCGGGAGAACATCACGGAGGTGCTGCTCGGCGACCATGCCGAGCGGGAAGTCACCGTGCTTTTTGCTGACATCCGCGATTACACCACCTTATCGGAAACCATGACGCCGGAGGAGAACTTCAACTTCGTCAACTCCTACAACGGCCGCCTGGGCCCCATCATCCAGGCGCACCACGGCTTCGTCAACCAGTACCTTGGTGACGGCGTCATGGCGATTTTCCCGCACAACCCCGCTGACGCGCTGCAAGCCGCCATCGCCCTGCAGCGCGCCATCGCCGATTACAACCAATTGCGGGCCGCCAAAAGCCGCATCCCGATTCAGGTAGGCATAGGCATGCACACGGGCAAGCTCATCATGGGCATCATCGGCGATGCCCGCCGCATGGATGCCGCTACCATCGCCGATACGGTGAATACCGCCAGCCGCCTGGAAACCCTCTCGAAGTACTATGGCGCGAAGATACTGTTGAGCACGAACAGCCTCGATAAAATGGATGACCCGGCGGCTTTCCACTGCCGCTACCTGGGCGAGGTGCAGGTGAAGGGCAAGCGCAATGCGGTGAAAGTTTATGAGTGCTTCGATGGCGACGAGCCCGGCGTTTTCGAGCAAAAAGCCCATACGCTGGACGCTTTCGATGTGGGCATGGGGCATTATCTCGCCCGCGAGTTCGCTGCTGCTATCATGGATTTTGAAGCGGTGTTGAAGTACAACCCCAGCGATACCGTCGCCCGCCTGTTTTTAAACAAGGCGGCGCATTTCGTCACCCACGGCGTGCCGGAAGAATGGACGGGGGTGGAACTGATGGAGGGGAAGTAGGGCGCGTGAGTGGGGTAGGGGAGTAAGGGGAGGGATTTTGCTTCCAATATTTGAATTGGACTTCCCGCTTGCATCATTGCATCGTCTAAGGAGCG
>CAYSPJ010000213.1:0-6437 GCA_964432875.1 uncultured Phaeodactylibacter sp. | reverse complement strand
GCCCGCAAGGGGAGAAGCCTTGGCGGCTGAGCGGTGTTGTCATTGATCCTTTCTAAGCAATTGAAACAATCAAAACCCGATGGCAAAAGCCATAATCAAAGCAGCTCCCCATGTAATTAACCTTAGGGCGGCGACTTAGGAGCCGCGGACAAACCCAGGCGGTTGCCCTTCACTTCTCCACATTATAATAAACCCTCACCTTCTCGGTGCGGAGGCGGACCTGGAGCCAGCTGTCGATCTTGGTGCGCTCCGACTCCTTCAGGGCATTGCCTTGCAAGCCGAAGGTCACGATGCGGGTCAAGGCGGGGGCGGCGATGCTGTCGTTGCTGGCGAACAGCAGCGCTTCGGAGTAGGAGCAGGAAGTCAACTGCGGGTAAAGCGGCTTGATCTCATACAGCAATTGGCGGCCCATCTGCATCTGGTTGGAAAGGCTGTCCTGCTGGCGGCCTTTTTCGGCCAGCAGCACCGTCAGGCGGTTGATCTCGCCCTTGAGGTTCTCGATCTCGCTGGTGCGCATGCTGATGTCGTCAAAAGCAAAACCCTGCTGGATGTTGATCTCCGCCTTGCCCAGCTCAAAGTCTTTAGCTTTAACCCGGATGGATTCTTTATGATCCTCATTCAGCGAAGTGCCCCCATAGACCAGGGTGATCGCCTGTTTGTCGGCATTGATCTCGCTTTTCAGCAGGTAGTTGCCTTCGTAGATACTGACGTTGCGGGTGTAGCGGTTGGCATTTTCGGTAAATTGCTCCTTCTGCACTAGTCCGTAGCCAAAGTAAATACTGGGTAAAATCGTCACAGTGATCACGAAAGAAATCCAGCGGTTCACTTTGACCTTCTGCGTGCTGTCTACGATAGTGCGGATGGGGAACTTCAGGATTTGCGAGATCAGGATAGCCGAGATGGCGATGAAGACCGTGTTGATGGTGAAGAGATAAAAAGCCCCGAAAAAGTAATAAAACTGCCCGGTGGCCAGGCCGTAGCCCGCGGTGCACAGCGGCGGCATCAAAGCCGTGGCGATGGCCACCCCGGGGATCACGTTGCCCTTTTGCTTGCTGCTGATGGCCACGATGCCCGCCAGGCCGCCGAAGAGCGCGATCAGCACATCATAAATCGTCGGGCTGGTGCGCGCCAGCAGCTCGGAATGGGCCGTAGAAACCGGGCTAATGGCAAAGTAAAGCGTGGAGGCAAAGATACTGGCCCCCACGGCAAAAGCGAAGTTATTGACCGCCTTGCGGAAGAGGGGGAAGTTGTAGGTCGCCACGCTGTAGCCCATGCCGTTAATCGGGCCCATCAGCGGCGAGATGAGCATCGCGCCAATGATCACTGCTGTCGAGTTGACGTTCAGCCCCACCGAGGCGACGATGATGGCGAACATCAAAATCCAAAGATTAGTGCCTTTAAAGATAATGTCTTTCTCGATGCTGGCATGGATCTTGTCGTAGTCATCTACTTCGCTGCTGAGGTTGATATAGTGGGAAAGCTTCTCGACAAGCTTGGTTATTTCGGCCATTTTTTTCGCTTTGCGGCAAAAATACACAAAACAAGCAGATTCCAAGCCCGAATCTTTGAGCGGGGGATCAATGCCCGGATAGGCCTTTTGGAAAAAGCCCGCCAACATCTCTTTCCAAATTTTGGCATTTAAAAACAAAAATCCGTAGTTTTGGCAAAAATTATTTCAAGAACATCCTTGAACTGCCAATTAACATGTCAAAAAATATTAGCCATTTAGCGGGGCGAAAGGGGTTGTCCAATCCGCTCTTCGAACAACTCGGGCGAGCAGCCGAGGCTACCGGCACGCCGAGCTGGGCGGAGATGGAGCGCCTGCAGGAGGAATTCCTCATCGGCAAAGCCAACGTCTATGGCACCGTGAGCTTTTACGATTTTATGAAGGCCGAAAACCAGGGCAAAAAAGTCTATGTGTGCAACGGTAGCGCCTGCCTGGCCGCCAACACCCAGGAAGGGCTGAAGAGCCAGCTGAAAAACCACTTCCCGGAAGCAGAAATCGGAGAGATGTGTTGCCTGGGCCGTTGCCATGAAAACAGCGCGTTCCACTACCAAGGCCGCAACTACTCCGGGGCGGCTGCCCAGCAGCTGCCGGAAATCGTGAGGGGAGGAGTAGCTATCGCCGATCAATACCAAGTGGGCCATATCGGCACCCCGATCCTGACCGCCCCTTATCCCGCGGTCGAGGAATACTACCGCCTGCTGGCCGATTGCTTCGCGATAGGGCCTGAAGGGGTGCTCGAACAAGTGCAGCAATCTGGTTTGCGCGGCCGGGGCGGCGCCGGGTTCTCCATGGCCTTTAAGCTAGCTTCCTGCCGGGCAGCAGCTAGCGCCACCAAATTCGTGGTATGCAATGCCGACGAGGGCGACCCCGGGGCTTATTCCGACCGCTACCTCATGGAAGAACGGCCCCACGCCCTGCTGCTAGGCATGATGATCGCCGCCTACGTCATCGGCGCCCGCTATGGCGTACTCTACATCCGGGCGGAATATCCCGAATCCATCGCGATCATCCAACAAGCAGTGGAGGAACTGGGCCGTGGCGGCTACCTGGGCGAAAACATCCTGGGTTCTGGTTTCGATTTCGATTTTAAAATCATCAAGGCGCAAGGCGCTTATATCTGCGGCGAAGAGACCGCCCTGCTGTCTTCGCTGGAAGGGCAGCGGCCGGAAGTGCGGGTACGCCCCCCCTACCCCACCCAGCAAGGCCTGTTCAATCAACCCACCGTAGTCAACAATGTGGAGACGCTAGCCAATCTGCCGTTCATCGTCCAAAACGGCGGCAAAGCCTTTGCTGCCGTCGGGACTTCTAAATCGACGGGCACCAAGCTGCTGTCGCTGGACAGCTTCTTCCACCGGCCGGGCATCTACGAGGTCGATATGGGCACGCCCCTGCAGCAAGTGGTAGAGGATTTGGGCGGCGGCTTCAAACAAGCCGTAAAGGCCATGCACATCGGCGGGCCGCTGGGCGGGCTGGTGCCAGTAGGTAAAATCAATAGCCTGACGGTGGATTTCGACTCCTTTGCCCACGAGGGTTTTCTCCTGGGGCACGCCTCGGTGGTATGCCTTCCGGAATCATTCCCCATCGTCCAATACCTGGAGCACCTCTTTGCTTTTACCGCCCACGAGAGCTGCGGCAAGTGCTTCCCCTGCCGCCTGGGCTCTACCCGCGGGGCAGAGATGCTGCGCAAGGCTCAGGAGAATGGCTACCAGATAGACCGCCAGCTTATGGATGACCTGCTCGACACGCTCGAGCGCGGCTCCCTTTGCGCCCTGGGGGGAGGGCTGCCTCTGCCCGTAAAAAATGCATTGCATTATTTCCAATCCGAATTAGCACCTTACTTCAAATCATAGCGACATGGCAAGCATAGCATATATCAACGATCAAGCTTATCCCCTGCAAGAAGGCGAGACCATCCTCTCATTTGTGCGGCGGCACCTCGGCCAACAGCGCGTGCCCACCCTCTGCGACGCCCCCAACCTGGAGCCCTTCGGCTCCTGCCGCGTCTGCTCGGTGGATGTAGCGCTGCAAGCCGGCGGCCCGCTGCGCACCCAGGCCTCTTGCCATACCCCAGCCATCCCCGATTCGTATATCTATACCGATAACGAACGCATCAAGAAACTGCGCCGCAATATCGTCGAGCTGGTGCTCACCGACCATCCGCTGGATTGCCTCACTTGTGAAGCCAACAACAACTGCGAGCTGCAAGACGTAGCCGCCGCCGTCGGCATCCGCAAAGTGCGCTATCCCGAGGGCAAAAATCACCTCGACCGACAGAAGGACCTCAGCCATCCGTATATGGTCTCCGATTTGTCCAAGTGTATCAATTGCTACCGCTGTGTGCGAGCTTGCGACGAAGTGCAGGGTGAGTTTGTACTCAGCATGGCTGGACGGGGCTTCGACAGCCACATCATCAAAGGCTTTGATGACACCTTCTTCGGCTCGGATTGCGTGAGCTGCGGCGCCTGCGCCCAAGCCTGCCCTACTTCAGCTATTTCCGACGTCTTTGAGTCTAAATCGGTAGTAGCCGATGAGAAAGTGCGCACCGTGTGCACCTACTGCGGCGTGGGCTGCAACCTGGAGGTGGCGGTGGTAGATGGCAAAGTGAAGTCCATCCAAGCGCCTTACGAGGCGGAGGTCAACCAGGGGCACACCTGCCTCAAGGGGCGCTTCGCCTTTTCGTTTTACAACCATCCCGACCGCATCACCACGCCCCTCATCCGCCGCAATGGCGAGCTGGAGGAGGCGAGCTGGGAGGAAGCCTACGGGTTTATCGCCGAAAAACTGCTCAGCATCCGGGCGCTGCACGGGCCAGATGCCATCGCGGGCATCTCCTCGGCCCGCTGTACTAATGAGGAGAACTACTTGATGCAGAAATTCATCCGCGCCGTCATCGGCACCAACAATATCGACTGCTGTGCACGGGTATGCCACTCGCCTACGGCCCTGGGTATGCAGCTTGCCTTCGGCACCGGCGCGGCCACCAATTCGATTGAAGACCTCAAATACACGGACTGTATCCTGGTCATCGGGGCGAACCCCACGGATGCCCACCCCGTCACTGGCGCCAAGCTAAAGCAGCACGCCATGAAGGGCAAGACGACAATCGTGATCGACCCGCGCCGCATCGAGCTGGCGCGCTACGCCACCCACCACTTGCAGTTGAAGCCCGGCACCAACGTCGCGCTGCTGAATATGATGCTTTACTACATCATGTCTGAAGGCGTGGCGGATGAAGCATTCATCGCGGCGCGCACGGAAGGCTACGAGGCCTTCAAAAAACAAATCCTCGCCCTGGATATTGACGAGGCCGAGCGCGTCACTGGCGTGCCTCGGGAACAGGTCAAAGCTGCCGCCATCGCTTATGCGACGGCACCCAATGCCATGTCCTTCCACGGCCTGGGCGTCACCGAGCACACTCAGGGCACTTATACGGTGATGCTGATTTCCGACCTGGCGATGATCACCGGCAATATCGGCCGCCGGGGCGTGGGCGTCAATCCATTGCGTGGGCAGAACAACGTGCAAGGCGCGGCCGACATGGGCTGCCAGCCGCATCAGGGCGCGGGCTACTTCAATGCCTACGACCCGGAAATCAACCTGCGCTATGAGCAATTCTACGGCGCTAAAATCCCTTTGGGCAAGGGGTTGAAGATACCTGAAATGTTTGACGCTTCCATCGCCGGCCAGCTCCAGGCCCTCTGGCTGATGGGCGAAGACGTGGTGCAGACCGACCCCAATACCAACAAAGTCATCGCTGCGATGCAAAACCTGGAGCTGCTGGTCGTGCAGGAGCTCTTCCTGACCGAGACGGCCAAGTACGCCACGGTCGTCCTGCCCGGGGCTTCTTTCCTGGAAAAGAGCGGCACCTATACCAATGGCGAGCGCCGCATCCAGCGGGTGCAGAAAGCGGTAGAGCCCCTTCCGGGCACCAAGAGCGACGGCCAAATCATTGTGGATATCATGAACTACATGGGCTATGCGCAGGCTGATTATGACCCGGCAACCCTCCTCCAGGAGATTTCCCAAATCGTCCCCTTCTTCGCTGGCGTGACCTGGGATGAGCTGGGCGACAACGGCAAGCAATGGCCGGTACTGCCCGATGGCTCCGATACCAAGGTGCTGCACACCGAAACCTTCCGGCGCGGCCTGGGCAAATTCCACTACTTCGACTTTAAAGAGAGCAATGAGCTGGCGCAACATGCCGAGGAATATCCCTACATCATCACCACCAACCGGGAGCTGGAGCACTACAACGCTGGCACCATGACCCGCCGCACCAAAAATGTGGAGATACTGACCGAGGACGTGCTGCTCATCCATCCTGAGGATGCCGCCCGCCACTTCATCGCCGATGGCGATATGGTCTGCGTCGAATCGGCCCGCGGCAAGGTCGATATCAAAGCCAAAATCACCGATGAGGTGAAGCCCGGCGTGCTGAGCAGCACCTTCCACTTCCCGGAAGTGATGCTCAACGTCATCACCTCCGACGAGCATGACAGCGAAGCGCTTTGCCCGGAGTACAAAGTGGTGGCGGTAAACATCCGCAAGAGCAAGGGCAAGTACAAGCAGCAGGCGCAAACGGAATCAGTGGCAGCGGGATAGGATGGCCGCTGCGTTGCGCCTGAGATGTAAACCGCAAAATGTAAAACTCCTAATGTAAAATGTAAAAGCGGCGTACAGCGGGCTGCGCCACGGTGTTAATTTTGCATTTAAAATTTTGCGGTTTTGTGTTTTGCGGTTTAGAAATTGGCGCAATACCTTGCTAGGGTCGTCAGATTTCATGCTTGGCTGCAGGAGCATGAAGTTTAGGCATCTCTTTTGAAGCACGGCTTTAAGGCGCTGCTCTTTGGGCCGTTCTCGCCCTTCTTTTCCTAGATGCCGAATCTAAAAAACTCGTGCTAACTAGTGTCTAAAAAAGTCGTGCTAAGTA
>CAYSPJ010000212.1:3199-6449 GCA_964432875.1 uncultured Phaeodactylibacter sp. | reverse complement strand
GGCCTGCTCAAGCTTCAGGCACAGGGCAGCCGCAATAGCTTCGCCATGCAATACCCCACTGCCGAAGATGTGCGGCAAGCCAATCTGCTGGGGCTGAGCAACGACAATTACTTCGCCAGCGGCTCTTACCGCGAGTTGCTCAACGACCGCTGGTCGCTCTTCCTCGGCGGAGGGTACACCTGGGACCAGGATGTCATCACGGAGCGCTTCCGCGTGCACACCGCCGAACAGTCGGCGCAGGGTAAGGCGGTGCTGCAATATACCCCCTCCAGCCAATTGAATGCCAAGGCGGGAGCAGAATGGATCTACAACCGCTACCGCCAGGATTTTGTCAGTGAGGCAGGCGAGGCCTTCGCTACGCGCTGGCTGGACCAGTATGCCGCGGCTTTTGCCGAAGCGGAATGGGGTATCTCCCCCCGAGCCGCCGCCCGCATTGGAGCGCGGGCAGAACATTCGAGCCTGCTGGCGCAATGGAATGCCGCGCCGCGCTTGTCGTTCGCTTACAAAACTGGCGCGCACAGCCAGATATCGCTCGCCTACGGGCAGTTTTACCAGCGGCCCGAGCAGGAGCTGTTGCGCTACAACACCGCCCTGCGCTTTGAACAGGCGGCGCACTATATCCTGAACTATCAATATGCCAAAGACCGCCGCATCTTCCGGGCCGAGGGGTACTACAAAACCTATCGCCGCCTGGTCAAGTTTGAGGCGGCGGCACCCTGGCAGAGCCAAAGCGCCGGGCAGGGCTACGCCCGCGGGCTGGACGTGTTCTTGCGCGATTCCCGCAGCCTGGACAACACCGATTTCTGGCTATCCTACTCCTTCCTGGATACGGAGCGGGATTACCTGGATTTCCCGCATCCGGCCGTGCCTGCTTTTGCTTCGCGGCACAACTTTTCGGCAGTAGCCAAGCGCTGGTTCCCCGGTATCCATACCAGCATGGGGCTGACCTATGCTTTCACCAGCCCGCGCCCCTTTCACGACCCCAATAGCGAAGTGTTTAATGGCGGCCGCACCCGGCCTTACCACGACCTGAGCTTCAGCGCCAGCTACCTGACCCATATCCGGGGGCATTTTACCATCTTCCACCTCTCCGCCAGCAATATCCTGGGGCTAGAGCAGGAATTTGGCTACCGTTTCAGTACCCAACCAGATGCCGATGGGCAGTATGCGGGCCTGGCGATCCGCCCGCCGGCACGGCAGTTCTTCTTCCTCGGCATGTTCGTCTCCATCGGCCAAAACCAAACGCTGAGCGCGGCAGAGATTTTGGATTGAAGGGGAAGGCTGCGGGCCAACGGGCCTGCAACGCTGTTTCACCGCAATTAGTCAATACGGCGAGCCCCGTGGAATAAAAGCCTTGTTATTCCGCAGGACGGTTTTTGTGCCATGTCTCTAAGATTAAGTTTTGCATGTTTTCTGGCAAAGACTCGCGACTCGAAGCTTGAAACCCACTAAAATACATTTCATCAATAAACAACCATTACCATGAAACACCACCTTTTATTTGCTGCGCTGATGCTCAGCGCCACCCTTGCCTCCGCACAAAGCGGGAAGTACGCTTCGGCAATGGAGCAAGCCCTGGCCCCGCTCGACACCGCTCGGACGGCGGAGAGCTGGCAAAAAGCGGCCAACCACTTTGAGCGCATCGCCCAGAGCGAGCCAGGCGATTGGCTGCCAGGGTATTACCAAGCCTACAGCCACATGATGCTGGCGGTCGTAAAGATGCAAGCGCAAGAGCTGGCCGCCTGCAACGCCCACCTGGATCAAGCTCAGGCAGCACTGGATGCCGCCAAGGCTCTTGCGCCTCAGGAATCGGAAATCGTAGCGCTGCAGGGCTACATCTACCAAGGGCGCATCTGGGAAAATGCGATGGTCAAAGGGGCGGAGTACAGCCCTAAGGTGCAGCAGGCCTTGCAAACGGCTATCGCCTTAGACCCGGCTAACCCGCGCCCGTACTACCTCTTGGGGCAGCAGTTGCTCTACACGCCGGAATTTTACGGCGGCGGTGCTAAGGCTGCGTTGCCCTGGCTGGAGAAGGCAGCAGAGCGCTTCGAGGCTTACCAAGCCCCCAGCTCGCTCCACCCGCGCTGGGGGCAGCAGGTGAATGCGCATCTGCTGGAAAGGGCGAGGGAGTAGGCTGAGGAGGTAGGACGCGAATTGCCGCTAAAGGGCAGAACGCTATATCGTATCCGGATCGATGCCCAGATGCCGCAGGCGTTCGGCCAGCCTTTCGGCGCGTTGCTCGGCTACGCGGAGCTGTTCCTGCGTATGTTGCAACAACTGGCTGCTTTTCTTAAGCTCCGCGATGGCGGCGGCTTCTGAGGCTGCCAAGTCGAGGTAGGGGCGGAAGGGCTTGCCATTGGGCTCATAAAGATGCAGCGCATCGTCGGCCCAACGCAAGCGGATACCCAGCAGGGGGCTGGCCCAATCACGTAGTTTTTCGCTGGGGATTTCGCCGAGCATACTGCCTTCCCGCAAGTAGGCTTTCAACTTGTTTTTGTGCGGGTCGTAGAGGTAGTATTCCTGGACGCCAAAGTGCTGATAAAAGGCGAATTTCTCCTGCATCTTGGCGGCGCGGTTACCCGGAGAGAGGATTTCAAAGACCACCTGCGGGGCGATGCCGCCCTCTGCCCATTGCAGGTAAGAGCCGCGGTAGCCTTTGGGCCGGCCAATCGCTACCATGACGTCGGGAGCCTGGCGCAGCGCGTTGTGCCCTTCGAGGGGGTACCAGAATAAGTCGCTGGCAACAAATACATCGTCCTCCTCGACAAACCTCGCATCCAGCAGATGTTTGAAGACAACTATCCACTCAAACTGGAGGGTGTCATCAGCAATGGGTTTCCCGTCGCTATCGGGGTAAATGATAGTGGAGCTTGCTCCGGCATTTGATGGCATGGTAAAACTTGTTTCGGACCAAGATAACGCTTTATCTACGAAAATGCAAGTTCGCCAGAGCTTTACTGGGTCAAAATGAGCCGTAATTGGGTTTAAAACCCTAATTTTAGGCAGCGATTCAAGCCCTTGAGGCAAGATTGCGCTGCCGTACAGGGCACCAGGCCCTCGCCAGTCACCCCTGGCAAGATGACCTGTCGCCAGCAACTGGCAGCTAGCTGCTAAATAATAAACAACTGACTATAAAACTAATGCCACACATCCATTCCTACCTGAAAATCGTCCTCTACAGCCTGCTGGTGGCGGCCCTGATCAGCGCCCTGAACTTTGGGTTGGAGGGCGAGCTGCCGGGCTGGCCCCG
>CAYSPJ010000212.1:0-3099 GCA_964432875.1 uncultured Phaeodactylibacter sp. | reverse complement strand
CCCTGATCAGCGCCCTGAACTTTGGGTTGGAGGGCGAGCTGCCGGGCTGGCCCCGAGGGCTGCGCTATTTATCCTATACCACCCTATTGACTATCGCTTTGTGGCTGGGCAATGCGATGATTGCCGACAAAGTGCCCATCTCCTGGGTGGAGCAGCCGATCCGTCGGCTGGGGGTCAGCTTGTTGCTCACCGTGATCTATACCGTAGGCGCTACGGCAGCGGTGCACGGCTTGTTCAATCTAGTGCTATGGGGCACAAATCCGCTGCGGGCTATACAAAACATGAACCTGGCTTATTTCGCCTCCGTCCTGATCATCACCTTCCTCATCAGCCTGTTCTTGCACGGGCGCGCTTTTTTGTTCCACTGGAAAAACGCCATCATCGAGGCGGAGCGGCTGAAGCAGGCCCATCTGTCGGCCCGCTTTGAAAACCTGAAGAGCCAGGTCAACCCGCACTTCCTGTTCAACAGCTTGAACGTACTGTCGAGCCTGGTCTATAAAGATGCCGACCTGGCGGCCAAGTTCATCCAAAAACTGGCGGAGACCTACCGCTACGTGCTCGACACCCGAGAGCGCGAGGTCGTGCCCCTATCCACGGAGGTAGAGGCGCTGGAAGCGTATATCTTCCTGTTGCAGATCCGCTTTGGCGAGAATCTGCACATCGCTTTAGACCTCCCGCCTGCTCCGCGGGCCGTCATCCCGCCGCTCACCTTGCAGATGCTGGTGGAAAATGCGGTCAAGCACAACATCGCCTCGCGGCGGCAGCCGCTGCACATCCGCATCGCCCTGGACGAGGAGGGCTACATCGCGGTGACGAACAACCGGCAAGGGAAAGGCGATAGCGCGCCGGCCTCCAGCGGCATCGGCCTGGCCAACATCCAGGAGCGCTACCGCTACCTGTCCGACCGGGCCGTGCAGATCGTGCGCAGCGAAACCTCCTTCAGCGTGGCGGTGCCCCTCATCGAAATGCGGACTGAAAACGCCCCCTCATGAGAGTAGTTATCATCGAAGACGAGCCCCTGGCTGCCGAGCGCCTCGGCAACCTGATCCGCCAATACGACCCGGCCATCGAAATCGCCGCTTGCCTGGACTCGGTGCAAGAGGCCGTGGACTGGTTCCGCAGCGCCCGGCCGCCCGAGCTGGCTTTTTTCGACATCCAGCTCGCCGACGGGCGCAGCTTCGAGATTTTCGAGCAATGCCAGGTGCCCTGTCCGGTCATCTTCACCACCGCCTACGACGAGTATGCCCTGCGCGCTTTTAAAGTAAACAGCGTGGATTACCTGCTGAAACCGATTGATGCCGACAGCTTGCGGCAGGCTTTTGACAAATACGCCCGGCTGAAGGCGGCCTTCGCCCCGGAAGGGCAGGAAGTCCTCCTCCAGACGGTGCGCCAGGTGGCGCAAGCCATCCACCAGCCTGCCTGGAAGAACCGTTTCGCCGTCAAGAGCGGCGCCCATTTGCACTCGGTGCCCGTTGAAGACATCCTGTATTTTCTCTACGAGGATAAAATCGTCTGGCTCCGGCGGCGCGACGGGAAAAAATTTGCCGTTGACTACACCCTGGAACAGCTCGAAACTCTGCTCGATCCGGCGCGCTTTTTCCGGCTCAACCGGCAAGTCGTCGCTTCCTTTGCCGCTATCAAAACTGTCACGGCTTATGCGAACAGCCGCCTGGCGATACAGTTGGCAGGGCAGGAAGAGCCCATCATCGTCAGCCGCGAGCGGGTGCAGGATTTTAAGGCATGGCTCGATGGGGGATGATAAATTCATCGCTGGGGCATAGATTGAGGGGGTATCTGCTGCGCAGCCCATCGCTGCGCGGGCCGCGCGAGGTGTGATCGGCCCCACTCCAGAGCCATTATTCCAGCAGACGCATGGTGACATCTCGCTCGGCGGGAGGGATTGGGCCCTCCATCTGCTGAGGATACCTCAGGCGGTTCAACACCAGCAGGGAGCCCCCCTAAACCTTGCGGGTTTTGGAAGCCTGAGTGTAGCCCTTGGGTGAAACGACTACCTGTTAAATTTTTGTGAATCCGCCTGCGCCCAGGCTCGGGTTATTGATTCTTTTGGCGATATTGCCGAGAAAAACACTGCCTATGAAAACCCGTTATTTTACTCTGATTTTAATCGCTTTGGCCCTGTTGGGGAGTTGTGCAAAGGAGGAAGCGCATCCCAATTCTATCTACGCGCAGTTAAAAGCGCGGGGCGGTTTCGAGCGCAGCCTGCAAGCGATGGATTTAAGCGGCCTGGCAGCCCGATACCAGGATCCGCAGGCCCAAATCGCCTTTTTTGCGATTACTGACGCGGGCTGGTCCAGCTATTTCAAATCCATCCAATACCTCTACAACCGGGTGGATCAAATATCATCGGAATATCTTGCTGACATCCTGGAATACCATACAATCCCGCTGACGGATGGCAGCCCGCTGAGTGAAGGCTATGTCCACGCAGAAAAAAAGAGCGATCTGTTTCCCACGCTCCCCATCACGGCTTACTACCGGAACGGGCATTTATATAACCATCCGGCACGCAGCATCGAGCAGCTAAGCTCGTGGCAGCTCTATAGCATGGATGAGCTGACTGGCGGCCGAGTTGCGGTACAGAGCATTTTCATGGACCCTAATGTCTCGCTGCTAGCCGAGGCCCTTGCTGCTAACCCGAGCACCACCATTAGCCTCTTTTTGGAAGTCATCCGCAAGGAAGCCCTGGTGTTTTTGCCCACCAACCAAGCCATGCAGGACTTTCTGGACGAACTAGGCTTGACCAGCATCGAGGAACTGAGTTCATCGCAACGCGATCAGCTATACTACGCTTGCTTCACCAACGAGCCATCAAAACTGGAAAAAGATTTTAGCGTCGGCCAGCAAATCAGCATCGCATGGAAGCCCGCGACGGTGGTGCGCGATGGCGCGGGCAGGCTTGGATTGAGAGACTGGGCAGGGCGGGAAGCCTACTTCGTGAAAACGGATATCATCAGCGATAATGGCGTTACCCACTTGATTGATCGGGTCATCGGCATGGAATAGCGATTCAATCCGGTTGATAAGCGCCATTCGCTTATCTTTGCGGCTAGTCAAAGCCATCTGAAATGCCGATACAAG
>CAYSPJ010000211.1:3433-6572 GCA_964432875.1 uncultured Phaeodactylibacter sp. | reverse complement strand
TACTTCATGGCAGTATTTTTGGCCAAGGTGCGCTGCGGCAGGGGGGCTGCGGCAGTGCACCTTGGTTAGGATTTTATCGGATGATGATGATTTTCTCAGCGTGGAGCAGGGCACCCGTTCCTGACACTATACGCAGCAGGTACAAGCCAGGCTGGATGCCCTCGGGCGCGGCCTCGATGCGGTGCTCGCCCGCAGGCAGGGCGATCGGCGCCAAGCTCCATATCGGCGCGGTTCTGTTCAGAGGGGCATCCTGCCGCGCACCCTAACATTGTGTGTGTAGAATCCGTCTGCCCGACGAAAACAGCTACGAGCGCCGCCAGCAGTTGGGCGGGCAGCGCGAAGGAAGGTGGAGAGAAAATCATAGGGGTGGTGTTTGTTTTGGCATTGGATACAATTGTCGGAAGCAAGTAAAGTTTTCCTTGCCGACAATGCAAATTTCGTACGAAAAATGTAGGCTAAGCGACAAACTTTGACGGGGGCGGGCAATAGGCTTGGCTCATCTGTTCAATGTCCTGCTTGCGCAGCCAAGGCGGCAAGCGGCGGTCAACCTGCTGATGAGGTTTCTGAAGCTGCCAGCTCCTGCGCTGCCTGACGGCGGCGGCGGCGCTCGTTGAGTACGCCGCGCAGCCAGTTGGGGATGATGATGGCGCCAGCCAGGAGATAAGCATAATAAGTCAGCAAGCGCCAGATGGTCGAGATGACGGTGGCATGAGTCGGGTTCGCCACGTAATCACTCAGGAAACCGCCGAATAAGATTTCCACAAAACCCGAGCCCCCGGGGGTGGGGCTAAAAGCGATGATGACAAACATGGCCTCCAGGCGGGCAAAAAGCTCAAACTGAGACCAAAAATCTGGGGATATCGCAGGGGTAAAGGCAAAGATCAGGCAATTCAACAAAAGGAAACGGCATGACCAAGCCATGGTGGTGGCAATAAATGCCCCCAGATGAAAAGGCAGGCGCTGCAGCTTCAACTCGATGGAAGCCACAATCATATCATTGCCCAAATCGACGGCCTTGCGCCGGTAGCGCCGTAGAAAAGGCAGGCGCGTAAAGCCGACCAAAACCCTTTTCATCTGCTGAGGGCTGATGAAAAGACCGTAGTAAAAGATGCTGCCATATAAGGCCATCAGCGAATAGGCAAACAAAAAGTAGAAACCCCAGCCGCCGATATCCCCAATGACCTCTACGCCGGGCCGGATCATGTTGGAGCCAAACAACAAGTAGAGGATGGGCAAAGAGCCGATGAAAAAAGCGCTGTCCAGCACAATGGTATACAGCACGATCGTAGCGGTTTTCGCGGTTGACAACTTTTCTTGCGCCAGCACGAAGAACGCGACGGCCGACCCCCCTACACTGGTAGGCGATACGGCGGAGCTAAACTCCCAGATAAAGATCAGTTCGATGCATTTGCGCAGGCTGAATTCTCCCTGCGAGAGGATGTACAAACGCACGGCATAAGACAAGTGCTTCAGTACCAGGATGCCTATCGAGACTCCAATCCACAAAAAGGTATGCAGCACCCAGTTGATTTTAGCAAATTCCTCCGGATCAAACTGCCGCCATAGCAGGTAGGCCACGGCGACGATGCCAATAAGGACTGGCAGGATGATGCGTGACACCCGGATTGATTTGAGCGCCTCCTCATGCTTTTCCTCGAAATGCTCCTGCGAATCGGGCTTCACTAAAACGGTTTTATTGGTCAATGATTTGAGGGTTGTGCCGCAACGGCTCGTTGATCGGCATTATGGGAACAAACCTTATGCTAAGGAGTTTTGCTTGTTTTCTGAAATAATGCTCAAATTTGCGGAAAAGCCTCTAACTTTAAGCGCATTGTGGCATTAATTAACTAAAAAGCACGGGTTGGAAGAGCACAACTTAGAACGCTGGCGGCTGATCCTCGGGCGGCAGGCCGATCCAAATGGAGACCTGAGCCTTAGCGGGCAAGCCCAGGGCATGGACAAGGTACTGGAAGCCCTTTATGATACCGACCGGAAAGGTGGGCTGGGTAGTTCGTCGCCCAACGTCAACCGTTGGCTAGGCGACATACGCCGTTACTTCCCTTCACCAGTCGTGCAACTGCTGCAGCGCGATGCCTTGCAACGGCTACAACTGGAACGCATGCTACTGGAGCCGGAGCTACTGGAATCCGTTGAACCTAATGTCGAACTAGTCGGCACCATCCTTTCCCTCAACAAAGCCATGCCGGGGGAAACCCGGGAAACGGCCCGCCAGCTCGTACGCAAAATAGCCGCACAGTTGGAGAAAAAACTGGCTAACCCCATGCGGCAAGCAGTGCGTGGCAGCCTCGACCGCTCGGCCCGCAACCGCCGCCCCAGGTTGAACGAGCTAAACTGGAATGCCACCATCCGCGCCAACCTCAAACACTACCAACAAGAGCTCAAAGCCATCATCCCGGAGCAGCTCATCGGCTACGGCCGCAAGCGGGCACAAATGAAAGACGTCATCCTGCTGGTTGATCAAAGCGGCTCGATGGCTAGCTCGGTGGTTTATGCTGGCGTGCTGGGCTGTATCATGGCTTCCCTACCCAGCCTGCGCACCAGCCTGGCCGCCTTTGACACCAGTGTGGCAGACTTGACCGAGCACCTGGGCGACCCCGTCGATTTGCTGTTTGCCGCCCAATTGGGCGGAGGCACCGACATCGGGAAAGCCCTTGCTTATGCCCAAACCCTCATCCAGCGCCCCAACGACACCATCCTCATCCTCATCAGCGACCTCTATGAGGGGGGGCGCACCGCCGATATGCTGCGCCGCATCGCGGCGATCAAAGCCTCCGGCGCCACTTTCATCGCCCTGCTGGCGCTAAATGACAAAGGCGCGCCTTCCTATGATAAAGAGATGGCCGGCAAGCTGGCCGAGCTGGGTATCCCGGCCTTTGCATGCACCCCCGAGCTATTCCCCGCCCTGATGGCCGCCGCGATTCAAAAAAAAGACATCCAACAGTGGCTGGCAGGAGAAATGGGAAGGACCTGACGGCTCAAAGACTGGAGGCGGAATGGAATTTTTCTACCCTTACTCCCCCGCTGAGCAGTGCTTCCACCCTCGCCCTACAGGGCACTCCCGCCAGCCCTGTGGAGTAAGCGACATCCCGCTCTCACTTCGTTCGTCCGGGATGTCGCT
>CAYSPJ010000211.1:0-3333 GCA_964432875.1 uncultured Phaeodactylibacter sp. | reverse complement strand
CGCGCAACCCGCAGCTTCTGACTGAATACCTGGCCGTTGGCCCGGATGCTGTACACGTAATAACCGGCGGCGACTTTCGCGCTTTCGCCGTGGAACACGTGCCGATGCTGTCCGGCGGGCTGGCTGCCATTGAAGAGCGTGGCGACAGCTTGCCCCAGCATATTATAGATCTGCACCTGGATATTCATGCCCTGCGGCAGCTCGTAGTGGATGCCGATCTGCCCCGCTTCATAGGAAACCCAATGCTTGAGCTGTACCGTTGGCGGCTCAAAAACCGGGGTCGGCGCGCAGGAGATGCCCAGTTGAGGCAGGCGCGTATAGTTGTGGCCTAGCACCCCGTCCACCGTATCGCCATTGACGCAGAGCCAGTGCTCGAGGATGGTAGCGTAGATTTGGCGGAAATCGGTGCTGAAGCGCAAGTTTCCAGCAGGGTCGAGGTTTTGTAAATCAGGATTGTCGCCCACAAAGCCGTTGCCATTGAGGCCCTCGCCAAAAAGGAGCAGCGGCGCAGCAGCGCCATGGTCGGAACCGCCCGAGGCGTTTTGCTCGATGCGGCGGCCAAATTCTGAGAAGGTCATGCTCAGCACGTCTTTGGCAAAATTGCCGACGGCGAGGTCTTCGTAGAACGCCCGTAGCCCTTTGGACAAGATGTTGAGCAAATTGGGGTGGATGTTGTTCTGCCCGGCATGGGTGTCGAAGCCATCCAGCGTCACCATGTACAGCCGGGTGCCCAGGTTCCCTTTGATGAAGCGGGCGACGAGGGACAACTGCCGGGCAAAGCTATTATTGTCATAATTGGCTGCATTGACCGAAGCATTATAAGCCTGCGAGACGGCTTGCGCGTAGCGGAAGGTGCTGTTGGCCACGGTGCGCAGGTAGCCAAGCTGCTCGCCGTAAAAGCAGTCAGGCAGGTTGAGCGTATCGTAAAGCTGCCCGTTTTGGGCGATCTCGTATAAAGTATTCGGATCATCGACTACGACGCCCATATTGATGGAATCGGTGCTGTTGAAAATCAGGTTGCCCGAGCCGCCGATCTGGATGGCGGGGGGGATGGCGGGCGGGTTGGTCAGGTAGTCGGGGAACTGCCCCTGCAATAAGCGCCCGAGCCAGCCGGAATCGTCGATGACGTTGCTGTCGCTGGCCGACGCCCAGATGTCGGAAGAGCGGAAGTGCGAGAGGTTCTGCTCAGGATAACCCACGCTGTGGACCACCTTCATCTGACCGCCCTGCCACAGGGGCATCGCATCAGACATCCAGTTGGGGATGCCGAATTCGGGGCTGAGGTTGATGATGTCGGACTGCGGCACCCGGATGGTTGGCCGGCCGGCCTGGTAAGTGCCGTAGTCAAACAGGGGGATGATGGTATTCAAGCCATCATTGCCGCCTTTGAGGCGGATGAGCACGAGGGTGCGATCCGTTTCGGTATTGGCCAAAGCCCAGGCCAGGGGCGAGCTGACTGCCGCCGTGAGGGGTATTTTGCCGAACATCAGCGAAACGCTGCCGGCAATGCCCAGGTTGCGCATGAACATGCGGCGGCTCCACAATTGGTGGTCGGCTTCATGGGCTTCGCCGTGCTCCAGGGCGCTGCCCTTCCTGATGGAGTTTTTTTTATCGTGATTGCACATGATCAATAGAGTTTTAAGGAGATTAGGCCAATTGAAATTCCGGAAGGCGGGCAATATGCCGCAGCAAAAAGATCACCTGGATGTAGGCGATGTCCCAGTCCAAGTCCCACAAGTTTTGGTCATAGTAGTTTTGCGGCACTTCCCACTTGAAGACCATGGTAGCCTGTTCATAAGCCTCGGCTGTGTCCAGGCCGTTGGGCAAAAAATGATCCACCAGGGCGTGGGTCACCTCTGCCGGGTCTTTAGAGTTGCCGCTTAGGTTCTTGGCAAGCTGCACCAACATGGCAGGGGCATTCTCAAAGAGGAAAAAAAGATAATAATCCGAACCCTGCCAGCGCCCGGTGATGGTGCTGCTAGTAATCCAGGCGCGGTTGCCGGGCCAGCCGGCCACGTCGGGCGGGCTGTACAACTGTTGCCCCAGGTCGGCAGCGAGGAAGCCCACTACCGTGAGGACGTTTTCGTTGTGCGGGAAACCGCCCTCCCGGATGAAGGCAAGAAAGTGCTCCACCGGGCTTTTGACCTGGGTGCCGATGATGTGCTCGTCAAAGAAATGCTCGCTTTTGAACAATTGGCGGAAGACTGGCGCCAGTTCGAAGTTGTTGGCCAGGAAGGTCTGCGCCATGCCGGCCACGATGTCTTCATCAATTTCCGGCTGGACAAAGGCACTGTAAATCTTGCGGCAGATGTAGTCGGCGATAATGTCCGCTCTTTGGGCAAAGAGCAAATCGTGCAGGCCGTCGTAGTCCCAATTACCCGTCTGACCGAAGATCGTTTTGGGGTCGGGATCGTGCAGGAGCGGCACGTAGCCGATGGGAGCGCAATAGGTCAGAGCGTTATTCCAGCCAGTCAAAGCACGGGCGGCCTCTACGATGTCCTGTTGCGTGTAGCCATTGTCGCGGCCCAGGGTAAAAAGTTCGAAGAGTTCGCGGGCGTAGTTCTCGTTGGGCTGAAAGCGGGTGTTCTGCACGCCGTTGAGGAAGACCAGCATGGCAGGGTTTTTGCCCATCTCAGTAGTAAAGGTCTTGAAATTCCCCAGGGCCTGTTCCTGCAGCAGGCGGTGATAGGCGTAGAGGTAAGAAGGGCAGAGATAGGCATCGAATTTGGTGACGAAGTGGCTGCTCCAGAATAAAGCCAGCTTTTCGCGGAAGCCGTTGGCCAGCATTTCATCGAGCCAGCTATAGGCCCACTGGAAGTAAATCTCGACCGCTTCTTCCGGGAAGTTCTGGTAGTCGTTGACCGTCCAGTTGGCCCATTCCGGCTCGGGCGAGGGCGGCAGGGCGATGGCCTGGTCGATGATGCTGTCGATCAGTTCGCCAGGCTCGCTTTGCAGGGCGGCCTGTACTTCAGCTAGCGTGGCGCCGAACCCCATGCGCCGGTACAGGTGCATGACGCGCTGCTTGTTCCAGGGCATCTGCCCCGAAGGCACATAAGGCGCCAGAGTGCCAGCAGCGCAATTAATCGTTGTTTGCATAGGCTTTACATGTTTTATAGCGTGGTTGAATGGCGATGACGGTTGGGGTGTGCTGAAGCACGGCGAAGATTAGACCAGGGTTTAAGCTCGAGGTTTAACCCTGCAGGAAAAAATAGCTTGCGAAAGGCGGATAGCGGGCAGTAGGCGTTACGCATGGTCATTCGTTTCTCGTGAGCAAAGATGGCTTTAGGGGCCTTGAGCATGTCCGGCCTCGAAAGGCAGCACGGGAGCCTCGAG
>CAYSPJ010000210.1:2709-6592 GCA_964432875.1 uncultured Phaeodactylibacter sp. | reverse complement strand
GGGCAGGGATGCCATCCCTGTCCCAAGGAAGGGATGCCGCCCCTTTTCCACCTCAGCGTATTTCCATCATCCATGCCCCTTTTTGGGCAAGAAAATTCTTGATGTGTGCCTCATTCTTCAGGAGGACGGCAAGGATTTGGCGAGTGGATACATTTCCCAACCTCAGCCAAACCACTTTAGGGGGTGCCCCTCTCATGGCCTGGATGTCTTTGAAATCCCTATCCTTGGTGAGGATGTGCAAACCATGAGCTTGGGCATACTCCCAGATTTCAACATCTGTCTTTTCATCTAATTTGACATCCGCCACGTGCAGAATCCCTGGATAGGCTCCATTCAGCGCAGTGGCTATCTTCGGCGAGAGATTGTTATCAACGATAAACATAGATGTATTTAGGTGTTGACCGGGATTTGCAAAAATCAGGCCCGATATTCTTCGCTATGGAATGAACTCGCAAGAGGCGTGATGCCGCCTCGTGTCAAGCCGCCGCGCCATCCACCACCACCCGGCTATTATACTCATCGGCGGCATAAGCCAGCGCAGCATAGATATCCGTTTCCTGCAAGCTCGGGAAATCCTCCAGGATTTCCGCGATGCTCATGCCAGCGGCCAGATAGCTCAAGATGTCGCCCACAGTGATGCGCAGCCCTCTGATGCATGGTTGGCCGCTGCGCTTGCCCGGTTCTACCGTGATGATTTTCCGATAATCAACTTCCATTTTGATCATAAGCTTGTGAACAGGCTATAAAGATATGTTTTTTCGGTGAATTGAGCAAGCGCTTTCATGAAAAACCTGCCGCCCCCCCAAGAGGGATGCCATCCCTATCCCACGCCCGCTTCATCTTCTCCACCTCCTCCCGCAAGTGCTCCTTAAGCCGCTCGGGGGCGATGACCTCCACGATCTGGTGGTGAAAGCCGAGGATGAAATTCGTCAGGCCGAAGAACTTATGGTTGACGGAGCATTGGAAATCGTAGATGTGTTCGTCCTTCCCATCTTCCTGGATGTAGGCTTTGGTGAGCGGGTAGCGCTCGACCAGCTCGTTGTAGGCACCCACCCTGAGGCGCAGGTGGACCAGCTCCTGCTTATTATCAACGATGCGGAAGGGGTCGGTGGCCAGCACCTTGTGCTCGACCTCGTGCGCCCAGGGCGTATCCGTCATCTGAATGCGGAGGATGCGGGAGAGGAGGAAGTGGCGCAGCTCCTTTTTCTCGACGTCATAAGCTTGCACCGTGTCATCTTCCATTTTGGCGTGGAAGGGCTCCACCAGGCGGTCGCGCACCTCATTGCTGTTGGAAGAGCGATAATCGACCAGCACCACTTGTACTTTCTGCTTGCAGGCCTGCTCTAGCAATTGGAACTTGGTGAGATAGGGGCGCCGCAATTGCTCCGGGCGGGGGCTGTATTCGGCGGAAGGTTCCCGCAGCAGCGGCAGCGTATCAGCAGTGAAGCCTGCATCCGGTTTGATTTGCCGACCAAAGACGGCCGATAAGCGCTCGCTCAGTTGGCTCATTGCGATGCTCCGGGGCGTGACCTGCTTGAGCGTCCGCAACAGCAGCAATTGCTCGTCTTCAGTAAATTCCAGCAACTGCTTCAGCTCCTCAAAAGGATGATCCTGGGCAAAACCGTAGCGGAAGCCGCGTGTACGGTCGCACTCCAGTTCATAGCCCGCATTGCGGATGATATTGATATCATCCTTTACGGTATCCGGGTGAACATCCGTCATTTTGGCCAACTGCTTTCTTGTGTAGGTAAAAGGCTGTTCCTGGATGGCCTTGAATAAGCGGATGAGGCGAAACCTGGTACCGTGTTCGTGATTTTTAGAAGGCATAGGTGTCAATTTTTATACTGTTTCCACTCAGGTATATCCTATGGGGCAAAACGCTACAGCACCCTCGCCGCCCCAAACCCCAGCGCATTCTCCCCGCCGAAGCCCGCTAGCAGCCCTAGACGTGCCAGTTCGGGCGGGGCTTGTAGTTCGAAGTCAAACTCATAGCCGATGAGTTTAGTCTCGCCCGGGCTGAAGGCCTTGATGCGGATGCCCCGGCGCTTGGGGTTTTCCGACAGCAGGCGGAAGGCCATCGGGGCGTCGAGGCCGATGTCTTCCATCAGGCCGTGATTGCGCGCGCTGCGGTATTTATCCAGCAGGTTTTTGAAAAAGTAGCTAGCGTACTCCTCGTCGCTCGGATGCAGGTAGTCGTGCATCAGCTTGCCGTCCGGGCGGTTTTGGGGGCGGCTCACCAGCAGGGGCGAGGTCGTGCGCAAGCGGAAGCTCGCCCCTTGCAGCTCGGGCAGCCGGATCATCTCTGCCCCCCGCACGCTCAGGTCCACCTGGCTGATCTTGTCGCCCAGCCTCAGCCGCTGATTGCTGAACAGGCCCATGATCATGTCCTGCGCAGCTTGGGGCACCAGGAAGGAAGCCAGGAAGGATATTTCAGGGCAAAGCACCTTCATCCGGTCGCCCTGTATCTCGAACTTCGGCACGTAGAGGTTGGAAAAGGTGAACAGCTTGAAGCGCTTGCTGCCTTCGGCATAGCCCTGCTGGTGCAGGAATTCGGCGAATTGGGAATCCGAAGCCCCAATGAGTTTGTAAATCCAGCTGCTCAGCTCGTATTGATAGGAGAGGGGCAGGAGCTGCCCCTGCTGTTCTACTTGGAAAGTGATCTTGAATTGCATGCTGCGACGATTAATTTACTCAAAGATATTTGCTTTTTTGCGATATTCCAAATCAGGCTCTACCGATTTCGGCTTTCGCTCTATCAAGTACCGGGCTAAAAGCCGCTGAAATCGCGCTGAAGGGGCCCCAAAGCCATTGATTAACCGGCCCGCTATTTGCTTTTTCCGGAGAAAAAGCAGTATATTAGCGCAAGCGGTCTTAGTTTTCGACCTTAAAGATTGAAACTTTCCGCAGGTCGTACACTAGTGGTAAAACAGCCCAGCCACTCCTGCCACTGTTACTAGGGGAGTATTTAGCCGTCTAAACCAAAAACAATCAAGATATGAAATCGAGCTTATTCGTTTTAGCCGCCGCGCTGCTTTTCTCCCTTTCGGCCAGCGCCCAGTACCTCGAGGCCCTGCGCCCGATGAGCAAGGGCAACCAAAACAGCTTCCAGCTTGTCTATACGGGCATTAAAGCCAGCGACCTGGAGCAAGTCTGGGCGGATTACCTGAAGGAGACGGCACGCCTCAAAAAAACCAGCCGCGACCGCAAGTCCGGCGAAATCTTCGGGGACGACGCGACCATCCCGAGCATCAGCAAGAATACCATCGACCTCTATGCTGTCGCTTCGCAAGAAGGCGACAAGGCGCTACTGACCATCTGGTTCGACCTGGGGGGCGCTTACTTGTCCACCTCCGCCCATGCTGACCGCATGGCTGATGCCAAGGCTTGGATGGATGGCATCTCGGCCAAAGTGCAGCTCCACCTAGACAAAGAACAGCTCAAAGCGGAGGAAGACCTCCTGAAAGCGATGCAAAACGAGCTAAAAAGCATGGACAAAGAGCAAAAGCAGTTGGAAAAAGAGATTGCCAAGCTCGAACAGGACCTGGCGGCTGCGCGCCAGAATATGACCAATCTGGATGGCCGGCGCCGCCAGAAAGAAGCGGAAGCTGCCCAGCAGGAAAAGCTGATTAATGAAGCAGCCAACAGCATCAAGAAGCGGAACTAGTTTCAAGGCTCAGTGATGGCCTTGGACCAGGCTGGAGGAAGGCGGTGGCAAGCCTTGACGGTGGCGCTGGCAATGCAAGCAGGCAAGCTCCTGCTTTAGCTCCCTCCGGGCGAGCCAAGATGATGTTGCCACGGATTTCACAGATGCTCACGGATTGGGCTGGTGGCCAGTATGGATTTATGATATTCGCGCTTAAACTGACACCTTGCCCTAGGGGGG
>CAYSPJ010000210.1:0-2609 GCA_964432875.1 uncultured Phaeodactylibacter sp. | reverse complement strand
CGGAGGGTCTGAGCGGGGAGTAAGCCTCTAATCACAGGCTAACCGGCCAGGGAGATACTACCAGCAAGCCTGGCAACGTTCATGGGGGAAAACCAAAGCACATGAAATATTATCGCTTATCCTCCTTGATTTTGATTTTCCTGCCTCTCTTCGCTTTTAGCCAAGATCCGCAGATCAAATCGCTGGAAGGCATCGCCTTTGGCGTCACCGACCAGGATATGTTCGACTTGCTCATGCCGACGATAGCCGGGATTGGGCATGACCCCCGCGACCTCATCCGGCGGCAGAGCGTTAAGCCCTATATGATGCCAGTGCGCCGCGCTGGTGCGCGCGGCTCCGAATTCAGCTATGCGCTGGCCACTTGCCTGGAGTACTACGTCAACCTCAATAAAAACTACAAGGACAACCTCAGCCCGGAGTATATCGCGCTGAGCTTGCAGAGCCAGGGGCGGCTAAACGTGCCCGAGGCTTTCCGCTTTCTGGCAGAAACCGGCACGGTGAGCGCGGCCATTATGCCCTACGAATCGGGCAATATCCCCAATGCGGTTTATGCCGCCCAGAAGTTTAAGATCGCCAACTATCTGCACTTGTTCCGCGAAGCCACCCGCCGCCAGCAGAAGACCTTCGAGGTGCGCAAAGCCCTGATGCGCGGCAACCCGGTATTGATAGAGCTGCAGGCAGATGCCTCCATCAAGAGCTTCAAGCGCACCGATGTCTGGCAACAACCTTCCTCTGGCGCTGAACTTTTCCCCTTCGTCGTCGTTGGCTATGATGAAGTGCAGCAGGCCTTCGAGCTGCAGGGCTGCTGGGGCAGTACCTGGGGCGACAGCGGCTACATGTGGATCCCCTACGACGATTTTGAAAAGTACGCCATCAATGGCTACGCCGTCGTACCGCTGCAAGCTTATTAGGCTTGTTGCGATGATCTCCATCGCGATATGATTTTAAAGCAACGCATCATGCAGGCAATCGTACTGAAAGGCAAGGGGCAACCCCTGGCCTGGGAATCTTTTCCCGACCCCGTGGCACAGCCAGGAGAAGCCATGGTGGCCATCAAAGCCGCCGCGCTCAACCACCGCGATCTGTGGATCACTAAAGGGCTGTACCCTGGCATCGTTTATCCCGGCATCCTTGGCTCCGATGGGGCGGGACGGCACGAAGGGCGGGACGTGCTCATCAACCCCAATATCGGCTGGGGCGGCAATAGCCGCTTCCAGCGCAAAGACTACTCCATCCTGGGCATGCCCCGGCATGGTACCCTGGCGGAAAAAGTCGTAGTGGAGGCGGACAAGCTGCACGCCAAGCCGGCCTACCTCAGTTGGGAGGAAGCTGCCGCTTTGCCCTTGGCGGGCATGACCGCCTATCGGGCGGTTTTCACCCGGGGGGCGCTGCAAGCAGGCGAGAAGGTGCTCATCACCGGCATCGGCGGGGGCGTGGCGCTCTTCGCCCTGCAATTTGCGCTGGCGGCTGGCGCCGAAGCCTATGTCACCTCCAGCGCGGAGCAAAAAATCGCCCGTGCCATGGAAATGGGCGCCAGCGGCGGTGCCGACTACTTGCTCGACGGTTGGGAGCAGGAACTGCTCCAGCAAGCCGGCGGCTTCGACCTCATCATCGACAGCGCGGGCGGGCCGGGCTTCGCCTCCTTCCCCAAGCTTTGCAACTTCGGGGCCCGCATCGTCACCTACGGCGGCAGCAAGGGTGCCGTGCCCAATTTTACCCCTCAATCTATCTTCTGGAAGCAAATCTCCATCCTCGGCACCTCCATGGCCAGCGATCAGGAATTTGCCGCTATGCTGGCTTTTGCCAACCAGCACCAGATCAGGCCGGTGGTCGATAGCGTCTATCCGATGGCCGAGGCTACGGCTGCTTTTGAGCGCATGGCCCGCGGAGCGCAGTTTGGGAAGATTGTGCTGAGCGTTGTTTGAGGGGAACTAATTTTTCACTTCAAAAGCGATGCGGATATTATCCCAGGACATGGAGACGACCGCTCGGTCCTCGCCTTTGCTTTCCACGGCATAAGTCAGGGTTTCTACGGGTTCTGCGAGTATTTCTGGCACGACCTCCAGCCGCAGGATATCCTCGGATTGCTGGTATTTATCGGCCAGGTGCATCTCCCATTGCTGATTGAAGATGATGACCCATTTTTCTTTGCCCGGGATGGTGAAGAAGCCATATTTGCCAGCGGGCACCGGGGTTTGGGCAATCGTCACATCGCGATCGAAGGAAATGTTGGTGGCAGAGTGCGCCCCAGTCACCCAGATTTCATCGTAGGCGACCAGGCCGCCGAAAATCTGCCTCCCCCTAACGCTTGGCGCGCTGTAGTCGATATGGATGTGGTTGCCGCCCACCATCGCCATGGCCGCAGTGCGCGGGCTTTTGGGCTTTGGTTGTTCGCCCACAGTTTCAGCTTCAGCTTGGTGCTGCTGGTGTTCATGGTCAGCCTGCTGTTTGTCTTTCGAAGAGCAAGCGAAAAGCAGCATCGCAAACAGTAAAAAAAGGAGTTGTTTCATATTTGAATGATTTTGTAGTTACTTAGTGTCTGTCTATTTAGTCAAGTGTCTGGTCTTTAGAGTTCGAGAGCAAGGCTTGCGAAGGCCTAAAAACCGGAG
>CAYSPJ010000209.1:0-6616 GCA_964432875.1 uncultured Phaeodactylibacter sp. | reverse complement strand
ATAGTGGAATTCAACGGCCAAGACAGTATTGCATTGGACATTTCCAATCTGCTAGATTTGGAAAATTCCTTTGACAACTGTGGTGAATTATTCCTGGGTAGCGCGACACCACCTTACGTGTATTGCGATGACTTAGGCAAGATCATATCCGTTGAGATTACAGTAGAGGATGCCAGTGGCAACAAGGCCAGCTGTGAGACCGTGGTCACCGTTGAGGGCTTGCCTTGCGGCTTTATTCAGCCCGACGACATAAACTGCGGCCCGAACAGCGTTGTCACTTACGATCCGCATGCAGAACAATATACCCTGGCTGGTGATTGCTTCAATGGAGATACGGCTCAAGATTCCATGACTTATGTCTATACGACCCTGTGCGGCGATGGAGAGATTACTGCGCACATTATAGACGTCCAGCCCTTGACTTATGCTGGGGTGTTAGTTAGAGAAACCGATTATGCCGGGGCGAAAATGATTGGGTCCTTCTCCAACCGGGGCACCGTTATCCGCTGGGATACCAGGTACGAGACCGATCAGCAAAAGTTGATTAACCTGTTTAGCCGCCCGTTCCCCTATTGGCTCCGGTTGAGGCGCCAGGGTAATACCTTTTTCGGGTATTATTCTATCAATGGTTCTACCTGGCAGTTAGTCAACATCGTCACGGTGCCAATGCAAGAATGTGTGCAGTTTGGCTTAGGGGCCTTCAATATCGTACCCAACACGCCATACGAGGCGGTATTTGGCAACGTTACCGTTGTGCCCTTACCGCCACTCATGGCAGTGGAAGTGCCCGGCAGTGAAGTACGGCCAGCCCCAGCGGAAAGGCAGACGCTCGATATCCAACTGTTCCCCAACCCCACCCGCGACCGGGTAAATCTGGTGTTTAACCAGTTGGTGGAACAGCCCACCGTCATGCGCCTGCGCAATCAGTGGGGCCAGCTCATTGAGCAGCGCCAACTGGAGGTGCCGGTTGCAGGCCTGGAATGGGAGGTGAGCAGCCTGCCGGCCGGCTTGTACCATATCGAAGTTGAGGCTGAAGGAGAACCCCTGCAACTGCTCCGCTTCATTAAAGCAGATTAAGGGGCCAGGGGTCCAGCTCGGGATGAATAGCAAACAACAGGCCGGGCCGCTCTTGAGCGGCCCGGCCTACGTTTTTTGTGGCATTGGGTTTGACATGGATCTGGCGGCGGCTCAACCTACTGAAACTTTGCCCTCGAGGCACAAGCCTGCATCCTCAGGGCAATTGCCGGACCAACCAGCGGATCAATAGCAGCCAGGGGATGCCGTGCATGACAAAGTCGAGCCAATCAATAAGCCCCATGCCGACAGCCCCGCCGCGGATCCACTTGATTTTACCCCAGATATGTGGCTCGGGGAAGTAAGGGGCCAAGCCGAGGGTAAGACAAAGCAACAGGATCAATTGCCAGTTGTCGAGGTATTTTTTCATGATTTCCGCTTGTTTTTCGTTTTCTACCCGCTAAGATACAAATCTTGCTGCCGGATATCCGGCAATCGCCACTCTTTGAGGCCTGGTTTCCCTTACCACCCTCCAATGCTGCTTTTGATAGCCTGAAGCGAAGCCTCATCGTTTTTAAAAGACCAATCCAGTGCTTTATAAGTCGTAGTCGCATCGGCAGAGTTATGGAAAAAAACCAAGGCTTTGACGGCCGGGTAAGTTTGGGGGATAGCCGAAAGCGCTTCCTCAAACCAAGCTGCGCGGTCACCGCCAACACCCAAAGAGCTGAATTCAGTAACCAAGATGGGTTTGTTGTAAACTGCAAGGCTATCGTAGCAATTAGCGAAGATTTCGTCAAAAGTCCACCATTGGCTCCAGGGGGCGATGGTGCCATAGTTGAGCGTCGTCACGCCCAGCCAATCTACATATTTATCGCCGGGATAAAAAATGTCATAAGGCATATAGGCAGGGTGGGGCGACCAAACCCAGGAGACATTATGGGTGCCGGCAGCCCGAAAGAAGTCCACGACATGCCGCCAGGCTGCGACAAAATCTTCTGGCTGGTTGTTGTGAGGCCCCCAAGGGTAGCGGTAGGGGTCATTCATTTCATGGCCCAGGCGCAGGAAAAAGTGTCCATCCAATTTTTGTGCATCCCTGGCCCATTTATTCAGATAGGCATCGTATTCACCATTGGCGATGGCTTTTAGCCCTCCTTTGTTGGGGTCTGGCGAGCGGCCGGGGGCGGGGAACTCCTTTACATCAAAATCATTCAGCCAGGGTTCCCAGGTGATTAGGGGTATAGAGCCGAGGCTAGAAATAGTTTGTGCCTTGAGCAGGGGGAAAACCTGATCGCCTTTGCTACCCCAGGCCGTGTAGAGGTGGATGATGGGCAATTTGAAATGCAGGCTGTCTTCCAATTCTACCACGGCCTGAAAAGATGCGTTGGTATGGTTGTCGAATACCCCCAGGAAAATAGTATCCGGCCGGTTTATTTTAACTGTATCTTGCCGATAGGCATCAAACCAGAGCAAGTCTATGGTGCGGCTTTTCCTGGTTTTTTTGAGCAACATCTGCTGCTCCAGCTTTGCCACCTTGACGCCAAGGAAGTTGGCGATATCACCCAGCGGGCCGCGGCTCTTGTCGCCTGCCAACAGCAAAATCAGGAACAAGGCGATGCCGATGCCCAAAGCGGCTACAGCTAGAGAGGTACGGATAATAGTATGTTTCATCAGTTTGATTTTTGAGCACCTGGGCCGAAACGTTCAGGAACGCTAACCCCCTCCCAGGGGTCTTCCGGCAAGATGCGGGTGGATTGATAAACGGCGTAAAGGCCGCCCAAGGCCACGGCAAAAGCCACGGCAGCAAAAGCCATCATGCCCCAGATTTGTAAACTGCTAAGTGCCAGGCTAGCTTCTGGGGTGAAAAACCGGCGTTTAATCAAGATGTAAATAAAGGTAAACCCAAAAAGGGCCGCGTGCAGCAACAAGGGGCGGGCAAAGGGGCTGAACCCTTTTACGGCCTGTTTGGCAGTGGGGATATAAGGGATTTCTGCATTGACTAAGGAGAGCAAGAAGCCCAGAAAAAAGATAGGCCAGCAGGCAAATTTCAGGATCATGCCCCGCCAATGCAAGCCTTTTTCCACTTCCGGGTGACAGAGCCAATACTGGACGTACAGGTAGATAGCCAGGCTGGCCAGGGCAAAAGGCAGCCAATGCAGGAGAAACTCCAGAAAGTCCATGTGCGCAGGCAAGAGGCCAAACCAGAAGAATGCAAACGGGATAGCCACGTAAAAAAACATGCTGACGCCAACAATGTAATAGGTGCCGATAGCAAAGTACGACAGGCGTTGCCAGGGGGATAGCCGCGTGAACAAGCGCGGCCATTCCGCAAAGAGTACCTCATGGACGCCGCGGGCCCATTTGAGCTGCTGTTTACAAAAGGAGCCAAAATCCTCTGGCACCAAGCCACGGCTGACGACCACGGGCGCATAGATGGATTTCCAGCCCTGGGCATGGAGGCGGATGGAGGTGATCAGGTCTTCGGCCAGCCCAATGCCGTGCCCGCCGATGCTTTCCAGTGCCGTGCGCCGAAAGGTGCAATTGGCTCCGATGGCCACCGCGCAGCCGCGCCCATGCATGCCCATCTGCGTAGGGCCGTAAAAGCTGTAGGTCTGTTCAGCGGCCCCTTTGGCGGTAAAGGAGCGGTATTGATTATAGTAGGCTTGAGCAACCTGCACAAAGCCGGTTTTTTCATCTTCAAAATAGCCAAGCACCTCCTCCAGGAAATTTGGGAAGGGGATGTGGTCGGGATCCAGTACCAGGATGAAGTCTTCGGTCGTTTTTTCCAGCGCGGCGTTGATTTTTCCGGCTTTGGCACCCGGCAACCCCACTAGCTCGAGCCAAACCGCGCCATGTTTTTCGGCTACTTCCCGAAAACGCGGGTCGCGGGTATCATCGAGTAGGTAGGTGGTGTGAGGGTAGCTGATGCGCGCACAAGCCTCCAGGGTTTTTTCAAACATGGATAGGGGTTCTCCTGGCGAACTGGTAGTGAAGATAGCAACCCGCAGGCCAGGTTTTGCCGGGCGCCGCGCTGGCTTTTGAATCGACAGGTAGCTGAGCCAAAGAATGACGGCCCGCAATATCCCCCACCAGAAGATCAGGCTCAGGACGATGAACAGCGGCCAGGAGGCCAAGTGTTCTTCGCGAAACCACCATTCTGCCAGGTTGAGGATGCTGAACACGCCTGCTACGCTCAATATCGCCAGGATGAATTTCCGGGGGCGGCTGGATTGCGGTGCCTCCCGGTACTGCCAGAGGCTGGGCTCACCTTTTTGTTTCATGGGAAAAAGTATAAATCATTTGCAGGCTTGCCTGGTGGCGGGTGTAGAAAAAAAGCCTGGAAAATAAGTAGTTGGCGCTGAGTTGGATTTGGCTGGATAGCGGCATCCCCGCCTTGATCTCCAATTCGAAAGGGGTGTAATGGATCGGGCTGACCCCTTGGTCGATGTACGTCGCCCCGCTTTCTTCTTGGTTTAGAAAAAGATAAGGGTTGTCTGCTTCAGCGTGTATGCTGATGCTGGAACGGGCTGCCAAAGCCAGGCCCCTTACGGGTTCTGACTGCAGGGCGACTAGCAATAAGTGATTGGTTTGGCGCAGCGGGGTAAAGTACAAGCCATAGCCGCCAGTTATAACCTGCCCCGGCTGATAAGTGGCAATAATCTCTTCCAATGACTGAAGGGCGAGGAAATTGCTTTGACTGGAAGTAGAATAACTGTAGCTATACCCAGCCCGCAGCAAGATAGCCGTTCGCTTCAGCACGGGTGCCAGCAACCACATATAGGCAGTCGATACGCTATTGCCGTCTTCAAAGGTGTTGAGTTCAAAAGCGGCGGAACCCAGCCAGTGGCCGGCTATATCGAGCTCCAGCCCAGTGCGGTAATGATGGTGCAAAAAGCTGGTGCGTACGCTGGCCAGGGTGTGTTGATAGGGCCTCCGTGCGGCTAGCAGCTCCAATTTCAGGGAGGGGAGGATTTTTTGAGTCAAAGCTACCTGCCCAGTGGCTTTTATCACTCCCGTTGGCGGATATCCCTGGAAAAGCCCGCCGGATGCAGCTAAAGATAAGCCCAGGCGGTAGAAGTGGAATCGATTGCCTGCTGTCAACCACCAGGATGAGGTAGCGCCATCTTCTAGCGCAAATTGGTTGGCCAAGAATTGCAAGTTGGGATGGAAGTACCGGGAGCGGTAAGCGCCGCCTGCCAGGGCAAGGGAATAAGCCTGTAGCGGCTGGTCGTCAGCTGCCAAGCTGGTATTGAGCTGCAAGTATGGGGCGGTGTTGCGCAGTATTTCTTCGAGCAGCTTGAGGGCGGCGGGGTTGCCAGGATACAGGGAATGCAAGTGGTGCAAGCGGGTTGTTGCTGGCTGGATGCGGCCCCGGTAGTAGTCGATTGAGGCCAGCAGCAGGTTGGCTTCTGCATCCAGGCTATCGCCGCGTTGCAGGTACTCGCCTAGTAGTACTGCGGAGCGTTCCAGGCTGCCCATTTCAAAAAGGAAGCGGCCATGATCGAGCAAAAGGACGGGCTCATTGGGGAAGGCTGCCCGCGCTCTTTGGTGAGCCAGGGATGCCCCTTGGTAGTCCTGCATCCAGAATAAAACCTGGGCATGCAGCCGCAAGCTGTGGATCTCGGTATTGGTACGGCCGTATTCTTCCAATAGCAGGCTGGCTTCCTGGAAGTGCCCACTGTAAGCCAGGATTTTGGCTTGTTCAATGGTGTCGGGGGGAAGAATGTTTTGAGCTGGCAGATAAAGATGACATGCCCAACCTGCCAGAAGGATGAACCATTTTTTAAACATAGTTTTTGTGCTGCAGGCTTCAAGGGCTTCAAAGCCGCAAAGGTAAGGATATTTTGGGAACGACGATAATGCGGAGTTGTTTATCTTTGTTGGCATGGGACAATACGACTTCAACAACGAATGGCGCCGGGTCGCTGCGGCGATTTATCGCAAACCGACCGACTCCAAGGTTTTCGGATCGGTAGAGCTGGATGTGACCAATCTGGAAGCGTACATCGCAGAAAAAAGGAAGCAAGGCTTAAAAATCACGCTGACCCATTTTTTCCTATTGGCCATCGCCCGGGCTATGCGTGAAGAAGTGCCGGAGTTTAACTGCTACGTCCGCCGGGGCAAGATTGTATCGCGTGAGCATGTTGACGCTACGGTGAGCGTGCTCATCAAGGGTGGCAGCGAGATGGGGGCGGTGAAAGTGCGCGATGCCGACCAGCTCACCCTTGCCGAACTGGCGCGTTGGCTGGCCGAAGAACTGCCCAAGTCGCGTCAGGGCAAAGAAAGCCGTACGATGAAGGCAAAGGCAGTGCTGTCTGCGATCCCCTGGCCATTTCGCAATTGGTTGTTCGGCTTGATAAAGCGCATTACTATTGATTGGGGCTTCTCTTTCCCTAGGTTAGGGTTATCTCCTGACAGCTTCGGTTCTTTTGTCTTTTCCAATATCGGGAGCATCGGGTTGGATACTGGCTATCCGGCTCTCTTGCCTTCGTCCAACGTCGCTATCGTAGTCGTCATGGGCCTGGCCAGCACGAAGCCGGCAGTAGTAGATGGTCAGATCGTACCTCGCCGCCTCCTTACCATGGGGGCTGCCATCGATCACCGC
>CAYSPJ010000208.1:0-6629 GCA_964432875.1 uncultured Phaeodactylibacter sp. | reverse complement strand
AAAAAAAACACCGTATCTTCGCCCCACACCAAACCTCCGTCCACCATGGCGCCACCACCCGACGACTCGTCGCCCTTTTTGCTCAAAGACCTCTACACCCCTGCCCTGCTCGCCAGCTGCGGGCAGTACATCCAGCAGGCCTGGCCGGCATTTTCGGTCGCTGCCTGGCAGGAGCAGACCCTCGGTGCGCCGCAATGGGCGCAGTACGAGCTCAAGGAGCGCATGCGCTGCCTCAGCGCCGGGCTGCGCGCGCTGCTGCCCGGCGATTATGGCCAGGCCGTGGGCATACTGGCCGAGGCTGCCCGCCGGCTCACCGCAGCGGAGGGGGAGAAGCTGGCCTTCGAGTACATGTTCCTCCCCGATTTCGTGGAGTGTTACGGCATCGAACATCCCGATTCGTCCATCCCCGCGCTGGAAACGATGACCCGCTGGGCCAGCGCCGAGTTCGCGGTGCGCCCGTTCCTGCGGCGCTATCCGGCGCGGATGTACGCCCAGATGCTGGTATGGTCGCAGCACGAGAGCGCCATGGTGCGCCGTTTGTCGAGCGAGGGCTTCCGCCCGCGCCTGCCCTGGGGCATGGGGGTGCCCGCGCTGAAAAAAGACCCCTCGCCCATCCTGCCCGTGCTGGAAAACCTGCAATGCGACCCCGCCGAGACGGTGCGCCGCTCGGTGGCCAACAACCTCAACGACATCGCCAAGGATCACCCCGCCCTGGTGCTCGACATCGCCGAGCGCTGGCAGGGCCGCCATCCGCAGACCGATTGGGTGGTACGCCATGCCTGCCGCGGCCTGCTGAAAAGGGGCGACGCCCGCGCCCTGGCTTTGTTCGGCTTCCAGGCCGGCCTGCCCGGCATCGCCCTGGCCGAGCTGCGCTGCACGCCCCAGGTGCCCATCGGCGGCAAGCTCGATTTTTCCTTCAGCCTCGCCAACCGCAGCCGCCAAGCGGCCAATATCCGCCTGGAATATGCCATCCACTACCTCACCTCCACCGGCAAGGTTTCCCGCAAGGTTTTCCAAATCAAAGAATTCCTGCTGGCGCCTGGCGCCGAGGCCCGTATTTCCCGCTCGCAGCGCTTCCAGGATTTCACCACCCGCAAGCACTACCCCGGCCCGCACCGCCTGGAAATCGTGGTCAATGGCCTTGGTTTGGGGGAAGCGGGGTTTGAGGTGGTTCCCGGATGATTTGGATCAAAAAGAAAAAGAGGAGATCGAAGAGGAATTCAGAAAAATGAGGTTAAAAGCTCTGAGGGAAAGGACGGAGGAACAAAGGCTGCTTGCCGAATTGATGCGCATGAAATTATTGATGAGGGATTACTTTGAAAGGGGCAGCTTCGAGGGGGAGTTTTCATTTTCCAAGCAATTGGAACAATACATAAAGATAATCGGGCGGAGCCATAAGGAATTTGCGGCGGAGATTGGCCTCCACCCTACAAAGTTGAGCCGGTTGTTGAATGACCGGGAAAATCCAAATGTGGAACTGGCATACCGCTTAGAAATCCACTGTGGGAATATTATCCCTGCTATCTACTGGTGGAAATTGTACGCAAAAAGGATTGAAGAAGATGTCAGGACAGACGATACAAGGAGAAAAATAGAAAGCGAAAAGGTCAGGAATCGGCTGAGATTCAGAGCGTAAAAACAAAGCAGAGCGCGCTCGTTAGTGGCCGCGCTGGCGTGGTCGCAGCACGAGAGCGCCATGGCGCGCCGCTTGTCGAGCGCGGGCTTCCGCCCGGCATCGCCCGGTTGAGCTGCGCTTCTCATAATCGCCTTCAGAGGGGCATAATGCCGTCAAGAAAGGGAGCGCCCAGCAAGTGCGCTTGTCCAGCCAGGACAGCTTGGCCAGCAACCTGACCGACATCCAGCGCATCAAAATCAGGGAGAGGCTCATGGCAGACCATTTAGCTTTATTCAACACCCTATGGTATTTGCAGAAAGCCTTATCTTGGCTCAAACCCACCATGCGGAGCACGTTGCAGACCGTCCGGCTGCCAGGGCATAAGATTGCTCCGGTTATTAAGGTCAAAGCTTTTTGCCAAGTCCGGTGGTGGATGAACGGTTTATTTCGGCTTGCCACCACCAGCCGCGCATTGCTATCAGCTCCTATAAAGTGTAGCAGGCACCTAGGCCCAGATTGAAAATCCGGGGCTTCATTTGCAGGTTTGGCACGCTACTCCAGTTCGTCAAGCTTTTTTGGTACTGTACGTCGAGCAGGATGCCCATCCGCTCGTTCAATCGGTAGCCAAACCTGGCCATGGCCAAGCCGTGAAGGCCCCAACGGTTATCTATAGTGCGGGTTGCGGGGCCGTCGATGCGCTGCAGCTCGCCCTGATAGATGCTGCGCCCTTGGTTGTGGGCGAGCACATTGATGGCGCCACCTACCGCAAGATCGGCCTGCCAGCGGCCCCCAATGCGCCAAGATTTGCCAATCGCTATCGGGACCTGGACGAGCCGGTACCGATTGTGGTGCCGCACGTTGCGAACTGCGTCCACGCTGACTTCCACATCCCCCCGGACTTCTGTCCTGTTCCCGGTCAGGGAGTTGACCTGTATCTCGACAATCGTATCCCTTATCGTAACCGAGGTGTAGTCTTCTATCCGCTGGCTCCATGCTAGTTGAGCCTCCAACTGCTGGTACTGTAATCCCGCGGTAAGGGTATAGTTGTTGCCAAGCCGGCGGGTATAGCTTAGCTGGGTGTAGTAGGAAAGCGCGGTCTGCTCGTAGGGTGCATTTTCATGCGGGGCGTCACCGTATCCTACGGTCCAGTCAGAGATGCCGCTCAGCATGAACCACTGCTGAGCGGGGATGAGTCTGCGGTTTTTTGCAGGCCGCACCACTGGTCCGGCAAGGGTTGCCTCGACTGGCATTTGTGCTGTCAGCACCTTGACTGGCAAGCTCGGCAGCAATGCCAACGGGCTTTGCTCTTGCCGATCTTCCGCAGCGGCAATGGGAGCGTTCTCGCTGCTCAGCACACGCGTGCTGCCAGGGCTAACGCGATTCGGCACCAAAGAGGCAGCCGGCGGGGCGGCAGCCGGAAGTTTATCGGCAGCAGCCGGCTGCTCGGGCACAAAAGCATCACCTGCTACTCCGCTTTGCTCGGCAGGCCGCGATACGCGTTCCAGATTAACCTTCTCCTTCCCGAAAGCTTCGCTTCCGGCTTTGGCAGCAGGCTGATCCGTGGTTTCTTGCTGGGGAGGGGCAGCGGCAGGCACACTTTTCTTGGGCGCTGCTTCTGACGACGGATTAGGGCCCGACCCTAGAGGCTGCGCAGCGGGCGAAGGGTTGGCGGCCTGTCCGGTAGCTTCCGCTTGGTTTTTTGAGGGGTGACCTTGACCTTGGAAACCAGCCATTTCCAGCAGCCTCCCATTGTTGAAGAACAGCACGGGCACCAGGCAGAGGAGCAGGATAGCTATGCCCCTGATCAGTTTGTTGTTGATCCGGCGGGACGGCGGCCGGGCCGCATCGAGAGCCGCCATTTTCTCCATGATGCCTTCCTCCATCTGCTCCCAGCCAAATGCTGGCGGCAGGCCCGGATCGCCTTCTGAGAAAAGCTCCTTGAGTTTGTCGTTATCAAAGTCCATTAGCTAATGTTTTAAATTTGCTGTCCACTAAATGCTTTTTCAGCCAAGTCCTTGCCCTCGAGAATTGAGAGCGGGAGGTCTCGGGGCTGATTTCCAGCAGTTCCCCTACTTCCTGGTGAGAAAAGCTTTCAATAGCTATGAGCATGAACACCTGCCGGTACCCTTCAGGCATTCGGGCAAGCAGCCCTTCGATGTCTGACTTCGATAGATTGGTCAGATCGGCCTCCAGGTCTTCGTTGGGCTCCTCGATTTTGTCCAGGGAGATGACTAGGGAGCTTTTCCTGTTCTTCCGGAGGTGTTCCAGGCACTGATTGATGGCAATCCTGCGAAGCCAGGGTTTGAAGTCTTTGGATTGGTCGAAAGTGTTCATGCTCAGGAAAAGGCGCGCAAAAATTTCTTGGAGGACGTCCTTATGGTCGTTGGTGTTGGAGATGTAGCGCCTGACTATGGAATAAGCGTAGGGGGCACAGCTTTCATAGATGACCTTGAAGGCCCCTTGCTCTCGCTTGATCGCAGATTTAATTACGGTAGATTCGACCACTGACGTTATCTTTTGCTTTTGAAAGTGGCCCAAAGGCCGCCCCCGTTTTGGAGGCAGCCTCGGGCAAATCTTTGCAGGGATCGCCTGCTTTCTAGTTGCAATCTTCAATGTAAGTGCACAGGTCGTTGTCGCTGGCAAACTCGATGACTTCCCCCGAAGAGTTTACGGTCACCGTCACCGGATAGACCACTTCGATTTCATTGAGGTTGAATTGGTTGTACACGCTCCAGTAGTCGGAGCTTTCGTTGAGCGTAAAGGTAGCACCTCCGGCTATTACGTTGACCGGGTAGTTGACATTGAAACGGCATGGGCTTTGCGACGCGCCGCCTCTGTTGATGAAGAGCAATACATGGCCTGGAATTTCACAGAGGGTAACCGTATCAATAACGATGTCAACACCACATCCAACACTAAGCGCTAGGATGTATTCTTCAAAGTTGTTCACCGTAACCGTCGTGCCGTCTATCATGCTTTCAAGTGTGAACGGGTACTCAATGGTCAGGGCTTCACCGCCTAGCACTAGATTGGCATACTCGTCCGCGCTGTTTACGGTGATGGGGTTGCCGTCTGTTCCGAGCATCTCTGCAGGGTACTCCAACTCGTAGCACAAGAAACCCTGAGCTTCGAAGCCGTCTCCTATGATAACAGGCTCGACATATTCACATTCGCTGACCACACTAAAAAACTGGTCTACGCTTTCGATCACTACCTCTGCGCCTGCTACATCAATTAAAGACATCGGCAGGATGAAAGCAAGGTATGTCTCGTTGATGTAGGCTGTCACGAACAGGTCGACAAGTTCAACATCGTTGGCAACGGTGTAGGTATTGCCCTCATCGTCAATGAGCGCAACCGGGTATACCTGCTCAATGCAAAGCAGTCCCGCGTAGAAACAAGCTGGCAAGGTCTCATTGGTAGACATCGCCGCTGCCCACCCCTGCTGTGGCAAACAGGACCCAAAACTGACACCTAGCTCTTGATTGGAATTGACCTGTGCCGTCTCCCCCCTGGCATCGACAATACTGATTGGATAGATGAAATCTACCGCTGCATCCGCTGCGTCTTCCTGCATCACAGCCTCCAGATCTCTTTTGGTGTTGACGGTCGCCGTTGCGCCGGACTGTAATTTCACTTTGAATGGGTACCGGAGCGTTACACAGTTCATGGTCGCCGCTTCAGAGGAGTTGTCGACCACTAGTGCCTTCAAGAGGTTGTTGACTTCCACCTCGCCGGGTTGGTAGTTGGGCTCCTCTACGATGATTTCGTCCAAGTTGTCCTTTTCGCAGGCGGTGAAGAAAGCCGTTGCAACAAAGAGCAGCAGCATATTTAAAATGGTTGAAAATTTCATAACAATTGATAATGGTTGGTTAATAAATGAAATGAATTACCGTACGGTTTACAGTTGCCTATATGTCGGTAATGAAGATAGCGTTGCACGGCAGCTTGTTTTTTTTCGCTTTGCTCAACCAGGGCAGCAAACAGCAGCAACCGCGCTACCCTTTCTTGAGCGAGATGCATGTACGAATGCTGAGCGGCAGCAGGGCTTTTGCGCGGCAGGGCTGCCGCCGCTATCCCTTCGCCAAAGCGCAGCGTCTGCACCCCCACAACCGCCTGTATCCGTAGCAGACACAGGCCAGCTTCCAACCCTTGAGCGGGGGAGCACATCCCGCCTGCTGTGGAGCAGTCGCTGCTGCGCTCCAGCTGCGAGCTTGAACCCTGCGATAGCAATTAAATTTCGTCTTTTCAGAGTAAGGCCTCTGTTTGCTTGGCTTGTGATGAGCTACTTCTTGTTACAGATGCTAAACTCGCGGCTCGTAGCTCAAAACTCGTGGCTTATAACATCGTACTGAATAGTTGCGTTTATAGAAAATATAAACTTCGATTTGTATATTTACAACTATGGATTCAGGCAATACGGGCGACTCTTGGCGGTAGAATATGCAAGCTCAAAACAACTCATTGATCAATACATTGGTGATGAGTAAATACGAAAAAATTTATCAGGATTTGCGCAAGGAATTTTCCGATGAGGAAATTGTTTCTGGCTAGGTGTTCCCGGATGATTTGGATCAAAAAGAAAAAGAGGAGATCGAAGAGGAATTCAGAAAAATGAGGTTAAATACTCTTCGCGACTCGCAGCTGTTATTTCACCTCATCAGCATGAAGAATACCCAACCACCTTAAATGCAATAAATCCTTATGCCAACCCTACCACCACCACAAAGGACAGCACTGCTCGACACCCTGAAAACCCGCTTCGAGCAGCACCCCCACCACCATCCCGGCCTGGCCTGGCCCGCCGTAGCCGCCCGGCTGGAAGCCCATCCCGAAAAGCTCTGGCCGCTTCACGAAATGGAGCGCACCGGGGGCGAGCCAGATGTGATCGGCTACGACGATAAGACCGGCCACTATATCTTTTGCGACTGTGCTGCCGAAAGCCCCTCAGGACGCCGGAGCCTGTGCTACGACCCGGAGGCGCTGGAGTCCAGGAAAGCCAATAAACCTGCCG
>CAYSPJ010000207.1:0-6684 GCA_964432875.1 uncultured Phaeodactylibacter sp. | reverse complement strand
GCCACGGATTGCACGGATGCTCACGGATTGGCCGGGCGGCCAATCCGTGAGCAGACAAGGCACTGGAACACCTTAAGTTGAAAGGTCCCATTATAGAGCCCCTACACCGCATACAGTTCACGGCCGGGCAATCACTGTCCAACATTAGAAGGGTAGCCTCGGCACGGGGTGAAATCAAGTAGCGAAGCGCTTATTTATGGCTTAACCTGATGGCTATGAGGGGGTAGGGGCGTCGAAGATTTTTTGTGGACATCTCGCGCGTTTCCGCGATGGATATTGGCTTTTACGATCGCCAAATGGAACATAACCTCCCCTTTTTGCCCGAGGATAGGCCGCAATTGTGAGCTGGGGCCGGACAAGGCGAAGCCCCAGCTCGAGCTGCACTCCTCAAAACTTCCCTAAAGTTTTCCGCTAAAAGTTTTATATCTAGCAAAAGTTTTACATTTTTGCTTTTCCGCATTGTATTAACGCGGATTGGCGATAAAAAACCTTAGCAGATTTTGAAACCTACCGACATTAAAGACCCGGAGTACTTCCACAAAGTAGTGGATTGCCAGTACGCCTGCCCTGCCCACACGCCGGTGCCGGAGTACATCCGCCTGATTGCCGCGGAGCGCTATACGGAGGCCTATATGGTCAATTGGGAATCGAATGTATTCCCCGGCATCCTGGGGCGTACATGTGACCGCCCCTGCGAGCCAGCTTGCCGGCGCGTGCGCGTAGAAGACGAACCGGTAGCAATCTGCCGCCTCAAGCGCGTGGCTGCCGACAATAAAGGCGAGGTGCTTTCATTGATGCCTGCGGTGCCCAAGGAAAAAAACGGCAAAAAAATCGCCCTCATCGGCGGCGGGCCAGCCTCGCTGACGGTAGCGCGCGATCTGGCACCCCTGGGCTATGAGCTGCACCTCTATGACGACCAAAAAACCGGCGGCGGCATGATGCGCAGCCAGATCCCTGCCTTCCGCCTGCCAGAATCGGTGCTGGACGAAGAAGTCAACTACGTGCTGGGGATGGGCGTGCATACGCATTTCAACACCTTCGTCTCCAGCATGAAGGATATTTTGGAGAAGGACTACGATGCGATTTTTGTAGGCACCGGCGCGCCACGGGGGGGAGACCTGCCCAAGCTGCCCGGCCGCTGGGACGCCCAGGGCAATATCCACGTCGGCATCGAGTGGCTGGCCAGCGTTGCTTTTGGGCATACCGAAAAAATCGGCAAAAAAGTGCTGGTGTTGGGCGGCGGCAATACCGCTATGGATTGTTGCCGCACGGCGCGCCGCTTGGGCGGCGAGCAGGTCACGGTAGTGGTGCGCAGCCCTTTCAAAGACATGAAAGCGTCCCCCTGGGAAATCGAGGACGCCCAACGCGAGGACATCCCTATCCTCAATAATATGCCGCCCAAGGAGTTTGTGGTCAAAAATGGCAAGCTCAAAGGGGTGGTCTTTGGCAAGGTTGCCGCCGTGTATGATGAAAACGGCAACCGCTCGCTCATGCCCACCGGCGAGCCTGATGTCTTTATGGAAGCAGATGATGTGCTGGTCGCTATCGGACAAGACAACTCCTTCCCCTGGATTGAGCGCGACCTGGGCATCAAATTTGGCAAATGGGATTTGCCCGTGGTCGATAAAATGACTTTCCAATCCACCCTCGACCGGGTCTTCTTCGGCGGGGATGCGGCTTTTGGGCCCAAAAATATCATCACGGCCGTTGCCCATGGCCATCAGGCCGCTATCTCCATTGACTTGTTCTGCCGCGGAGAGTCCGTTTATAACCGGCCGGCGCCGATGACTAACCTGGTCAGCCAAAAAATGGGCATCCACGAGTGGAGCTATGACAGCCCGGTGGTGGAAGACGCCCGCTATAAGGTGCCCCATGTCGAAAAACAGCTCGCCCTGCAAGACCGGATGTTGGAGGTCGAATTGGGTTTCGACTCGCCCACCGGCTTCAAAGAAGCCCAGCGCTGCCTGAACTGCGATGTGCAGACGGTTTTCAACACCAGCCGTTGCATCGAGTGTGATGCGTGCATGGATATTTGCCCCACTTCCTGCATCACCTTTACGCTTAACGGAGAGGAAGAAGACCTGCGCCAGCGCCTCAGCGCGCCAGCCAATAATTTGACTCAAGACCTCTATATCTCAGAAATCCTGCCCACCGGCCGGGTCATGGTCAAAGATGAAGACGTCTGCCTGCATTGTGGTTTGTGCGCCGAGCGCTGCCCCACTGCTGCATGGGATATGCAAAAGTATTTGTACAACGTCACTAAAGCCGCTCCAATATGGAACAACTTCGCGCCGTGAACGACTTCGTCGTCCGTTTTGCCAATGTGAACGGTACCGGCTCGGCCAGCGCCAATAACATGTTTGCCAAGGCCATTTTCCGCATGGGCATCCCCGTATCGCCCAAGAACATTTTCCCCTCCAACATCCAGGGCTTGCCCACTTGGTACGAAGTACGCATTAGTGAGAAGGGCTACCTGGGCCGGAGGGAAGGCATCGATTTGATGGTCTGCGTCAATCCGCAAAGCATGATGGAAGACGTGGCCAGCGTGAAGCCGGGCGGTTATTTCATGTATGATAGCACGAAGAAGCTGCACCCGCAATTTATCCGGGATGACATCCACTATCTCGCCCTGCCAATGATGGATATCGCTATGCACCATTATGGCGACCCCCGGCAGCGGCAGTTGTTCAAAAACATCATCTATGTCGGCGCTCTGTCGGCACTGATCGACATCGAGTTCGAGGTGCTGGAGGGCATCGTGCGCGGGCAGTTCAAGAAAAAGGAAAAACTCATCGCGCCCAATATGAAGGCGCTGGAGCTGGGGCGGCAGTATGCCTTGGAGCACTACGACTGCCCATTGGGCATACGCCTGGAGCGGCGCGACCTGGTTGGCGACAGCATCCTCATGGATGGCAATACGGCCTGTGCGCTCGGGGCGATCTATGGGGGGGCGACCGTGGCAGCTTGGTACCCCATCACGCCTTCCACTTCCGTAGTCAGCGAGTTTGGCGCTTACGTTAGCCGATTGCGGATTGACGAGCATAGCGGCAAGCGCAAATTTGCCATCGTTCAAGCGGAAGACGAGCTGGCAGCCATGGGCGTAGTCATCGGCGCCACCTGGAACGGCGCGCGGGCATTCACCGCCACCAGTGGCCCGGGTGTCTCTCTGATGAGCGAATTCCTGGGCCTGGCCTACTTCGCCGAAATACCAGCGGTGCTCATCAACGTGCAGCGGGGCGGCCCTTCTACCGGCATGCCTACTCGTACGCAACAACCGGATATCCTCTCCAGCGCTTATGCTTCGCATGGCGACACCAAACACGTACTCATTTTCCCTAGCACCCCCGCTGAGTGTTTCAGCCTCACGGCACAGTCCTTCGACCTGGCCGACCGCCTGCAAACCCCCATTATCCTAATGTCGGACCTCGACCTGGGCATGAACGAACACCTTTCGCCCGCACTGAAATGGGATGATGCCCACCGCTACGACTGCGGTAAAGTGCTCTCCGCCGAGGAATTAGACCAAATTGAAAAGTTTGGCCGCTACCTGGACGTGGACAAAGACGGGATTTGCTATCGCACCATCCCCGGCACCCACCCCACCAAAGGGGCTTTCTTCACCCGGGGCACCTCCAAGGATGAGTATGCCCGCTATACCGAAAACGGCGACGCTTATGTGCGCAATGTGGACCGCCTGTCCAGAAAGTGGGAGACAGCCAAAAAGCTGGTGCCCCCTCCAGAATTGTATCAGGCCGAACACAACAACACCTACGGCATGATTTTCTTCGGCACCACCACCTACGCTGCCTTGGAAGCCATCGAACTGCTCCGGGGGCAGGGCATGGAGATAGATGCCCTGCGGCTCATCAGCTTCCCCTTCAACGAAACGGTCCGGGAATTTATCGCGGCCCACGAGCAGGTCTTCGTGGTGGAGCAAAACCGGGATGCCCAGATGCGCAGCCTGCTCATCAACGAGCTTGAAGTAGCGCCCCAGCAGTTGATCCCGGTGCTGAACTACGACGGCAAACCCATCACCGCCGATACCATCGAGAAAAAGATTTCCAAAACCTTCACTACCCAAACCGTTTAAGCATGACCTACGTACGGCCCAAGTTCCGGCATCCTGAATTGCCAAAAAATAAAATCGGCTATGCCAAGGCAGACTATGAAGGCGCTATTTCCACGCTCTGCGCTGGCTGCGGCCACGACTCCATCAGCGGCGCCATCGTGCAGGCTTGCTACGAAATGTCGATCGAGCCGCACCGCCTGGCCAAGCTCTCGGGCATCGGCTGCTCGTCTAAAACACCGACCTACTTCCTGAGCAACTCCCACGGCTTCAATGCCGTGCACGGCCGCATGCCCTCCATCGCCACCGGCGCTTATCTGGCCAACCGCGATTTAATCTACATGGGGGTCTCCGGCGACGGCGACTCGGCTTCTATCGGGATGGGGCAGTTCGTGCACGTCATCCGCCGCAACGTCAACATGCTTTATATCGTGATGAACAACGGTTGTTATGGCCTGACTAAAGGGCAGCACTCTGCTACTTCCGATCTGGGGGCACAAAGCAAGGGCGGCTCGATCAACCCCTATCCTTCGATCGACCTGGTGGGCCTGGCGCTGGAACTGGGTGCTACCTTCGTCGGCCGCAGCTTTTCTGGCGATAAGACCCAGTTGGTGCCCATGATCAAGGCCGCCATGTCGCACCCTGGCTTTGCAATATTGGATATTATCTCGCCCTGCGTCACTTTCAACAACCAGCCGCAGTCCACCAAATCTTACGACTACGTGCGTGCTCACCTGGAGGCTACCGCCACCATTGACTTTGTGCCGCATAAAGAAGAAATCAAGGTCAATTATCCCGCTGGCCAATCTGCGGTAGTGAAACTGCACGATGGCTCGGCCATCCAACTCCATAAGCTGGCCCCCAACTGGGACCCCACCAACCGTGCCTCCGCCGTAAACCGCCTGCACGAATCCAAAGCCAAAGGCGAAATCCTCACCGGCCTGCTCTACATCGACCCCCAAAGCCAGGGCCTCCACGATCTGGAGCAGACGGTGCAACAGCCGCTCAATACTTTGGGCTATGAGGATTTGTGCCCGGGCAGCGCAGTGCTGGAGGGGATTAATGAGCGGTATCGGTAGGGGGGGCGAGAGAAATGTGTTAAAAAACCTAAAAAGTTTAGCTTTAACTAAACCAAATGCCTACCTTTGAGCTTGAAACAGTTCCTGGCTTGCCACCTCATCCGGTAGTTGCTTTCTGTAAGCTGAGCGAAGAGGGGCGCTGCCGCTTCGACGAGTTCTGGCAAGCCATGGAGCTAGCAGGTAATCAAAAAGAAGCGCTGGTCAAGTTGCAGTCTATCATGGCTGAGATGTGTCACGGCAAGCGAGTACCAACCAAGTGGTTTCAGGAACTCAAGCATCGCAGTAAAAGTGATCGCTACCCAGATTATGAAATCCGCGCCAAGCAACTGCGGCTTTATTTGTTCGAGGACGAGGAGGCAGGCAGAGTAATCGTGCTGGGCGAGCTAAAAAAAGGGAGTAAGGCTCAAAGTAAAGCCATCGAGAAGATGCGGCGCATCAAGCTCGCCTACTTTGCGGCTAAAGAAGCTAACCATAGCACTTAAATCAAATGTATAAAGGCAATTGCCATGAAGACTTATCAGGAATTACTCGAGACAGGCAGTTATTGGATTACGAAGATTCAAAATGACCTATATAACGCTGTTGAAGATTACTTGGAGGAAAAAAGCATGACCCGCGCTCAGTTCGCCGAACAGCTCGGTGTGAGCAAAGGTTATGTCTCACAAGTGCTTAATGGTGAGTTTAACCACCGTTTGTCCAAGCTGATCGAATTGTCGCTGGCTATCGGAAAAGCCCCGGTGCTGGAATTTGAAGACTTGGAGGTGCTGGCTGAAAAAGAGGCTAGTGGGATGGTGCGGCGGAAGGCAAGCTATGTCCCTCGAGCACCTTTTTATTTGGAAATCAAGCATGGCGAGATGCGAAAGGAAGAATTGCTAGAACCGACCGAGCGACAGCAATTGCCTGAGCGCCCTCTAGCGATTCGGGGGGGGCAGGAAGTGGTGCGGCCTGCGGCACAGTTTTTTTACACCATCAAGCACGAGTTGACTTGCGAGGTAAAAGTATAACTCCATGGCCAAGCCCAAATCTCCAGAGACGATCAAGTATCAAATCCATAAAATCCGGGAACTGGAAATCTGCGTGCCGTTCCTTCCCGATGAATTTGTCAATCATTTCCAGGCCGATCAACTGGACTACGGCTTTACCTTTGACTACGTCTGGGATTTGAAAGCCGAAATATTTTCTGTTGTCATCTCCATCGTCTATTTATATGATCGAGAAAACGAGAAGCTTGAGCTGTTGAAGTTTATTGGGCAGGTAGAATACCGCATCCACAACCTCGCTTTTTACATTGATACAGCAGCTAAGGGGATTAAACTGCCGAAGGAGTTACTAGCATCACTCACCGGCATTGCCATTAGTACGGTACGCGGCATGATCAGCACGCGTACTTACGGGAAGTTTCAGGGCGAATTCTACATCCCTATCCTCAACCCTCAGAAGGTCGTTCAGGATTACTTCAGCCTTGCCGATGTAAAGGCATTGCACTAGTGCCCCATGAACGAAATTCTTGACAGCCCAAGCCTTGCCCTTTCACCGCCA
>CAYSPJ010000206.1:0-6819 GCA_964432875.1 uncultured Phaeodactylibacter sp. | reverse complement strand
GAGCTGTTGCCAAAATTCAGCAAGCAGGAATGGGATATTTATCAAAAGATGTTGTGGAAAAAAGGAGCGATGCAATCTTCCAGCGTCGGACGGCTATTTGATGCTGCTGCCAGTATACTCCTGGGGATAAATAAGTCTAGCTTCGAGGGGGAAGCCGCGATGCTGCTGGAACGGCTAGCTACTGCCTATTGCCAAAAAGCAGGATTGGCCCTATCGGAGTCTTACCCATTGTGGGAAGCAGGCGCTGCTGTGCTTTCTACCCGAAATTTGCTGGCTGGCCTGTTGGCCGATTTACAGAGCGGCCGGGATAAAGGCCTGATTGCCGCCAAGTTTCACTGGTCGCTGGCCAGTGCTATCCGCCCCTTGGCAGAGGCTGCCGGGGTGCGCAAAATAGCCTTCAGCGGTGGCGCCTGGCAAAATGCGCTGCTGACCGATATGGCCGTGCAAATACTGTCTCCTGATTTTGAGTTATATTTTCACCGCGAGCTATCGCCCAATGACGAATGTATCGCCTTTGGGCAATTGTGCCACAATTTTATCGCCCCCTAAAAGGGTTTTTTTCAAAAAACGTACTGAAGTGAAGCTTTTGTCGTAGTTTGGTCTATTCATTACACCCAGAGCAAAACTTGATACGGATGAGCGCTAATAAGATAAAGATGCAACTCGACTGCCCGATGCCAGAGTTTAACTTTGACATCATCACGCTGGGGCACGGCAGCGGCGGGCTACTGACCAACCGGCTGTTGGAGAGCGGTGTCTTCAATTTGTTGAGCAATGAAAAACTGGATACCCACCACGATGGGGCCATGCTCTCATACCACGGCCCAATTGGTTTTTCTACCGACAGCTTTGTCATTTCGCCCATCTTTTTCCCCGGCGGCGATATTGGCGAGCTAGCCGTCAATGGCACCGTCAATGACCTGGCGATGTGCGGAGCGATCCCCCAGCACCTCGCCTTGAGCTTTATCCTGGAAGAAGGCCTGAAGATGAAGGATTTCTGGCAGATATTGATCTCCATAAAAACCGCCTGCGAGCGCGCCGGCGTACAGGTGGTCACTGGCGATACCAAAGTGGTGGAAAAAGGTAAGGGCGATAAGATTTTCATCAACACCACCGGATTGGGCCCGATACACCCCAGAGCAGAGATCAGCATGAGCCGCGTCAAGCCAGGCGACAAACTCGTCATCAGTGGTAATGTAGCTACCCATGGCGTGGCGATCCTTTCGGTGCGCGAGGGCTTGCAATTCGAGTCGGATATCGAGAGTGACACCTGTAGCCTGAATCATACGGTGCGTGCGCTGCTCGACGAATTTGGGCCCGACATCCACCTGCTGCGCGACCCCACGCGCGGGGGGCTGGCTACGGTGCTCAATGAATTGGCTCGCGATACCAAACTAGGCGTTGATATCCACCAGAAGTATATCCCCTTGGATGAACGGGTAGAAGGCGCTTGCGAAATCCTTGGCCTCGACCCGCTCTATGTGGCTAATGAGGGCATCTTCATCGCGGTAGTCGAAGCGGAAATCGCCGAGGCCTTTACTACAAAATTGCAGGCCCTCGAATTTGGCCAGAATGCCGCGGTTATCGGAGAAGTAGTAGATACACACCCCCGGCAGGTGGTGCTCTCCAGCCTCATCGGCGGTAAGCGCGTGGTCAATATGCCCGTGGGGGAGCAGCTGCCGAGGATTTGCTAGCCCCAAGCATTATTTATCAACGTAAGGAAACTTTTTTTTGGAAATGCAAGTTAGTGGAATTGCACGCTTCGATTAGTGGCGCTGACAAGCTAAAACCCCTGCCAACCAATTGACTGACAAGCTTTTCAACCTATTTGTTGACTAGGGCAGGTATATTTTTGCTTTGCCATTTTAAAATAAGAGCTATCTTTATGCTCGCAATGACAGAACACAACGACACCAAAGAGCGGTATGATAAAGTGTTTGAGGAGGAGTTTCTTCCTCAGATAGAGGCTTTATACACCTTTGCCTTCCACCTGTCCTACAATGAAGAGGATGCCAACGATCTCGTGCAGGAAACTTACCTAAAAGCCTATCGGTTTATTGGCAATTATGAGAAAGGCACCAATGCGAAAGCTTGGCTCTTCAAGATATTGAAGAATGCTTTCATCAACCAATATCGCAAGAAAAGCAAGCAGCCTACTCAGGTAGACTACGAAGAGGTCGCCAACTACCATGATGAGGAAGATTCTGCTTATTCCAGTTATATGGACTTGCGGGAGGAGATGTTCATGGGCATGATGGGTGATGAGGTGACTACGGCGATTAATACATTGCCGGTAGATTTTCGGGTGGTCATCTTGCTATGTGACATCGAGGGTTTTACTTATGAGGAGATATCGAAGATTATCGATATCCCGATTGGTACCGTGCGCTCGCGCCTGCACCGTGCGCGCAACATGTTGAAAGAAAAGCTCAAAGAATATGCCGAGTCCTTAGGCTATAAGGACAAAAGGAAGTAACTATTTTTTAACTCGTGCCTCGCAGAGGCTCAATCCCGTGAAACTTGCTTGTTGCTGATTGACCGTTCAGGCGAGTTTCATTCGTTTAAACCACTGGCTAATGAATATTAGAAGCGGATATAGCAAAGCCAACCATCTCTGTCCCTCCTGCCCGCCGTGGTGGGCAACGGGCGGCAGAGCAGGGGGCTTATGTCCTACAGCCTGGTGGCAAATGAGCAACGGGCTTTGGCGAGGCGGAAAAAAAAATTAACCATGAGAGATCAGAACTATCAGGAGCTCGTAAAAAAAGTGACGATGTATCTGGATAATGAGCTAAGTGAAAGCGCCGAACGCGACTTGTTGTTAGAGATTAAATCCAACCCTGCCTATCTAAAAGTGCTCAGCCAAGAGCAATCTTTCCGGGAGTTTATCAAGAGCAAAATCCACCGCCGTAAACCCTCGCCCGCCCTCATCCAATCCATCAAAGATAAAATACGGATTGCCCCTCCCGCCTGACCATCAGCCTTCCATTCCAGCACGTAAAATTAATGGTTCTTGCCGATGCTTCTTTTGTTCATCGTCCTGTATATGTTAGGGACGCTCCTGCTTGGTTATTGGGCCTCAAGGAAAGTAAAGAATACCCAGGACTATGTCTTGGCCGGGCGGCAGTTGCCAGTACTAGTGGCTGGCCCGGCGCTATTCGCTACCTGGTTTGGCTCGGAGACCATCATGGGGGCTTCATCCGAGTTCTTGGATCACGGCTTGCAGGGCATTATTGCCGACCCCTTGGGTTCTGCCCTCTGCCTGGTGCTGGTGGGGCTGTTTTTCGCCCGGCCCATGTACCGTCTTAACATCCTTACGCTGAATGATTTCTACCGAATGCGCTACAACGGCGCGGTAGAACTGATTTCCGTGCTGGCCATCATCCCTTCCTACTTCGGCTGGATCGCTGCCCAACTGCTGGCGTTGGCTTTCATCCTGCAGGCTTTGATCGGGCTGCCCATCCTGGCGGGAATATTAATGTGTGCGGGGCTGGTACTATTTTACACCACTATCGGGGGGATGTGGGCCGTTTCCGTGACGGATTTTGTACAGACGATAGCCATCGTCATCGGGCTTGCCTTCCTGGGGTATCAGCTGGTGGGCGAGGCTGGCGGCATCACTGCTTTATTAGATCATCAGCCGCGAGCGTTTTACCAGTTTTTCCCCAATCCCAACTTCAGCGCTTGGCTGGTTTGGCTGGCCGCCTGGATGACCTTTGGATTGGGAGGCATCCCTTCACAAGATATTTTTCAGCGCACCATGTCGGCCCGCTCGGAGAAAGCAGCAGCCTACTCCGGTTATCTTTCGGGCTTAATGTACCTCACTATCGGCCTTTTCCCCTTATTGATTGCTTTAGCGGCCAGCTATTCTTATCCGGAATTGCTTCGCGGGGATTCACAGATGTTGATATTGGAAGTAGTGCTGGCACACACTGGCTTACCTTTGCAAATCCTGTTTTTCGGTGCTTTGATTTCGGCTATCCTCAGCACGACGAGTGGCGCCATGCTGGCGCCGGCTACCGTGCTGGGTGAGAACCTGATCAAACCTCGCTTCCCAAGCTTGAGCGACCGGCAACTGCTGCGCAGCATGCGCTACGGGGTAGTAGCCATCGCACTCATCTCGGTTGTCATGGCCAATATGAACTCCAACATTCACAGCCTTGTAGCTTCCTCCACCACCCTGCTGCTAGTGGCGCTGTTCGTGCCGCTGACGATGGGGCTATACTGGAAAAAGGCATCCTGCGCTGGCGCTCTGGCGGCCATTCTTGGCGGTGCGGCCACTTGGTTGCTTTGTGAACTGGCAGCCACGGAAATCCCCCCCACTATTCTTGGGCTATTGGGCAGTTTCACAGGCATGGCTGGCGGCAGCTTGCTGGCACCCGACCAGAGCTATGTCGGCTACCGGGCTGCTGTGGCCGCAGTAAGGGCTTGAAGGCTGTAAGTGGGGCGGGTTTTAATAGGCTTGAGCAGGCCCCAAGTCTATTAAAACATCACGCCCAGGCGCAAGACCAGCGCACGGATTATGCCTTTAGATTTTTCAGCGGCTAAGCTGCCATTTTCCAGGATAACCGTATCCTGGTTCTTAGTCACATCCGCAAAGCCAAACTGCATGCCCAGGCCAGCGAGGAGAGAGGTGTTTTCAGAAACGCTATATTCCATGCCGCCACCCAGCCCCCAAAACAGGTTGAATAAGGTTACATCAGAGCGGATGCTGAGGTCTTGGCACTCTTCCCCCCCCCGGTTGGTGATGTCGCCTTTGGCTTGGGTGCGGAAGCCCAGCCCCAGGTTGGGCTCGATATAATAGCGGATATAGCCAAATTCGCGGGTGCGCATTTTGAGGCCGATGGGGATTTCTACGTATTGCAAGCTGTATTTCAGCTTGGCATCGCGGCTCAGGTTGCGGCAGGCTTCGGGTAAGTCAGAGTTAACCCAGAAGTTGCCGGCCCGCTCGTGCAGCAGTGTGCCTCCGGTATTGAAGAAAAAGCCAATGCCACTGGAGATGGCGTAATTTTCCTGGAAATAGTATTCTCCAACCATGCCCAGCTTAAGGCCCAGATTGGTGCCACTGGTATTGATTTTATTGGTGCTGGTCGCCATCCAGCTAAAGGCGGGGCTCATTTGAAAGCCAAAGCGGACATCTCCCCGCAACTGTTGTGCCTGGGTTGCGGTGATCGCCAAGCTTAAAAAGGCGATGAGAACGACAATTTTTTTCATTATTCTTTAGTTTTTTGTGAATGATATGCTGTGTAACGGCTCTTTTGCTACCTTCGGCAATAAAGGCAAAATTAAGCCTTGTAATAGAAAAACGAAGATTTTGTAAGTATGAGTTGTAAAAAAGCTGATTTGTTCGCCGCGCTCTTCCTTTTTTCCCTGCTAATCCTGGTCGTAGGCTGCCAATCTGAACCACGGCGAGACGTACCCGATGTGGCGCACATCGAAATGGATATTGCCATCCAGCGCTTTGACCAGGCGCTTTTTGGGCTGGATACGGCCAATATGGAGGAAAGCCTCGCCCAGCTGAGCGCGCAATATCCCGAATTGAGCAGCCTTTTTTTTACCCACATCCTCGGTGCTGACGACCCCAATATCGCGCCGGAAGGGCCGGCTCAATACATCAAGGGGTTTATCGAATTTCCGGCAACGCGCCAGCTCTACGATACGGTACAGCTCGTTTATAACAACCTGGCGGGCATTAAAGCCGAGCTTGAGCAGGCCTTCCGTTATTTCAAGCATTATTTCCCGGCGGAAACAACGCCCACGGTATCAACCATTATATCAGAATACAGCATTGCCGCTTTTGTTTACGGTGATAATGAATTGGCCATCGGGTTGGATTTCTTCCTGGGAGAAAACTATCCTTACCAGGCATACAACCCCGAAAGCCCTGCTTTTTCCGCTTATTTGTCGCGCACCTTCAACCGCGACCACCTGGTTTCAAAAACCATCCAGGCGTTGGTCAGCGGGCTGTCAGATGGCCCGCCCGGCAACCGGCTGCTGGATGTGATGATCCATAATGGCAAACACTTATACATCCTCGATTACCTCCTGCCTTATGCCCCCGACAGCGTCAAGCTAGAAGTAAAGCCGGAGCAGGTGGAGTGGCTGAAGGATAACGAATTGGAAATGTGGGCATTCTTCCTTAAGGAAGAGCTGCTCTATTCCAGCAATTGGCAAGACATCCGCAAATATGTGGACTACAGCCCCCACTCGCCAGGCATGCCCCCCGAAGCCCCCGGCAGGACCGCCAATTGGCTGGGCTGGCAGATTGTAAAGGCCTATATGAAGCGCCATCCCGAAGTGAGTATGCCTGATCTGCTCTCCTTAACCGACGCCCAGGCCATTTTGGATGACTCTAAGTACAAGCCCCGGAGGTGATTTGCTGATAGTCGCATTGAGGGAGGCGAATCGCGGCCTTTCATCAAAAAGGATTTATTATTGTTACTTTTGTGTGAGGTAATTTGCATCTAGGTTTTAAACAACAAACAGAACAGCTATGAGCACAAGAGCGATCCCCGTAGTTGACCTTTCCCAATTCACGCAAGGCAATGCGCAAAGCCGGCTTGAGTTTGTTAATGCGCTCGGCAAAGCCTTCCATCAGATAGGCTTCGTGGGCGTGGTCAATCACGGCATCTCCAAAGAGCTGATTGAAAGCTTTTTCGCTGCTTCTCAACGCTTCTTCGCGCTGCCTGAGGCTTTGAAGCGGAAGTACGAAATAGCGGGCATGGCCGGACAGCGGGGCTATACCTCCTTTGGCAAGGAGCACGCCAAGCAATCTACCGTGGCCGATTTGAAAGAATTTTTCCAGATTGGGCAGGAAATAGA
>CAYSPJ010000205.1:0-6945 GCA_964432875.1 uncultured Phaeodactylibacter sp. | reverse complement strand
GCGGTGAAAGGGCAAGGCTTGGGTGTGCAAGAACTTCGTTCATGGGGCACTAGCTTCGAGTCTCGAGCTTCGAGCCGCGAGTTCAGACATGGCACAGAACTCGTGGCTCGTAGCTCGCCCCGTGGAATAGTAAAGCTTATATTCCACCGGGCGAGCAGCTTTTCGCCCATGCTAAATAGTTGCTATTTTGCAGCAAGTCGCCGGCTTTACCATCCCATCAATTCAAATCGGTACCCCCGCTTCTTCAAAGTTTGTATCAACTCGTCTAAACGTAGGTAGAACTTATCCGTGCGGCTGGGGTGGGTGCCGAGGTGAAGCAGCAGGATGAAGCCATTCAGGCCGGAAGGCGCCGCCTGCTCGTAATCCAGGATGCTGCGCATGATTTCCACGCTGCTGCGGTAGCGCTCGCCCATATCCGGGGTGGTGTAATCCGCATTGGCGCGGGTGCCAGGGCTGAAATTGATGAGCTGCAAGCCCAAATCCCTCGTCCATTGGCTGATGGTGGCATTGTACCACTCGTAAGGCGGCAGGAAGAGGGGGGCATCTTCCTTTTTGATGCCAAAGCGGCCCATCTCCCGGTAGTTGGCTTGTAAATCTTCGACAAACTGGGTTTTGCTCAGCAGCAGGGAGTCGCGCTGGCTCCAGGGGGCGTAGAGCAAGTGTTGGTCAGAATGTGCGCCGAGGTAGTGCCCGTCGGCCTGTAAACTTTGGATCAAGGCCGTGTTTTCGGCCTGGCGGTAAAAATCGCCGGTGAAAAAGAAATGAGCGGGCACCGCTTCTTTTTGCAGCGTTTGACGGATATGCGCCCCACCGTCGTTGTAGTCCCCGCCAGTGAAGGTAAGGTAGATCGTTTTAACCGTGCTGTCGGCCCGGATGATGCCGCCCTGGTCGAGGGTATAGTGGGGTGGGGTAGGGGCTGGGCTAGGTTGGGCCATCGCTGCCAGGTAATAAGTCAGGCTGGCGGTGCCGTCCATGGTCGGCTCATTGGTGGAGTAATCGCCCCAGTCATCGTGATACACGCAGAGGCCTGACTGAAAGCGGGCGTACTCATCCTCGCTGTATATTTTCAGGCCAATGAGGCGGTTGAAGGTGCTGGTGTAAATGGGGCCATCTACCAGCCCGCCGTCAATAGGATAGCCAAATTTAGCGGTAAAGGCGGAATGGGGGTCGCTGGGGGTATCGGCATCTGCGGGGAAACCGACGATCATGCTGGTACCCCAGGGGTTGCAGCCAAATAGCCAGTCGCGCAGAGCGGCTTCCATTTCGAGGTAGCGGCCATCGCCGCTGAGCTGGTGGTAGATGCGGGCTTGGGTCAGGGCGGCAGCTACCAGGTTGTTGGAGCACCAGATATAGGGTACGCCCCGGAAGAAGCCGTTTTCTTTGCCGCGCTGGTAGATATCCTCCAGCCCTTGCCGCAAGTAGGCAATAAACTGAGCGCGCACCAAGCTGTCGGCATCCTGGGCGATGCGGTAGTGCCCCAGGTTGACAAAGGGATACCATTGGTAGTGGCGGGCGGTGTCGGTGCTCATCCAGGGGGTAACGGGCTCCAGGTGGCCCCAGTAGATAGCTTCCCGCAGCAGCGCTGGTTCCTGAGAGGCACGGGCAAGCTGGGCGGCGGCCAGCTCCATATCGTCCACGTAGTTGTCTTCTTCGTAAAAATAGGGGGCGCGGTTGCTGGCCGTCTGACAGACGCCGAGGTCGGTTTTGGCGAAAGCATAAGCATCGAGCGCCTTGGCAGCGATTTTCGCGCAGAATTCGGGGTAGTAGCCTTTGAGCAGCTCCGCCCCCAAGGCGAAGGAGGAAGCATATTTAGCGGCTGTAGAAGCGACGCCGGTAGTGCGGTTTTTATACCTGCCCAGCCCCTGAGCCTTGCCGGTGACGAAATAAACCGGCCGCTCACGCCCCTTGCCCCAGCCGTAGTCCACGCTATCGCGGTTGGGCAGGTCAAAAGTCAGGTGGTCGCGGTCGTCGGCGATTTGGTTGAACATGAAGCCATAGGAAGGGTTCATCTTATCCAGCCAATCCAGCCCCCACTTGGCTTCGTCCAGGATGTCGGGGATGCCGTTGGCGCCAGGGTGTCCATTGTGATCATAGTAATCGGTAAAAGCCTGGGGGTTTTCCTGGTAGGCGAACAGCATCTGGTAAGTGGCATTGGCCGAAGTAGTGAGGTACTGGAGATAGTCGGAAGCATCATGCCAACCGCCGGCCACGTCCAGAAAGGCACCCTCCAACTCGGGGTGATCCACGATGATGCCATCGCGGATGTGGCAGGAGTCCCGCAGGTAGGGGTTGTAGCCACAGCGCTGCTGCCGCATGTAATGGAGCAGGAAATCGGCAGTGCCCTCATAAAGCCCCTCGGCGATGCGGAAGGGTGGCGATTGTACCTGGCCGGCCTGGATGTAGAACGTGCCCGTTTCCGCGAAAGCGGAAAAATCCAGCCGGAAGACTTTTTCAAAGCAAGCATAAGCCGGGAATGCGGTGAGCTGTCGGCTGCGGAAAACGACTTCTCCGGTGAGCACCTCTACCAATTCGAAGGCATCTACCGCAAGATCTTCCTGACCGCCCATCACCGCCACCTTGATGGATTGGGGCGGGTAGCCCAACTGGTTGATGCGGATCCAACTGTTTTGGGCGCGGGCCGTGAGGGCCGCAAAGAGGATCAAAGCCGTCAGCGTAGCGAGGAGGTTGATTTTGCTCATGTCAGGTATGCTTTAGCCCGCCAAAATAGGTGGTTTTTGGGGTTTTTCCCAAACATGCAGGTACTTAGTCGCTGCAACTCTTCCCGCCGTAGGATGATGATTAAACGATATTACCTTTCCATAATCCCTTCCCTCAGCTCCCGAAAAGCAGCCATCAACTCCTCCATCTCCTCAGGCGGGCTGCCCAAGCTATGGCACTTCATGGCAAAGACCTCTGTTTCGTCCAGGTCGCCGAGTTCCGGCATGGCAGATTGGGCAGCCAGGGGGTGAGTATCGTGTGCGATGCGTATTTTGAGCAGGTCGAGATACAGCTCTTCGGTCAGTTCCTGCAGGCGGCGGTCTAGTTGGGGGATGATGCGATCGGTCTCTACGATGGCCTCCACCCAGGGTCGGAGCCCTTCGCGGTCTTTAGCGGCGAAGCGCAGGAGGTCTTCCTCTACCTTTTGCAGCGGCCCCTGGATGCTTTTCAGCCGCCGGAAAACTGGCAGGGCGAGAGGGCGGATGGCCTTTAAGGTTTTGCCTTCAAACTCCAGCAGATAAACGCTCTTGTCGTCTTTCGTTTCGCTGAAGCTCAGGGGGATGAGGCTGCCAGAATAGCGCACGTGCTCCAGCCCGCCCACGGCTTGCGGACGATGGATGTGCCCGAGTGCCACGTAGTCAAAAATTGCCGGGAATTGATCGGCGGCGATGTTTTCCGTATTGCCGATGTAAATATTATCTTGTTTGGCGGAAGCCAGCGCGCCAGTGGCATAGAGGTGGCCGGTGGCGATGATGGGTACGCTGGCAGCTGGATAGCGTTCGGCAAGGAGCGCGGCGATGGCTTCGTAGTGCCGCCGGATGCCCTCGCTGACGCGCTCGACGCGCTCCATGCCCCCTTCGCCGGAGATGCTGGCATGCAGGTCGCGGTCGCGCAGGAAAGGTACAGCTGCCACTACGGCTTCCAGCTTGCCCTCGCGGCTGCGGCATTCCACTAGCTCTTCCGCCAGATCTTCTGCCGCAGCACCGACGACATGAATATTCAAAGCTTGCAGCAACTCACGTGGTGCATTGAGCATGGCCGGCGAATCGTGGTTGCCTCCGGTGATGATGACGTGGCGGCAAGAAGTGCCCAGCAGGCTGGTGAGGAAGCGGTAGTACATGCGGCGGGCATAGTTGGGCGGGTTGCCGATATCGAAGATATCGCCGGCCACGATTAGCATATCGGCCTGCTGCTGCTGGATGGCCTGCAACAACCAGCTCAAAGCCAGCTCGTGCTCCTCGGCCCGATCCTGGCTAAGGAATTTTTGGCCCAGGTGCCAGTCGGAGGTATGGATGATTTTCATGCGCTTCGCCGGTGGCGCTTTTCTTTGGCCGAAAAATAAATTTTCATGCCCAGGATGCTCAACGCCAGGCTAAGCGTGGCCACATTGGCCAGGATGATGGGCCAATTGGTCAACACGATGCCGTACAGCAGCCATAGTACCAGTCCAGTGATAAAAAGCACGTACATGCCCAGCGACAAGCCCGCGCCGGAGCGCAGCTTCCAGGTAGTGATTACCTGCGGTACAAAGGATGCCGTAGTACAGGCGGCGGCGGTCAGCCCAATGATTTCAATCCAATCGGTCATTTTATAGTATATTGAAGTGTCGTTAGTTAAGCCTGCTTACTCAAAGTCTTCGTAAAGCAAATATTTGCGGCGTAATTCCTTAAATGCTGCCAGGCCCGGCTGCCAGCTCTGACGGATTTCGTCCTCGCTCTTGCCTGCTATGATTTGCTCGCGCAGTTGGGTGCCGCCGGCTAGCTTGTCGAAGAAGAGGTTTTTCAGGAAGAAATTCTTCTGGTCGGGGAAGCCCTGGTAAAAGCGGATGAGATAGCCCAGTTGGATGCTGCTCTCGGCACGGATAGAATCGGGGGCCAGCCCGGCCAGGCTATAGCCCCGGCATAACTGCCCTTGCAGTTTGGGCTGACGGGCACCAGGCATGGGCTCGGGCGTAAAGGTGAAGTCGCCTTTGGGGTAATCGGGATGTCCATAAGCCTGGAATTGCAAAGTAGTGCCCCGCCCTTCGCTGGCTACGGTGCCTTCAAAAAAGCAAGTGGAAGGGTACAAGTAAATAGCCCGCATATTCGGCAGGTTGGGGCTGGGCGGCACCGGCAGCTCATAAGGCGTATGGTGCGTATAGCCAGCGCAAGGTATCACGGTCAGCGCGCACGCTTGGCCGCCGGTCAGCCAACCCTCGCCATTGACCATGCGGGCATATTCGCCCACCGTCATGCCGTGCACTACCGGCACCGGATGCATGCCCACGAAGGAACTATGAGACGGCTTCAACACTGGGCCGTCCACGTAATGCCCGTTGGGGTTGGGGCGGTCAAGGATCAGCAGGGGGATGCCATACTCGGCGCTGGCCTCCATTACGTAGTGCAAGGTGGAGATATAGGTATAAAACCGCGCGCCTACGTCCTGGATATCGAACAGGAGCCAATCGATGCCCTGCAGGTCCTGGGCCGATGGTTTTTTCTTATTGCCGTACAAGGAGACGAGAGGCAAGCCCGTGCGCACGTCTTTTTCATCCTTGACCTGTTCACCGGCGTCGGCCTCGCCGCGGAAGCCGTGTTCCGGGGCAAAGATTTTCACCGCCTGGATGCCGAGGCTCAGCAAGGTGTCAACCAGGTGGGACGGGCCAACCATTGAGGTGTGGTTGACTACCAGGGCTACTTTTTTCCCCTCCAGCTGGGGCAGGTACGCTTCCAGGCGCTCCGCGCCAGTTTGCAGCAGTGGCTCGGGCTCGGGCACTGGCTCGGGAGCGGGGGGCGGTAGTGGAGGGGCAGGAGTAGGGGGGGCGGGGACATCCTCCGGGATGAGTATTTCGGGCGGCGGTGGGCCGGGTTCTTCCACGGGTGGCGGCGGCTGGTCAGGTGCGCTAGTGGGTAGAGTGCGGCAGCTCCACTGGAGCGCCAGGGCTGCGATGAGCATTATCCTTAGGGTGCTTGCCATGTGTCTTTATTCTGGTGTATGGAATGTACAAAGCAAAGGTAATTTTTTAGCAGGGATTCCCAGCCCTCATCGAGCCAATGATTTTGCCATCGGCGTTCTACCCTGATTGAGGGTTTGAAAAACCAGCCCCTCCATAAGCGTGTTTTATCGTTCAAACTCGAAGCCATGAAGCTGCGGTTGCCATTAATCTTATCGTTATTCTGCCTGGTTGGCCCCCTCGGGGCTCAGCATGCCGCCATCGACCGCCATGCCGCCAAGGCACCTGATAGCCTGGTTCAGGACTTGCCTGCCCTGGTGGCTTACCTCGTTGCGCCCGCCCAAACGGAAACGGAAAAGGCGCGCAGCCTTTATGCTTGGGTGCTGCGCCACCTCAGCTACGACCAGGCCGCCAGCAAACAAGGGCGGCGCATCAACCATAGCGTCGAAGATATCCTGCGGCGGCGGCGCGGCACTTGTTTTGATTATGCCAAGCTGTTCGAAGCCCTCTGCCGTGAAGCCGGGTTGGAATGCCGCTCCATTTCCGGCTATGCCCGCCCGCGCCTGGACGCCCCGGTGCGCCTGCGCGAGCCCGACCACGCCTGGAATGCCGTGCGGCTGGATGGAGCGTGGCATCTGCTGGATGCGACTTGGGGTGATGGTGGTAGCCAAGACGAATGGACGGTACGCTATGGGCGCGAGTACTTCCTTGCCCCACCGGAACTATTCGTGCTCAACCACCTGCCTGCCAACCCCATCTGGCAGCTGCTGGACTGCCCCTTGGATACGAGCTGGTTCCACTTGCCTGCTTCGGCCCTGCCGGCCCGCCGGGATAAGGGCGAGCCTTGTCTGGCTTTCCGCGACAGCCTGCTTGCGCTGCTGCGCCTGCCGGAAGCGGAACGGGCAGAGCGCGAAGCACAGGCGGCCTACCGCTTTTTCCCTACTGCCGAAAACCGCCGCGAGTGGGGGCAAACCCTCGTCGAGCGCGCCGTCGCAATGGACGAAGGCAGCGCTGACCTGCCGTTAGATTCGCTCATCCAGGCCCAAGCGCAAGCTATTAACCTGTGCGAACAGGCCGCCGCTCTGGATGAGCTCTTCGACTGGCAGCTGGAGTTCTTCATCCGCCTGCTCATCAACCAGGCGGTGGCTTTCAACCAACTGGAGGCGCCTACTGGCCAGCCAGAGCTGGAGCGCTCCTATCTGGAAAATAGCCGCGATTTGCTGTTGCGCGCCCAAGCCTTATTGGAAGGCTTGCCAGCACAGCGGCTTTTCCGCCAGTACGCCGAGGCGCAGTGC
>CAYSPJ010000204.1:0-6959 GCA_964432875.1 uncultured Phaeodactylibacter sp. | reverse complement strand
CCAGGCCGCTATCCCCTACCACGCCCGTTGTGTCCCGCCCTGCCAAAAACCGCCCGATTCGACCTCCCGTTCCAGTAAATCCAGGATTTCCCGGGCGGCAGCTTCTGGCGTTTTGGGAGCGTGCCTGGTCCCCATGTCAGTGCGCACCCAGCCGGGGTCGAGGGCGGAGACGGTAATAGGGATGGAGGCCAGGCGAGCCGCCAGCAGCTTGGTGTACATGTTCAGGGCCGCTTTAGACAGCTTGTAGTGAGGCACCCGAGCATCGAAGCCCGGATCGCTGAATGCTCCCCAGCCCGAGCTGAGGTTGAGGATGTGCCCCCCTGGATTGAAACAGGGCAGTAACGCTTCCGTAAGAGCAATGGTGCCGAATACGTTGACCTCGAAGGTCTGCCGGAGCTGGCCGAGGTCAATGGCTGGATCGCCCCAATCTTCGAGCAGTACAGCGGCGTTGTTGACCAACCCGTCTATCTTGATGTCGGCTTTGCACAAGGCCGCGGCAAAATCGCGGATAGCCTCTTCATCATCCAAGCGGAGCAGGCGGCTGGTGAAATGGGGATGATCTAACGATACTTCTCCCGAGGTAGCCGTACCGATGATTTCGTAACCGCCCTGCTCCAGGGCTCCTTTGGCAGTAGCCAGTCCGATGCCCCGGCTGCAACCGGTGATAATTAGTCGTTTCATGGCAAGTTTCACTTTATCGAAGAGTTTTAAAAGTCATCGTATTGCGCCCGATCACATACCTGCCGCTATTGCCCAGTTGATCGGCAACGACTTGCCTGCCGATGAACTGCAGCACGGGCAGGCGCTTTTCCAGCGGCAAGCCAGTATGGGCTTCCCATTCCTCTTCGGCCGGGATGCCCACCAGGGCGACCGCATCGCTGCCGGCGAACTCCCACCAGAGCTCAAACTGGGCCTCGGCGCTCTCGAAGCGGATGGTGCCGCTTCTGCCGCTTTGGGTATAAGCCAGTTTTGCTCCGCCTTCTATTGACCGCTCAGTATCCCTGCTGCTCCGATGCAGCTGCTCCACCAAGGCCTCTATCGACTCCAACGACAGGCCGAGCCAGTCCGCTATTTCGGCAGCGGCTTTGCCTGCAGCGAGGTGCTGACGCGCCAGGTAGCGCGCCCAACTCTCGCGGAGGGCTTCGCGCTGCTGCCCCAGCTCTTTTTCAAAGCAGGCCGCCGCGATTTTTTCGGCATCCGCTTCGAGCGCGCGCCGCGCTTCGCGGGCGGCGGCTCGCTCTGCCTCAGCTTCTTCCCGGATGCGCGCCGCCTCGGCAATGATCGCCTCGGCCTGCGCCAGCGCCTGGCGGTAGGAGGCTTCAATCAATTTAGCGTACTCGTCTGGCATCATCGTCAGGGTGTTTGTGCTGTTTCCGCTATGCGCGGCTTGCAAGGGGGTAAAAGTAATACCTCGGGAACTAAATAACGGGTCATTTCTGCGCTTATTTTGGCGTCCGCAGGCTGAGCTTGGTACGCCCTCCGTTTAGCCACGGATTGTAGGAATGCTCACGGCTTGGCCAGGCACCCAACCCATGAGCATGGCTGGGCAAGGAGTGCGGGAGGCGAGCCACAGCATTAGCTGCCACGGGTGGGTCCCCCCTTTAGGACAAATAAAATTAAGCGTAGAGGCCAATACCCTGCTGAACGTTCGCCCCCTCCAGGGTCGTAGCTATTAGGTTTAGCATTTAACAATTCGTAACTTACTGACATTAATAGGTCTGTATGTAAGGGGGAGAGTCCACCCCTGCTAGCCCTGTGAAATAGAGGCTTTGCCCCTAACGCATTTATTCCACCGGACCGGCCTTATTTGTTTTAGCGGAACCAAGCCGAAAAAAACGTTTGGACAGTGGTATCCACTGTCCAAAAACAAAACACTGTATGAGCCACGAAGCAGCCAAGGGCAATGTCTCAAAGCCTCACAACCTACAACCTCTGCTTAAAGCTAAAATCTTGAGGGCGAGTTTGTTTTGTTTAGTTTTTTTCGGCTTGGTGGAGCGTTAAGAAACAAATAAAGCCGTGATTTTTGCTTCTTTTCATCTAGGAAAAGAAGGGCGAGAACGGCCCAAAGAGCAGCGGCCTGAAGCCGTGCTTCAAAAGAGATGCCTAAACTTCAAGCTCCTGCAGCTCAACGTGCCAAGGTACTGCTGTCCAACATTAGGCGGGTAGCCTTGGCACGAAGGAGTATTGAGCAATAAAGTGCCTGTTCATGGCTTAACCTGATAGCTATGTCCCAGGGTCGTGAAAAGCTGCTACCATGTTGAACCCCTATCGGGGTTCTTGGAGCGAATTCGAGGGGCAAATCCCTGGATTCAACGGCATTGCCCCATAGGCTTCCCGCAGCCCCGACAAATTGTCAAAGCAGGATTTTTTACTTATCTTTGCCCAAAAGCTGAATATGATAACTCCTACGTCCTGCGCTAAGCTATCCCGATTTCTGAAAATTGGCAGATTGAACGCCTCACAAAAATAGAATAACCAAGCGCCCCCATCGTTTGTTATAAAATCCAATATTGAACTATTGGGGGCCAGCGGGGCACCCGGCAAGCATAAGACCATGAAACAATACCTCATCATCGCAGCAAGCTCTCTGTTCAGCGCAATTTTAGCCATCGCGGGGTACCGCTATTTCGCCCCAGCCCGCGAAGTGGTCATCCGGGAGACGACGCCAGCGCACTATACCAACTTCGAGGCGCTCGAGGCCAGCAAGCAGCGCAACTTCTTGTCTTCCTCCCCTACTGACTTCAGCGCCGCCGCTGCTGCAGTGACCCCGGCGGTGGTCAACATCAAAGCGCTGCAGGACAGCCGCGGGCGCGATTTATGGGGCAACCCTTCCATGGGCACCTCTTCCGGCTCCGGGGTCATCATCTCTCCAGATGGCTATATTGTGACCAATAAACACGTGATTGATGATGGCGCTTACATCGAAGTCACCCTCAACGACAAGCGGGAGTTCGAGGCGGAGCTCATCGGTGCCGACGCTTCTACTGACCTGGCCTTGATTAAAATCAAGGCGGAGGGCCTGCCTTTCCTGGAGTTTGGCAACTCCGACTCGCTCAGCATCGGCGAGTGGGTGCTGGCAGTAGGCAACCCCTTCAACCTGGAGTCCACCGTCACGGCCGGCATCGTCAGCGCCAAGGGGCGCAGCATCGATATCCTGGAAGGGCAAGACCGCATCGAATCCTTCATCCAGACCGACGCTGCAGTCAACCCCGGCAATAGCGGGGGAGCACTGGTGAACACCAATGGCGAACTGATCGGCATTAATACCGCTATCATCACCCGCTCGGGCCGCTACGAGGGCTACTCCTTTGCCGTGCCGGCCAACCTGGCGCGCAAAGTCATCCGCGATTTGCGCGACTACGGCGTGGCCCAGCGAGGCATCCTGGGGGTTTTTATCGACAACGTCAATAGCCAGCTGGCCAGCGAATTGGGGCTCGATGCGGTAGAGGGGGTCTATATCACCCGCGTATCGCCCGATAGCGGGGCCGATGATGCGGGTTTGAAAAAAGGCGATGTCATCATTGCCATCAATGGGGTAAAAACCAAGACGATGCCTGCCATGCAGGAGCAGGTGGGGCGCTATCGCCCGGGCAACATCATCACCGTGGAATATATCCGCAACGGCAAAAAATATACCGCCAAAGTGACGCTTAAAAACAAGAGCAACAGCACCGAGCTCGTCAGCGAAAAAACCGAGAACGTGCTGCTCGAGCTGGGCTTCGAGCTGCGCAACCTCAACCGCGAAGAAAAGCGGCGGTTAAAGGTTGATGGCGTCAAGGTAATCAGCATCTACCGCGGCAGCCGCATCGAGCGCACCAATATGGACCCGGGCTTTATTATCACCAAAATCGATAACCGCCCGGTCAATTCGGTAGAAAAACTGGTGGAGGCACTCAAAAATGCCCGCGGCAAAGTGATGTTGGAGGGGGTTTATGAAAATTATGCCGGCGAGTATTATTATGCTTTCCCTATCGACGGATAGGGCATCGGATGTTTATCGCTTGAGCGGTGCTTGGCGGGCCCATCGCCCACGTTATGATAAAAACGTGCTGGAACAGGGTACTCGCTAGCAGGTGCAAACGGCAAGCGATGAACAGTGGCAGCTAATAATGAATAACCAAATAAGATGAGTAAAATCAATCTGGATCAGAACAAAAACGAAGACCACTTTAAGCTGTTGCTGTCCCGCATGCAGCATCGGCTGGACAAAATCATGCTGGGCGGGGGCGCTCATAAAATCGAAAAGGAGCACCAGCAAGGCAAGATGACCGCTCGCGAGCGCATCGAACAGCTTATCGATAAGGACAGCTATTTCTTTGAAATCGGCGCTTTCGCTGGCTTCGAGATGTACGAGGAATATGGCGGCTGCCCGGCGGCAGGCGTAATCGTCGGCATCGGCTACGTGAGCGGCCGGCAGTGTGTCATCGTGGCCAACGACGCCACCGTGAAGGCGGGTGCCTGGTTTCCCATCACTGGCAAGAAAAACTTGCGCGCACAGGAGATCGCCATGGAAAACCGCCTGCCCATCATCTATCTGGTGGACAGCGCCGGCGTCTTCCTGCCCATGCAGGATGAGATTTTCCCCGACAAGGAGCACTTCGGGCGCATCTTCCGCAACAACGCCCGCATGTCGAGCATGGGTATCCCGCAAATTGCCGCCATCATGGGCAGTTGCGTGGCCGGCGGCGCCTACTTGCCGATCATGTCCGACGAGGCGCTCATCGTAGAGGGCACCGGCTCCATCTTCCTGGCCGGGCCCTACCTGGTCAAAGCCGCCATCGGCGAGGAAGTGGACAAGGAGACGCTGGGTGGCGCTGCTACCCAAAGCGATATCTCTGGCGTGACGGACTACAAGATGCCCGACGACAAGACCTGCCTGGAAACCATCCGCAAGCTCATCGACAAAATGGGGCATTTTGATAAGGCAGGATTCGACCGCATCGCCCCGCAAGCGCCTAAAGCGGACCCCGCTGAAATCATGAGCCTCTTCCCGTTTCAGGGCAATAAGCCATACCCTACCATCGAAATCCTCAAGCGCATCGTGGACGGCTCCGAGCTCACCCAGTACAAGGCGGGCTACGGCAAAACCATCATCTGCGCCTATGCCCGCATCGACGGCTGGGCGGTGGGCATCGTAGCCAACAACCGCGAAATCGTCAAGACCGCCAAGGGCGAGATGCAGTTTGGCGGCGTCATCTACTCCGACTCGGCAGACAAGGCGGCGCGCTTTATCATGAACTGCAACCAGAAAAAGATACCGCTGGTCTTTTTGCACGACGTGACCGGCTTCATGGTCGGCACCCGCTCGGAGCATGGCGGCATCATCAAAGACGGTGCCAAGATGGTCAATGCGGTGGCCAATTCCACGGTACCCAAGTTCAGCATCGTGATGGGTAATTCTTATGGGGCAGGCAACTACGCCATGTGCGGCAAGGCCTACGACCCCCGCCTCATCATCGCCTGGCCAACTGCTAAAATCGCAGTGATGGGGGGCGAGCAGGCCGCCAAAGTGCTGCTGCAGATCCAGGTTTCCGCGATGAAAGCCCGCGGCCAAAAACCAGACAACCAGGAACAGGATAAACTCCTGCAGGAAATCACCGATCGCTACGACCGCCAAACGACGCCCTACTACGCTGCCGCCCGCCTGTGGGTCGATGCCATCATCAGCCCCATGGAAACCCGGCAAGCCATCTCCCTGGGTATCGAAATGGCGAATAATGGCGTGGTGGAACCGTTCAATGCAGGGGTGATGCAGACGTGAGGGGGGAAAGCAAAAGCAAAAAATGACGGTTTATCATGGGCGAAAAGCTGCGAGCCAGGTGGGATAAATGCTGCGCAACTCTTCAACCTCAGACTTGATTTAGATCAAGTCGCTTCAAATCAATGCTTTAGCGGTAAAAATCGCGTCATTCAGTTAAAACCGGACAACTAAATGGACCAAGCCACCACCATCCAAGCCACCATCGCCCATGTCAAAGCCGCCCTGGCGGGTGCCGAGGGCGGACACGACTGGCACCACACTTACCGGGTCTGGCAGGCTGCCCGGCACATCGCCCGGGAAGAGCAGGGCGCCGATGGCTTCGTCGTGGAGCTGGCGGCGCTGCTCCACGACATCGCGGATTCCAAATTTCACGATGGCGACGAGGAGATTGGTCCCCGCCGGGCCCGGGCCTTCCTCCAGTCCATCGGCCTCGAGGAGGGCGTCATCGCCCAGGTCGAATACATCATCACCCACCTCTCATTCAAGGGCGGGCATGGTACCGCCGCCCTCACCCCCGAGCTCGCCATCGTGCAGGACGCCGACCGGCTGGATGCTATCGGCGCCATCGGCATCGCCCGCACCTTCAACTACGGCGGCTTCAAAAACCGGCCGCTGTATGATCCCGCCATCCCGCCCCAGCCCGGCATGAGCAAGGAGGAATACAAAAACAGCCAAGCGCCTACCATCAACCACTTCTACGAAAAGCTGCTGCTGCTGAAAGACCGCATGAATACCGCCACGGGAAAGCAGATGGCCGAGCACCGCCATCGGTTTATGGAGGTCTTTCTGGAGGAGTTTTTCCGGGAATGGGATGGTCGGTAGTGGGCAGTTGGCAGTGGCAGTATGCAGTTGGAGCGAAGCGACATCCCGGACGAGCGCAGCGAGAGCGGGATGGCAGTTGGCCCCGCTAAATGCTCATCCGCATTTAGCGGGATGTCAGCGTGCGGGGCACGCTGCCACGGCTCAGCTCAGTGGGCAGTTGGCAGTCGCCCGGAGGGCGTCCCGGACGAGCGCAGCGAGAGCGGGATGGCAGTACAGTTGGCAGTGGCAGTTGGCAGTAGGCAGTACAGTGGGCAGTAGGCAGTACAGTGGGCAGTAGGCAGTACAGTGGGCAGTAGGCAGTACAGTAGGCAGTAGGCAGTACAGTAGGCAGTAGGCAGTAGGCAATAACGATAAACCGTACGATTATGGCAGGGAG
>CAYSPJ010000203.1:0-7030 GCA_964432875.1 uncultured Phaeodactylibacter sp. | reverse complement strand
AAACGGAAAAAGGCACTGGCGATGGCTGGGGCGGCATCAAAACGGAAAAAGGCACTGGCGATGGCTGGGGCGGCATCAAAACGGAAAAAGGCACCGGTGATGGCTGGGGGAATATCAAAACAGAAAAAGGCACTGGCGATGGCTGGGGTGGAAAGGGGGAAGGTATTACGGCAATACTGCCCTTTGGGAATCTGCTGCCGTCGGCGGCGGACTTTTACTGGTCTAAACCAGCCGGCTCCAATTCCTATCAGGTTACGATTCTGGACCTGGCAGGCAATATCGTAGCAGAAAAGCTTGTCCGGGACACCTTCTGCTCTTTCGACCTGACGAGCGCGCCCTTCGCTGCGGGCAATGTCTATCAGTGGCGCGTTGCGCCGGCAGACAATCTGGCTTCGTCTTCTAATCTGCTCACTTTTAAGCTGAGCGATGCTGATGCCCAAGCGGCGGCCACTTTGCGAGCAGAGCGTTCGTCCATGTACGCCCAAAGCCCAGAAAGCTTGCGCGGCTTAATGCGCGCCGTTGCGCTGGAGCGCAGCGATTGGTATGCCGCTGCTGCTGAAACCTATCGGGAGGTGCAAAAGGCAGACCCCAAAAATGGGTTAGCCCGCCTCATGCACGCCGCTTTCTGGATGCGCTACGGGCTGAAGGAAATGGCAACACCGGCCTATGGGCAATGAGGGAGTGGGAAGCCCCTCTCCTACCCTTTCACCAAGCGCCCCGACCGCTGCGTATGCCTCATCTTGACCTTGATGGCATAAACTCCGGCAGGCAGGCGGCTGATGTCCAGCCGCTCTTCCACCAGGCCATGGGCTTTGCCTGTGCGCGACAAGACCAGCCGGCCATTTTGGTCTAAGACTGCCAATTGGTAGCCCTTGCCTTCTGAATCGTAGAAGCTGACCGTGACCCAGTCACTAGCTGGTGAGGGGAACACCTTTACGAACTCTGGCTCTGCCAATGGCGGGGCTGCCACCGAGGTGGTCATGGTATCATCGGGGGGTTGGACGAAAAGCGAATCCAGGGGGTAAGAGTAGATGGAGCGGGCATAAGTGCCTGCCACCAGCTCATTGCGGGCCACATTCCAGGTTAGGTCGAAAACCTGTACGTAGGGCATATTGCGGCCCAGGCGCTGCCAGCTTCCGCCAGCATCCATGCTGCCATAGACCCCGCCGTCGGTAGCGACAAAGAGGATGGAATCCTGCTGTCCCGGCAGGATGAAAACTTTATTGATGGCCAGGTCGGGCAGGTTGCCAGAGATATTTTCCCAGGTTTGCCCCTTGTCTTTAGAGCGGTGCAGGCGGGGGATGAAGTCATTGTCTTTATAACCGGAATGGGAAACATAAACCCAATCGACAAAGTCAGGCGAAGCTTTGACGCTGGTGATGTAGCGTTCGGGCAGCCCTGCTTTGATGTCGACCCAGTGTAGCCCGCCATTTTCAGTGCGCCAGAGGTTAGCATCCACCGTACCTACATAAAGCAAGCCTTCCTGGATGGGCGACTCGTCGAGGGTCGTGATGGCATGGTAGCGCGGGTGGAGCACCAGCCCATCGGTGAGGTCGCCGCTGATGGTTTGCCATTCGGGGATGACGCCTACGGAGCTGCGATAGGCGCGGAAGGTGCCGGTATACATCACATCGGGGTTGTGAGGGCTGATGATGTAGGGCATATCCCAATCCCGGCGGTCATTGGAAAAAATGCCATTGGTGGCGCTCTGCCAGATGCTGCCCCCGTCTTGCGAGACGACGATGCCGCCATTCTGCGTTTCGGCGTACATCACGTTGGGCAGGTCGGGGCGGAAAGCCACTTGGAAGCCATCGCCGCCAAAGATGCGCGGCCATTGATAGTCGAGGCTGGGCCCGCCAGAAGTCCCGTTATCCTGAGCGCCGCCATAATACCAGTCGGGCTGGTGGGGGTTGTAGGCAACGCGGTAAAACTGCGTGGTGGGGATATCCTCGATATCTTCCCAATTGAAGCCCCCATCAGTGCTGCGGTATAGCCCCCCATCAGTAGCCAGCAATATTGCTCCGGAAGGCGTATAAACCAGATCGTGTTTGTCAGCATGGACTTCATAGGTCCACCAGGGCGGCACCGATTCGAGCCAGGACTGTCCGCTGTTGGGGGTGCGCCAGAGGTCGACGCCGAGCACAAAAACTTCGTCGGGGTTAGCGGGGTTGACGCGGATTTTGCCGAAATACCAGCCGAAGCCGCCCAATACGTTGGTAGGCAGCCCGTTGAAGTTGCCAAATTCCATGATAGCAGACCAGGACTGGCCGGCATCAGCCGTTTTGTAGATGTTGTAGAGCTGGCTGTTTTCACCCACATAAAGGGCATAGACGACATCCGGGTTGGAAGGCGCAAAAGCCAGGCCAATGCGGCCGATATCCTGCTGGGGTAAGCCGTTGGCCATCAGCTCCCAGTTGTCGCCCCCATTGGTTGTTTTATAAACCCTCGCCCCGGGCCCAGTGGTAAAAGACTCGGTATTGTTGCGGATGCGGTCCCAACCAGCAGCGTAAAGGATGTTGGGGTCTTGCGGGTGCATGATGAGGTCGATCACGCCAGCCTGGTCGCTGATGTATAAGATTTTCTCCCAGCTTTGACCGCCATTGAGCGAGCGATATAGCCCGCGGTCGGCATTGCGCACGAAAGGCCGCCCCATGGCAGCCGCATAAAGGGTATTGGGGTTAGCCGGGCTGACCAATATCTTAGAGATGATGCACTGCGCCGCCAGGCCCAGATGGGTCCAGGTATCGCCGCCATCAGTGCTTTTGTACACCCCGTCGCCGATGCCTGGGAAACCGCTGATATTGGGGTCGCCGGTACCGACGTAAATGGTGTTCGGGTTGGAAGGGTCGAAGGAGATGTGCCCGATGGCGAGTAGGAGTTGTCCGTCAAATACCGGCACCCAGGTCTGCGCGCCGTCGGTGGTGCGCCAGACGCCGCCACGGGAAAAGCCCACGAAAATGATATCCTCGTTTTGCGGATGTACCGCGATGGTATTGATGCGGGCACCGAGATTGCCCGGCCCGCACAGCGCCCAATCTTCTTCAAAACCCGTGAAATTTCGCCAGGCTACCGACTCTCGCGCCTGCTGCAAGCCGCGTAGGTAAGCCGATAGCGCGAAGCCTTGGTCGGGGTAATTGCGCGCCATCCAGAAATCTTCATTAGGGAAGCCGCCGGGCGCTTGGGGGCCGGTATTTTTTTGCCCGCAGGAAAACAAAAAGCCCAGCGCTACAGCAAAGAGGAATGTCTTTTTCATCATCATGACCTGTTAAATGGGCATAAAGCTAGGATTTCTCAGTAAAAGGCAAGCCATCCAGGGGTTACAAATTTGAAATTTGGATAGTAAGCGACAGTTAGGGCTGCTGGTGCATCTGACCGAGCCGTATTTTGCTCCATGGGCTGTTTAGCCCGGTTTCTATCAGGCAACTCATGCTACCCTAGCCCTTATCAAACAAAAAAGCTCTGATTTCCGAAGCATCCTCTGGCTTGAGGCGGCCGCCGAGCATGAGGCGCACTTCGCGGCGGCGAGGGGCGCTGTCGTAGCGCTGCTGTTCGATTTCCGTAAGGGGGAGCACCGGGGGGATCGGGATTGGGTGCCCCTCGTCATCCAGCCCTACAAAAGTAAAGTAAGCATGGTTGCAGCGGCGGGCATTGCCGCCTTTGATATCGTTGGCAAACACCTCGACGTAAATTTCTACGGAGGTGCGGAAGGTACGGGTGACGCTTGCCTCCAGGGTCACCACATCGCCCACGCGGATGGGCTTTTGGAAGGAGACGTGGTCTACGGAAGCGGTGACCACATGGGCTTCGCAGTGTTTGCCGGCACAAATGCCGCAGGCGATATCCATCCAACGCAACAGGTTCCCCCCCATGAGGTTGCCCATGGGGTTGGTGTCATTGGGCATCACCATTTCGGTCATGATGGTCTTGGACTCACTGACGCGCTTGGTTTTCAATTGATGGCTCATGTACTAGGATTAACGGATCATCACCCCTTTGCGGTTGATAAAGGGGATGGTGGTAAAATGGCTTTCGGAAATACTCCCATGTACAAATACATACTTCTTGTCGTACATGTAATCATCATGAACAAAGCTCACCCAGTATTCGTTGGTCAGCCCGAATAATTTTGTTTGGATAGGCTCGATTTTCACGGCTGATAAGGGGCCTATTTCTTCAAAAAAATGACGCAGGGTGGTGGTGCGCATTTTTTCACCGTCGATTTCTCCATAACCCCTGGAATTGACCAGTACATTGGAGATTGGCTCTGCTTTGAGATTGATGAGGTAAGTGTCCCACATTTCCTCTTCCAGGGCGTCGGCAGCGCGAGGTACCACGGCGATGGCAATGTCTTCCACTTTCAAGTTGGGTATATCCTTTTTCATGGGCCTTATTGCAACTAAGCCGCAAACTCAAATCCGAATAAAGCGGCAAAATGATATTTCAATTTATCTTTTACTTCTTCCAGGGGCAACTTGCGGCCCAGCTCGCGCTCCAAAGAGCTGACTGCTTTGTCTTGATCGCTGATGCCACAGGGGATGATATTGTCAAAATGGGAAAGCTCGGTATTCACATTGAAAGCAAAACCGTGCATGGTAACCCAGCGGCTCAGGTGGACGCCGATGGCGCAGATTTTGCGCAGCGGCTGACCCTTGGCGGCTTCGAGCCACACCCCGGTATATCCTTGCACTCTTATCCCTTCCAGCCCGTACTCCGCTATGGTGCGTATGACCGCTTCTTCCAGGTAGCGCACGTATTGGTGGATGTCGGTGAAGAAGCCATCCAGGTCGAAGATGGGATAGCCGACAATCTGACCAGGGCCGTGATAGGTGATGTCTCCTCCGCGGTTGATTTTGAAGAATTCAAACCCATTCTTGGCTAGCCCAGCCTCATCCAGCAGCAAGTTTTCCAGCGAGCCGCTCTTGCCCAGGGTATAGACGGGCGGGTGTTCGCAAAAGAGCAAGTAGTGGCTAAGAGGTTCTGGGGCATGGCCTTCCTTCTCCAGCTGCCGGTTATTCAACTTCCTGTCTACCAATTCTTTGAGCTTGGACTCCTGATAAGACCAGGCTTCCTGATAACGCATCAACCCTAAATCCTGGAATACAACTTTTTGCATTTTTCAAAAATGTGGCGCAAAGGTAAAAATTATTAGCGAAAAAACGTTTTTTCAAAATAAGCTTGTACCGACCTAAGAAAAAATCGGTATCTTAGCAGCAGATTTTTGAAAGCGTTCTAGTCCTGTGGGGACCTCTGCTGGCCACATCATAAAAAACGCCAAACCGAAATACGATGAAAGTATCTCTACTCAGCCTGCTGTTTTTGTGCTGCTTTAGCCTGCTACACGGGCAACCGCCGGCACCGGACTTCACCGTCACTGATAGCGACGGCCAACAGCATCAATTGTATGCCGACCACCTCAACCAGGGCAAAACGGTAGTGCTCAAGCTGTTTTTCACCTATTGCCCGCCTTGCAACGCCATCGCGCCGCTCATGGAGCCTTTCTACCAGTCGTGGGGTGCCGGCACCGCCGACATGGAGATGATCAGCCTGAGCAACAAAGCGGATGACCTCAACACCGTAGTGGCCGCCTATAAGAACATGCACGGGCACAGCTTCCCGGGCGTAGGCGCTGACGGCGGCAGCCTATCAGCCATTATCCCTTACACCAACGGCACCTACGGCACCTTCTTCGGTACGCCCACCTTCGTAGTCATCGCCCCCGACGGCACGGTTAACTACAACGTGCGGGGCCCAAATCAACAAGCCACCATTGCCGCATTGGACGCTGCGGTGGCGGCCACCGGCGCGGTAAAGCCTCCCGTGAGTTATACTGCGGCGGGCAACGTGTTGTTGCCCAACGGCAGCGCCCTGCCCGAAGCCTCGATCCTGGTAGAAGGCAATCCTGATACCCTGGCGGTTTCCGGACCGGGCGGCCAGTTTTCCTTCACCAGCCTTTTCGACCAGGAAGATACTTATTACTTGTCTGGCAGCCGCGATTTCAACCCCAGAAATGGCATCAGCACCCTGGATATCGTGCTCATGAGCCGGCACATCCTCGGTATTGACACCTTCCCCAGCACCCTCCAACTCATCGCTGCTGACGTCAACCGCGACCGCAAGATCACCACGCTCGACCTCATTTTCCTGAGGCGCCTTATCTTGGGTATCGACCAGGAACTGGCCGACCAGCCTTCCTGGATTTTCCTCGACCCCAATTACCAGTTTGCTATGCCGCGCAAGCCTTTTGATGAAGTCTATGACGGGCTGGCAGCAAAAGTGCCCTTCTCCGTGCAAAGCCCCGGCCCGCTCAACCTTCTGGGTATAAAAATCGGCGACGTGGATTTTAGCGCTGACCCGGCGGAGTAAACTGGAGGCTAAGAGGGGGGAAATAAAAATGCCGTAGAGGCGGCCTGCTGCATGCCTCTCTGGTACCAGCTGAAAGGTGGTGACATCTAGGCTGTTGCATAAGGCCGTTTTTAAGAGGAATCTGTTCCCACTGTTTTGGTCTTGACCAACTTGGTCGATGTGATTGGGTTGCGTTTTTTCCGGGAAACTCCACCTGGTTTCCAATCTGCAGCCCCTCCAGGGCAATGCCGTAGAATTAAGCGCAAAGGCAGATACCTTGCTAGGGTCGTCAGATTTCATGCTTGGCTGCAGGAGCATGAAGTTTAGGCATCTCTTTTGAAGCACGGCTTTAAGGCGCTGCTCTTTGGGCCGTTCTCGCCCTTCTTTTCCTAGATGAAAAGAAGCAAAAATCACGGCTTTATTTGTTTCTTAACGCTACACCAAGCCGAAAAAACCTAAACAAAACAAACTCGCCCTCAAGATTTTAGCTTTGAGCAGAGGTTGTAGGTTGTGAAGCCTTTAGGCATTGCGCTTAGCAGCTTCGAGGCTCATACAGTGTTTTGTTTTTGGACAGTGATGCTCACTGTCCAAACGGTTTTTTCGGCTTGGTTCCGCTAAAACAAATAAGGCCGACCTTGGGCAGAGCCTATGCCTGATGAAACGGTTTTCAGGCATCAGCCCTTTCTTT
>CAYSPJ010000202.1:0-7074 GCA_964432875.1 uncultured Phaeodactylibacter sp. | reverse complement strand
GATGAACTTACGATATCCCCGTCCACTCCGCGCACAAATCCCAGATTTTCTCCTGCACCTCCTGCCGGTCGGCATAGGCCGGATAGACCGAAGTGCCCCAGACGTCCGTCGGCTTAGGATTGTCCGGGCCGGTGCGCATCGCCTCCAGCTTGTCGTTGAAGAGCTGGCCGGTAGCCGTGCGGAATCTTTCAGCCGTACAGAGCTGGAAATAGCGGTCGGCCATGTATTCCACCGGCGGGAAGAACAAGTTTTGCACGTAGGCGATCAGCCGCCAGGGCATCTTGAATTTCTTCAGCGTCGCTTTTGACATCTTCGCGCCGTTGACCTGCAGGGCATTTACCTTGATGCCAGCCTCCCGAAAGGCCTCCGCCATTTTGAAAGTGAGCATCACCAGCGCCATCTTCGAGTCGCGGTAGCGGTCATACACGCGGTGCTTCTTGGGGGGCGTGGCGCATTGCAAAATGCCGAATTCAATCTCCTTGGAAGGAGAGAAAAAATGCTTGACAATATTGCTCGAGGCATTGAGCACCCGCGCATCCTCCGATTGTTGCAGTTGCTCCAGCAGCAGCTGAGTCATCAGGTAGGGGCCGACGACGTTGGTGGCGAACGCCAGCTCGATGCCATCCGGGCTGAGGCGGTAATCTGCGCCGTGCTCGAAATAAGCGGCGTTGTGAATCAGGACATCCAATCGCGGGAACTGCTGCCCAAAAGCCTGGCAAAAAGCGCGAATGGAATCGAAGGAAGACATATCAACTGCCATGAGGTGCACCTTGTCGTTGCCTGAGGCGGCGATGATCTCCTGCTGCGCGGCTGCGCTGCGCGCCACATCGCGGCAGCCCATGATGAGGGTGTGGCCTGCTTGAGCAAATTGCAAAGCGGCGGCCTTGCCGATACCGGAGTTTGCACCGGTGATGAGGGTGGTTTGGTGTTTCATGTTTGTCGTTTGTCTATTTGGTAAGCTCTTGTGCTACATCTGTCCTCATGGCGTTATACCGCACCAACTCGGGTTTTATCGCTGCGAGGGAGTACTTTCGGGAAGTTAGCCTAGCCACCCACCGACTTCCCGAAAGTTGTGGGCTGGGTAGCGACAAAACCTGAGTTGGTTAAGTAATTGAGTTTTGCTCAGAACAAAGTTAGCGATTTTTTTTTCGACAAAATAGGCCTTGGCGCGGGAAAAGCCTAGCCTTTGCCATTTAAAGCTTGCTCGCCTTCCCGCCTCAACGCACAAACCGCCTCACCGCCACCTGCCCGCCGCTGAGCTGAAAATGCGCCAGATAAGCCCCCGGCGGCAAGGCCTCCACGCTAATCTTCATCGCGCTGCCCGGGGCCGCCAGTATCAACTGCCCGTAGAGGTTGAAGATGCGGATGGCTTCGATCGGCTCGCTGCCCGTCCAGTAGAGCCATTCGCTGGCCGGGTTGGGGAAGAGCTGCACATCCGCCCCATCGGGATGCAAGCCGCGGGTACTGCTGATCGTCGCGGCGCAATCTGGCCCCGTATCGAAAATCTTGAGCAGCTCGCCATTTTCCACGTACCAGTTTTGCCACTCGCCCCGCTCGCCCGTCTGCCAGTCGTTGAGGTCGAGAAAGCCGCTGCCGTCGGGGCGGGCAGGCACGGCATAGGCCTTCACGGCGCTCTGGCCGCGGTTCCAGGTCAAGGGAGTAGCCGACGCGATGATTTCGGGCAAAAACGCCTCCTGGCAGTTGGTCTGCAGGAAATAGACCAAGTCGTCCGGGTATTCGGGGAATTCGCCGAAGGCGCGGGCGATGCCGTTTTCATCAATCGCGATGGCGGTGTATTCGTTGGCGGCGATGCCGAAAAAGCGCTCGCCATGCTCATGCGCCAGGCGGGCCAGGAAGCCGAGATGGCGCCCGGCGCGCTCCCGCTGGTCGTAGTGCGTGTCGGTGATGAGGTTTTGGGTATAGGCGGGCTGGAGGAAATCGTCTTTGCCCAGCACGTCAAAGTTGGGGTGGAAAGGATTGCTCAAAGCCGCAGCAGCGGTGAGCGAACCGCCGGAAGGCGCATAGTAGCAACGGCTCAGGATGGCCATGCCCGCGCTCAAGCCGCCTACCGGCACCCGCTTTTCGTTGAGCAAGTAGTTGATGGCCTCCTCGATGGGCGTATCCTTCCAGTAGGTGTAGTAATCGTACTGATCCCCACCAGCGATAAAGAGGCATTCTGCGTTGCGGATCTGATTGATGACGTACTCATCATAGGCAGCCTGCGGCCCGTCGAAACGGATGGTCTGCACCGAATTAACCAGCACACCGAGTTGGGAATAGAGATAGTTGTTGTAGCCATCCGAGCCGCTGGCGCGGATGACCACCACATCGCCGCCAACAGCACGCTCCAACAGCCATTGCATGGACTCGTCGCTATCGCCGCCGCCGCCGGCCAGCAGCAGGCCGGGCAGCATGCCCTCGGCCTGTACGTCGGTGGTGTCGCCAGTAAACCAGGTGGTATAGCTCTGGGCAGGGAGCAGGGCAGAAAATACAAAGGCAAAAATCAGGAGGAGATAACGCTTTAACATGGTAAAATGATTTGAGCGAGCACGATTAGGTCATACTTCACAGACCAGAGGAGGCCTTCACCAAGCAGGCGCTTGGTTTTGGTGTTGCCAAGAAGGTGCAAAGGCATAAAGAACACCATCGTGCTCCGTGCCTTTGTACCTTCATGGCCTATCATATCCTTGCGGCTATCTTGTTTACCTTCTTTACCGCACGATCAGCCGGGTGTTGGCAATCTTGTCCTCCGTGCGGATTTGGACGATGTAGGCGCCCGCCGCCAGCCGCTGGATATCAAGCGGCAAGTTATACTGCCCGGCTGCTTGCTGGCCTTGCGGTAAATTGATCAAGGTGCGGCCCAGGAGGTCCATTACCGCTAGCTTGACCTGAGCCGTATTTTCAAGCGTGTAGAACAGGTTTGTCGTACCGTTTGCCGGGTTGGGGGCCAGGGCAAGCTGGAAAGCAGCCGGTTCAACCTGCGGCACGCTGGAAACAGCGCCATTGACGACCTCGATATCATCCAGCCACAAGCCGTAGCCATTGGTGTTGGTCACATTGCGGAAAGCCAGGTGAAGCGTTTGGCCGGCGAAGTTTTCCAGGTTGAGCGACCGTTCTTGAAAAGCATTATGGACGACGCCTTGCTCCTGCCAAAGCACCTCGCCATTTTCCTCGAAACTTTCAATGGTAGGCTCCCCTCCATTGATGAGCACCATGTAGTCATCGCGGAAGTTGCCGCTGGAAGTCGCCGAACGTGCTTTAAAGTTGAGTACGGCGTTATTGCCCAGCGTGATTTTGGGCAAGATCAGCCAGTCGTCACAGGGGCCCACTTCATTGCCTTGGGCATCTTCATACCAAGAGATGCTCAGGGCGGCATAACCAGTGAAGGTAGTGCTGGTAGTGACGATCCAGGCAGAGTCGATGAAAACTGAATCACCTGCCAGAGCGGGGGTAAGCATATCCCCATTGATGAGGGTGAAACCTTCCGGCATCAAGCCGTCTTCAAAGTCGTAGAAGACCTGAGCGGTGGCAGCAGGCCATAATAGCGTTAGCGCCAACGCGAGTTGTACCAGTTTTTTCATGGCAATATTGTTTTTTGATTATGGAATTAAAAAAATAAGCAAATACAGCGAGACCGGCAGGAAAGGCCTGCCGGGTATAGAAATCACCAGGAAAGGAGGAGCGTGCCTAACAGTCGAAAATCGGCTGCAAGCCCATCAAGCTGAGCTGCTTGTGGCCGGGAACGGCGGGGCGTATTTTGTGATGATAATAAAATGTTTTCATCCTTTTGCTTGCTATTGGATGCGTAATTATACGAATAAATCCCCAATCTCCAACCACCTGACCGGGATTTTAACAAAAAAACTTGCCTTCAATTGGTTTTCCGATAATTCCAGGCCGCCAGCACATTGACGATCAAGGCGTAGGCCAGCATGGCCCCAAAGTGCTGGCGGATGTCCATCAACCCACTGCCTTTGAGCAGCACCATGCGCATTACCTCCACGAAATACGCCACCGGATTGAAGCGCGTCAATTCCTGCGCCCAGGTCGGCATGCTCTCGATGGGCGTAAACAGCCCGCTCATCAAAATGAAGATGATGAGGAAGAACCAGGCGATGAACATGGCCTGCTGCTGGGTTTCCGTCACGGTGGAAATGAACAGCCCCATGCCCAGCACGACCAAGAGGTAAACCGCGGCAAAGGCAAACACCAACCAGAGGCTGCCGACAAAGGGGATATCGAAGACCAGCCAGCCCACGCCCAGCCCCAGGGCGAGCTCAATGTTGGCGATGATCCAAAACGGCAGCAGCTTGCCGATGATGAACTGGTATTTGCGGATGGGCGTCACGTTGATCTGCTCGATGGTGCCGATCTCCTTTTCTTTTACGATGTTCATACCCGAAAGGAACATCCCCACCAAGGTGACCAGGAGTACCAGGATGCCCGGCACCATGAAAGTGAAGTAGTTGAGCTCGGGGTTGAACCAGTTGGACGATGCAATCGTCAATGGTGTGGCCCCTCCCGGGCCGGCCCGCTCAGCGCGGATCTCCTCATTAAAATCCCGGATAATGGCGGCAGCATAGCTGCTGGCTAAACCTCCTTTGACCCCATTGACCGCATCTACGGAAAGCTGTAAGCCTGCCCGCCCGCTGCGCAGTAAATCACGCTGAAACCCGACCGGTATCTCCAGGAAGAGGTCGGCCTGCCCCCTTTCGATTTGGTCAAAAGCGGCTTGGCTGGAAAAAGAGCTGCTGGCCAGGATAAAATTGCTAGAAGCCTGAAATTTCCCTGAAAGCCGCCGTGAGTACTGGCTCAGGTCGTGGTCCACGATGTGCAGCTTGATGTTTTTCACCTCGTAATCCGCCGCGTGGGCCAGGATGAGCAACTGGACGATAGGCATCAGGAAAATCAGCGGCAACATCACCTTGTGCCGGAAGATCTGCAGGAATTCTTTGCGGATAATAAACAGTATAGTCCTCATGGGCGTCAGGCTAAGCGGATTTTAAAATTGCGGATACTAGCGGCGATGAACACCAAGGCCATGCCCGCCAGGATAAGCGTCTCTTGCCAGATAAAACCAAAGCCGGTGCCGCGCAACATCACGTTCTTGATGATGATGATGAACCACTTGGCCGGGATGATATTGCTGATGAGCTGTAAAGGCCGCGGCATAGACTCGATCGGGAAGATGAAGCCCGATAGCAGGATGGTCGGCAGCATCAAGGCCATCAGCGATATCAGCATGGCGACTTGCTGGGTTTCCGTACGGGTAGAAATGAGGATGCCCAGCGCCAGCGAAGTGATGACGAACAATACGCATTCTGCGGAAAGCAGCGCCAGGCTGCCCCGCACCGGCATACCGAAGACGAAGGCCCCCAGCAGCAGCACCAGGGCCGCCATGATTAGCGACAAGAGGATATAAGGGATGACCTTGCCGATGATAATGACCGCTGGGCGAAGGGGCGAAGCCAGCAGCACCTCCATGGTGCCCAGTTCTTTCTCCCGGGTGATGGCAATAGAAGTCATCATGGCTGACATCAGCATCAGAATGATGGTGATGACCCCGGGCACAAACATATATACGCTCTTGAGCCGGGGGTTGTACAGCATCTTGACCTCGGTGACGATCTCCAGCGGCGGCGCTTGCCCACGGCTTTGCTCCTGAAGGTACTGGCCGATGATGGCTGAAGCATAATTGATAAGGGTATTGGCCGTATTGGGATCGGTAGCGTCGGCTACCAGTTGGATCTGCGCGGGCAGGCCGCGGCGCAAGCTTTCCTGCAAGTGCGGGGGGAAGACGACCGCCAGCTTGGTCTTGCCTTGCTGGAAGTGCCGCTCCAAATCGGTTAAAGCCAGCAGGTTTTCCTCGATCTTGAAGTAGCCTGAAGCAGCCAACTGCCGGGTGATCGCCTGGCTCATCTCCCCTTTCGACTGGTCGAGGATGGCGATGCGGGCTTCCTTGATCTCATTAGTGATGGCGAAGCCAAAAATCAGCACTTGCGCCACCGGCATGCCCAGCAGGATGAACAGGCTGCGCTTGTCGCGCAAAATGTGGTAGGTTTCCTTACGGATAAAAATGAGCAACTGTTTCATCAGCTTTGCCGCCCGGGGCGGGTTAGGTTTAGAAAAACGTCGTTCATCGAGCTGACCCCAAACTGGGTTTTCAACTGGTGCGGGGTATCCAGGGCGGCGATGCGCCCATCAACCATAATGGAGACGCGGCCGCAGTACTCGGCCTCGTCCATGTAGTGGGTAGTTACGAAAACGGTGGTGCCCTGCCGGGCTTCCTTGTAGATCATCTCCCAAAATTGCCGCCGGGCGATGGGGTCCACCCCGCCAGTGGGCTCGTCGAGGAAGACGATTTCCGGGCGGTGTATGATGGCCACCGAGAAGGCCAGCTTTTGCCTCCAGCCCAGCGGCAGAGCCTTGACCAGGCTGCGGGCGTGCTCCTCCATTTGCAGCTCGGCCAGCAGCCGCTTGGTCTGTTCGCGGATTTCCCGCCCGGACAAGCCGTAGATACCGCCGTAAAACTGGATGTTCTCCCGCACGCTAAGGTCTTCGTACAGGGAAAACTTCTGGCTCATGTACCCGATGCGCTGCTTGATCTGCTCCGCCTGCCGGTAGATGTCCAGGCCAGCTACCCTGGCTTGCCCCGAGCTAGGCCGCGACAGCCCGTTCAACATGCGGATGGCAGTGGTCTTGCCCGCTCCATTGGCCCCTAAAAAGCCAAAGACCTCCCCATGCTGGACTTCAAAGGTGATTTGATCTACGGCGGTGAAATCGCCAAAGCGCTTGCTGAGTTTTTCGGCGGTAATTGCTGCTGGCATCTTCTTTATTTTTTCTGCAAAGGCTGTTTTAAAATACAATGAGCAAAAAGCAAAGCAAGAGGACGTTTTGATTTTTCGCTGAAAAAATCGGCTGGCTCCAGAAAGCTCATGCTGCTTATTTCAAGTTTGAACACTTTTCACTTTTTACTTCCCGCTTCACTTCGTTCAGACGGGATGTCACTTCGCTCTATCCCGCTCTCGCTTCGCTCGTCCGGGACGCCAGCGTTTTACTTTTTCCTTTTTCCTT
>CAYSPJ010000201.1:0-7084 GCA_964432875.1 uncultured Phaeodactylibacter sp. | reverse complement strand
CTGAGAGTCATGCGTTCACAGCCGCCCGGTAAGGTGAGGCTGACTCCCCGCTCAGCCCCTCACTAAGGCCGAGCCAGCCAACTTCAGCCCCCCAGCCCTCCTTCTCCCCGATACAAGCTAAGCGGGCCTTTGAGCTGCACCTTCAGCACCGTCATGTAGGGGTCCAATTGTGCGGCAGGGACCTCGATGAAGACCAGGCCAGGCACCGGGCTCCAGGAGATTTTGCCCACGATTTTCCAATCCACAGGCGTATCGGTACCCACCACGGAAATACTTTCGATCGCATCAAAAAGCCCGCGGACGACCACCTGGTTTTGGGGGTTTCCGGACAGGAAGAGGTAAAGGGTAGTACTGTCTTTCGAAAGCGTGGAAGGGCCGTAGAAGTGGCCGGGCGGCAAGCCGGGGATGGTATTGAAGATCGCTTCGCCATGTTTTTTATTCCAGGCGCCCAGCGTTTTCAGCAGCTGCACCGGTTCAGCCGGGATGCTGCCGTCTGCCCGGGGGCCGATGTTCAGCAGCAGGTTGCCGCCATTGGAAACCGCATCGACAAAGATGCTGATGACTTCGTAAGGCGTCTTCCAAGCCGTATCGCGGGGCTGAAAGCCCCAGTTATTGTTGGTGGTCATACAAAGTTCCCACCAGTGGTGCTTCGGGCGAGAAACCGGGAAATTCTGCTCCGGCGTCGCATAGTCGCCATAGCCCTGCAAGCGCCCATTGAGGATAGCTTGGGGGTTGTGCGCCAAGATGCGGTGGCGGATCTTCTCCGCCTCCCAGCGCTCGGCGCTGTGCTCCCAGTCGCCATCGAACCACCATAAGTCGGGATTGAACTTCGTCAGGATCTCCTCAATCTGCCCCTGGAAGAAATCGCGAAAGCGGTACCAGCGCCGATAATCCTCTTCGACCCTGTAGCGGGCGCTATCGCGCAACAGCCCCGGGTAGTCCACATAGGTCCAATCAATCAGCGAATAATAGGTGCCGCATTTGATGCCGCGCTGGCGGAGCTCCGCAAAAAATGGCGCAATCATATCCATTTTGGCCGGGCTGGCCTTCACGATGCTCAGATCGTTCATCTGGGTGTCATACATAGCCACGCCATCGTGGTGCTTGGTGGTGATGACGGCATAGCGGGCGCCAGCTTCCGCAATCAGCTCGGCCCAGGCCGCCGGGTCGAAGCGGCTCAAGTTAAAGCCTTCCACTTGCTTCATGTAATCGGCATGGCTGATTTTCCGGTTGTGAAAACTCCATGATTCGTCAATGCCGTTCACCGCATAGATGCCAGTATGGATGAATATCCCGAGCTTGGCATCGGCAAACCATTGCATTTTCTCCTCAATCTCCGCCGGATCGATCTTGGTTTGGGCCAAGCCCGGGAGGGCCCAGAAGGCCAGGAAAAACAAGCAAAGCGGTTGAAAAATCCAGGTCATACGCTGCCTAGTTTAGCAGGCTTGATACCTGGGGGTATCAGGCCTAAAGTTTAGATTTTATTTTCCTCCCTGATATTCTGGTGGGTTCGCGGCATCCTTTTTTGCGCATATCCGTAGCGCTGCACGTGGTAGGGATGGGGGCAGAAGGTAAAACCAGCAGCGGAGCCAAGGAGCAGCCTTTCACGCAGTAGGGGTTTGCCTTCTCGCCTCCCTTGTGGTGCAAGATGTGCAAACCCCTATTTGCGGATGGCATAAAACCTCGCCGCCAGCGCCGCTTCCCGGCACAAAACCTTTTCTACCAGAAAACCGTGTACAACAACGCCAAAATCAACATCAACACGTAAGCGGATATATTGAAGCTCCGGGAAGTGATGAACGCCTCCTTCGGCAGCGGGATAGATTTCGGATCCTCGTCGTAATCGGCAGTCACCAGGCTCACCATCATGATCGTGGCGATGGTGATCAAGCAGGTGTACATCATCTGGTCGAGGAAAGGCATTTCTATCGGCAAGAACTTGAGCAGCAGCGCCACGGGGATCGAGGCGATCACCCCGACGATAGCTCCGGTGCTATTGGCCTTTTTCCAGAACAAACCCATCAGGAATACGGCCAAGATACCTGGGCTGACTACGCCGGTGTACTCCTGGATGTACTGGAACATCTGAGGCATGGATTCCAGTACTGGTGCCACCAATACCGCAATCACCAGCGCTACGATAACCGTAATGCGCCCTACGGGCACCAGATCAGAGCCATCCGTCTTTTTGGAGAGGTATGGCTTGAAAATATCCATGGTAAAAATAGTAGCTGTAGAATTGAGCATGGAAGCCAAGGAAGACACGATGGCAGCAGTCAATGCCGCCACCACCAATCCCTTGATGCCCGTGGGGATGAAGGTCTTGATGAGCCAGGGGTAAGAGATATCGTAGTTGATGCTGCCATCGGGGCGGAGGAAGTCCGCCTGCAGCCCTTCAATCACGGCGGTACCGGCAGGTTGGGTGTACATCACAAAAGCGATGATGCCCGGGATGACCACAAAAATCGGCAGGATAATCTTCAGGAAAGCGGCAAAGACCAGGCCTTTTTGCGCCTCGCGCAGCGATTTTGCCGCCAATGCCCTTTGGATGATGTACTGGTTGAACCCCCAATAGTAAAGGTTGGCCACCCACATCCCGCCAATCAGCACCGTGATACCCGGCAGGTTCATGAATTCTGGGTTGTCCTTTTTCAGGATCATATTGAATTTCTCTCCGGCAGAGGTGTAAATATGGTCTAAGCCAGCAAAAACCCCGCCATCAGGGGTGACGTGATTCAATGCGATCAGGGTAGTGATAAAACCGCCGATGACCAGCAGCACCACCTGGATCACATCCGTCCACGCCACTGCGGCCAGGCCGCCCCAGATGGAATAAGCTGCCGCAAAGCAGGCCAGCCCCACGATGTAATACATCATGGAAGACCCATCGCCACTCCCCAAAATCGTATCCAGCGCCTTGGCACCCAGGAACAATACCGAGGTCAGGTTGACGAAAATGAACAAGGCCACCCAAAAGACAGCCAAAATGGTCTTCAGATTGGTGTTGAAGCGGTTTTCTATAAATTCAGGAATGGTGAATAAGCCCTGCTTGATGAAGACGGGCAGAAAAAACTTGGCCACCACAATCAGGGTGATGGCTGCCATCCATTCGTAAGAGGCGATCGCCAGCCCGACGGCAAAGCCGGAGCCAGACATCCCGATGAACTGCTCCGCCGAGATGTTCGCCGCGATCAGCGAGGCGCCAATCGCCCAAAAGGGCAGGGTCTTCCCGGCCAGGAAATAGTCCTCAGCGCTTTTCTTCTCTCCCTTTTTAGTCCTGGAAACCCATAAGCCCACCGACAAAATCAGCAAGGCATAAGCTCCGAAAATGGCGTAATCGAGTGTTTGAAATGTCCCCATAAATTTTGTTTTTTTGATTCATCGTTTTGTTTATTGCATTTGCCCCTCCCCTATCCTGTCTTACCGGGGGTTCGGCGCGTACTGGGTGCCTCACCACCTGCTTCTCAGCAAAGGTATAGAGTTTTATTTGAAAAAGCATAGCTGCGCTTGGACAAAGATGGAAAGGGTGCGCCTCGATGGGCTGGCTGTGGACGCATGAACCATAGCCCGTTTGGCTCGGCGGGCTCGGCTTTAGTGAGGGGCTGAGCGGGGAGTCAGCCCCTCACAGGCGGGCTGGCATTCCGGTAGGAGCAGAGCTGATCCGTGAAAATCCGCGCAATCCGTGGCAAAAACGCCCAGGCCGGCCATCGAGATTGGCCCCGCTATCCAGGGCCAAGCGAAAAAACACGCTTGGGGCCTTGCCCTCTTCCGCCTGAACCCGTACCTTGCCCTAGATTATAGAGAACCTGATCTAATACACGCACAAAAACAGACTAAAGATGCAGATCAAACCACTACTACTCGTCCTGTTATTCCTCCTTGGCGGAGCGGGGGGCTATGCTCAAAACAAAGAAGCCAAGCCCTCCGAGGATGCGCCCAAGGCAGCTATTTTTCAAGGCTTGAAATTCCGCAACATCGGGCCCGCTTTTATGTCGGGCCGCATTGGCGATATCGCCCTACACCCCGACAACCCCTCGGTATGGTATGTAGCCGTGGCTTCCGGCGGGGTGTGGAAAACCGAGAATGCCGGCACCACCTGGACGCCCCTCTTCGATAAGGAGGGCTCCTATTCCATCGGCTGCGTGAGCCTCGACCCGCAAAACCCTGAAGTGGTATGGGTGGGCACCGGCGAGAACGTCGGCGGCCGGCACATGGGGTATGGCGATGGCATTTACCGCAGCGATAATGGCGGCAAAAACTGGAAAAACATGGGCCTCAAAGCTTCGGAGCGGATCTCCAAAATCATCATCCACCCCCAGGACCCCAATACGCTTTGGGTAGCTGCCCAGGGCCCGCTCTGGAGTAAAGGCGGCGAACGCGGCGTCTATAAGACTACCGATGGCGGCACCAGCTGGAAACGCACCCTCGGCGATGCAGAATGGGTGGGCGCTACCGACCTGCTCATCGACCCCCGCGACCCCAACCGGCTCTATGCCGCCACCTGGCAGCGCCACCGCACCGTAGCCGGTTATATGGGCGGCGGCCCGGGCACCGCCATCTATCGCTCCGATGATGGGGGCGAAACCTGGCAAAAGCTGAGCAAGGGCTTGCCGGGGAGCAATATGGGCAAAATCGGCCTGGCCATCTCGCCCCAGCAGCCCGATGTGGTCTATGCCGCTATCGAGCTCGACCGCCGTACTGGTGGGGTCTATCGCAGCGCCGACCGCGGCGCCAGCTGGTCCAAAATGTCGGATGAAGTGTCCGGCGGCACCGGCCCGCACTACTACCAGGAGCTCTACGCCTGCCCCCATCAGTTTGACCGCCTCTACCTGGTGAGCAACTACATGGTCAGCAGCGAAGATGGCGGCAAGACTTTTAGCCGCGTGAATGTGCGCAATAAACACGTGGATGACCACGCCATCGCTTTCCGCGCCGATGACCCCAACTACCTCCTGGTAGGCTGCGACGGCGGCCTGTACGAAAGCTTTGACCGCACTAAATCCTGGAAATATGTGAGCAACTTGCCCGTGACCCAATTCTACAAAGTAGCCGTAGACGACGACTTGCCTTTCTACAACGTCTTTGGCGGCACGCAGGACAACAGCACCCAAGGCGGGCCTTCGCGCACCGATAACATCCACGGCATCGGCAATAGCGACTGGCAGATCATCGTAGGCGGCGATGGGCATCAGCCGGCGACCGAGCCGGGCAACCCCAACATCGTCTATGGCCAATCGCAGCAGGGCAACTTGATGCGCCATGACCGCCGCACGGGCGAAAATGTGTTTATCAAACCCCAGCCCCGCCCCGATGAGCCCCGGGAGCGCTTCAACTGGGATGCGCCCATCGTGGTGAGCCCGCACAATCCGGCCCACCTCTACTTCGCCTCCCAACGGGTGTGGAAGTCCACTGACCGCGGCGATTCCTGGACAGCGCTCTCCGGCGACCTGACCACGAATACCGAGCGCATCAGCACGCCATTTTTCGGCACCACCCAAGGCTGGGACAATGCCTGGGATATCTACGCCATGAGCGATTACAGCACCATTACCTCCCTGGGGATATCGCCCGTGCAGCAGGGCTTGATCTATGCCGGCACCGACGACGGCCTAATCCAGGTGACCGAAGATGAAGGCGGCACCTGGCGCAAGGTTTCCCTTGACCGCCTGCCCGGCCTGCCCGCCACCGCTTTTGTAAACGACATCAAAGCCGACCTCTTCGATGCCAATACCGTTTACGCGGTTTTTGACAACCACAAGTATGGCGATTTCCAGCCTTACCTCTATAAAAGCACCGACCGAGGCCGTACCTGGTCCAGCCTGCGGGCCAACCTGCCCGAACGCAGCTTGCTGTGGCGCATCGTGCAGGACCACCAAAAGCCCGAGCTGCTTTTCCTGGGGGCTGAGTTTGGCGTGTTTTTCAGCCCGGATAGCGGCAAGCGCTGGATCCCGCTTGAAGGAGGCCTGCCCAAAATCCCGGTGCGCGACCTGGCTATCCAGCGCCGTGAAAACGACTTAGTTCTCGCTACTTTCGGGCGGGGTTTCTACATCCTCGACGACTATAGCGCGTTGCGCAATTACAGCCGGGAAATCGAAAAAACCGAGGCTACCCTCTTTGCGGCCCGCCCGGCCTACTGGTACAAGCCCCGCACGCCGCTGGGAGGCTGGAGCACTTCACAGGGCGATGATTTCTACCTGGCGCCCAACCCAGCCTTCGGGGCAGAGTTCACGTACTATCTCAAGGAAGCTTATACCACCCGGAAAGCGGCGCGCCAAAAGGCCGAGAAAGAGCGCCAAACTGCAGGCCAGCCCCTGAGCTTCCCCGGCTGGGAAGCCGTGGAAACGGAGCTGCGCGAAGCCGACCCCAAAGTCTGGCTGTTTATCAGCGATGCGTCTGGGCAAGTGCTGCGGCGGGTAGCGGCTGCCAACAGCGCCGGCTTCCAACGGGTGGCGTGGGACCTCAGCACCACCACCCAGGGCTTGGTCACCAAGGAAAACAAGGACCGCGATGCCAAAGGGCCCCTGGCGGCGCCTGGCACCTACTATGCGCAGCTCTTCAAGCAGATCGAGGGGGCCCTGCAGCCCATCTCTGAAAGGCTGTCCTTTGAGGTGAAGCCATTGCGCGAAGGGGCGCTGCCCGGCGCCAGCCCCGCCGAGGTAGCTAGCTATGCCCGGGAGGTGGATGCGCTTTCTGCCCGGATTCAAGCTTTTGAACAGCGCATGCAAGCCGTCCGCAAGCAAAGCGAGCTGATGCAAGCAGCATACTTGCGCGCTCGCCAGACGGATGATGCGCTGCACCGCGATCTGCTCGCCTTACACCAGGAGCTCGAAGCGCTCGACCTCGAGCTGAATGGCAGCAAGGCCCGCAATGAAGTGGGCCAAAAGCAAGCCCGCCATTCACTGCGGGAGTATTTCGGGATGGCCAGCTCGGGCGGCGGCGCGCTGAGCTATGGGCCCACCGCCACACAGCGGGCTTGCTTCGGCTATGCGGCCAGCATGCTGGCAGGCGCGGAACAAGGCCTCCAACAAGCGTCCTCCCAAATCGATGGGCTGTCCGCACGCCTCCGCGCGATCGGCGCTCCGGA
>CAYSPJ010000200.1:0-7205 GCA_964432875.1 uncultured Phaeodactylibacter sp. | reverse complement strand
ATATCAAGCAGTTTTAGCGCTTTCTCTTTAGGAATCCGGAGAGCATGTTCATCCCCATTTTAGCTACATCATCCACGATGCTGCCATCGTTGTTTTTGTCCAGAAAACTGCTGATGAGGTTCATGGTGGGGTTACTCTGTTTCTGAGCAGAAACCGTGCCCGAAAGCATCGAGACGATACCCGCCACATCAAGGCCCTGCTCGCGTTTGGCTTTACCTAGAGAGCTAAGGACGATAGGGGCCAACATCGTCATGAGGTTGTTGGTCTTACTGGAATCCAACCCGCTGAGTTGGCTTATCATCTGTACGGCACTGCTTTGGCGGTTGCCCAGCACGTGTTCCAGGATACCCGCGCCATTCGCGGCACGTGGGTTGACCGCTTGGTTTTGCCCTGTCAGCATACCAACAACGTCGTTGAGGATGCTGCCATCGTGGTCGCGCTCCAAAGCTTTATCGAGGGATTGGGCGCCTTCCGCTGTAGAAGCATTTTGAGCAAGCGCGCCCATCAGGGTGGCCACGATCCCCGATGTGGCAGCTGCCGTTTGCTTTTTGTCTACCCCGCCCAGTTGCTGGCTGAGTTGATCAATCATGCCTTCGTTCAGGGTTCCCTGAAGTAAGTCCATTAGATTTCCAGAATTCATGTTTGCGGTTTTTATTTTGCCAAATATACTAAATTCCCCCTTAAGCGCTTTCAGCTAGCAGGGGGATTTTGTTTTTTTTAGACTTGTCTTTGGTGAAAGGTAACAAGCCGGGAGGCGCGGTTTGCTCAACTCGCGCAATCCATATACGCATTTTCGATGGGATACATGCTATATAAGAGCCGTATCTCTTTACTAGACAAAGCGCGGCCATAGACGCGCAATTCATCTAGTACGCCCCGGAAGCGGCGGGCGTTGCCATTTTGGATGCAGGGGCTATTGGCGAAAGAAAGTACGGCTTGATTGGAAATGTCCACTCCGCTGCAGCGGAAGCTTTCGCGGCGCAGCTCTCCATTAACATAGGTGAGCGCGCGGGCCCCATCCCGCACCAGGGCAAAGTGGATCCAACCAGCGCTATCCAGGGCGGCTGCCAGGCCAGCATAGAACTTCTGAGGCGTTTCATGTACAGCGGCTTCTACTTCACCGCTATTGAGGTTCAGCATCAAGTCGAACATATTATACTGCTCGCAATCTTCCCGTTTGGAGAGCAAGCTCTGCCGAAAAACCAGATATTGCTCCGGTTTGACATAAAAGCTGATGGTAAAGTCAGATGTATTGAAATAGCGGTTGACTTTTCCGGGAAACTCGACATAGTCGTTGACCCCATCGAGCAGCAGGCCATCGTCCTCGATACCGCACCAGCAGTTGACACCTCCAAACAGCAGGCCATGGGAATCGTTGCCGCTTTCGTCGCGGGCATCGCAATAGTTGAAGGAGTAGTAAGCAATCAGGCCGTCATCGGGGAAAAAAGGAGGAGGGGCTGTCGCGACGAGTAAGCTGGATAGGAGCGCAAGCACGAAAAATTGTATGTATTTGATCATGATGGTTGTGTTGTTGATGATTCATGCGAAAAAATACATATTTTAAAGTTGGTGGCAAAGCCATTATGGGCAAAAAATTGCCAGATAGATCAATTGCGGTAGCTGCGTGTAATTTCTGCATCAATCAAGTACAAAAAAGTAAAGCCTCCGAAGAGGTAGTAGTCGTTGTGCGTAGAATTGAGGGATTTGCTCAGGCCATCCAGGTAATCGGAGAAAGTAGCGCGGACACCGAATTCTCCAGCGACGAGCAGGTACTCTGCTATGTCAAAGCGCAGGCCTACAGAGAGGGGGAAGACGATAAAAGCTGATTGATCATTGGGTTCGGGGAAGCGGGTTTTATCAAGCAGAGGCACACTGACCTCCGCCTCGGCCAAGGTCAGGCCCAGCCCGGCAGAAATAAAGGGGGAGGCATGAGGCACGAAAAGCCCTACTTGGTTGTAGCGCGGCTTGCCCAGGATATGCCATTCCGCTTGCATGGCTACTTCAAAAACACCGGCTTCCATTTTCCATTGGCGGGGCGGCTGCCCATTTACGGGGGCGCGGGGTACATTGGCGTCTTCACCGCTTATTTTACCCAGGCTGACGGAGCCTTTCAACCCAAAACGGGGCTCAAACATATAGCGATACTGGCCACCAAAGGCAAAGTTTGTCTCGTTTGCTGCCAAGGGGCGGGGCGAGAGGTCGCCCATATAGTTGGATACGCCCAGGAATATGCCGGCTTCTGAACTGCGCTGACCGTATAGGCAAAGAGCCATCAGGAATAAGGCTACGAAAAGGCTTGCCAATTTTTTCATTGCTGTTCAAATTTTAAAACCAAGGGAACACTACCAGCTTTGGCAATCTGATGAGCAGGGGAGCGCCGAGAAAAGCGCAGCCCTTTTCTGGCTTTATACTGGCTTTTGAGTACAAACAGTGCCAAAGAACCGAAAATAATTGGTAAAAATACACATATACCTCAAAAAACAAAGCATGCATTTTGAACCAGCGCTTATTCCATCACAAACCGTTCTGCCCATTGCTTTCCAGGGCTTGCCTCCGGGCATGTACCTGCTCCGGCTGAGCAGCGAGGAGGGGTGAGTAGCCGGAAGGTGTTCAAAGAGGGCCACAATAGCAGCTTGCTGGTATTTGAATCCTACCAGGTGCATATCAGCATAAGTTCCGTCAACTTCACCAATCAGGGTGGCAATGCCGGCTTTCTGATGCGCTGCGCCAAGTGGCCCGGCCTCACCACGCAGGCACCTCTGATGTATAGCGAGCCGTTGATGCCCTCCCGGGAAGTTGCCAAAAGAAGCTAGGCAACTTCCCGGGAGGTACGCTGGAGGCAAGGCAGCAGGAGTAGGGCCTTCCTCAAGTTTTTTTACAGCTTCACGAAGCGCTGCACGAATTGCTCGCCCGCGCTTGGCCGCCACTGCAGCAAATACTGCCCCGGAGGAAGCGCCTCTACGGAGATTTCCTGTCGTAGCGGGCTGCCTGATACCACGATGCGCTGAAGCGGTTGGCCGTAGAGGTTATAGATTATCAGTTCGCCAGCCACTTGATTGGTAGCAGAAAGCTCCACCATGAGCATCCCGGTAGTAGCGGTGGGGTATAGCTTGAAGGTAGGATTGTTGGACTTATATTCGACAGCCACCACGCCGAAATACTCCATTTGGCCATCGTAGTCCACCTGACGCAAGCGGTAGTAATTGATGCCCGGCAGGGGCTGGTTGTGCCAGAGCTGGTAATCCTGGGGCAGCGTAGTAGTGCCGGCGCCTTTCACGCGGCCAATTTCCTTGAAGTTGCGCGCGTCCATACTGTGCTCCACGGCCATATAGTCGTTTTGCTCCTCGCTCCCTGTCGCCCATTTCAGCAACACCTGCTCGCCGATTAATGCACCGGTGAAATGTGTAAGTTGGATAGGCAGCACGATTTGGCCCATATTGAGCCGCCCACGAGTGGCGAGCATGGGGCCTTGCCAGCTCATATCTGCCGGGCAAGGGCCGTCGATACGCTGAAGTGAATAGTTGAGGGGAGTAAATGGATCTTGTCGTATCCCAATAGGGATTGCTGTTTCACCCTGAAGGGGCCCATCCACGGCAGTAAAGGAGTTGTCTCGCCAGCTGAGGAACTCTACCGAGGTGTCGGCTACCAGATTGTACAGAGCAATTGCCCCTATTTCAAAGATATTGGGTACCGGCACCCAAACGGCGCCGAAGCCTTGCAGCTCGTTGTCAATGGTGCCACTCAAATAAATAAGCTTATCCAATGAACGGTTAGCCCCATAAATGGCTAGAGCATAGTTTTCGAGTTCGGTGCCGGCTGGGCCGGATATTTCAATCCCTTCATCCACATCTGCGGTCATATTCTGATAATGGATTTCATTGATGAACACCCGGCCGCCATCGCCGAGCTCAGGGCAGCCGGCCACTGGTTTGGCAGATATCTGCACCCCGGTAGCCCATTGGCCATTGCGGAAAGTAAAAATGCGGAAATAATAAAGCTGCCCGTCGCTTAAGCCTTCTATTTTAACAGCTTGCCCGGTACCACGATAGACGGGAGTAGCAGGGGAGAGGAAATCGCCGTTGCTGTCAGTGCCGCTACCAAAAAGCGCACTGGCGGTATAAACATTGGGGTCGGCACTGGTCGGTACCGCCGTGATGGGCTGGCTGCTGGCAACGACCATGACTTGCTCATAGCAGGGCGGTAGTTGCCAGGAGAGGTACATGCCTTGGCTGGTCGCACTATAATTCAGGTTGACCACCGGAGAAGGCTGGCTGCAGGCGGTTGTCGCAGCGGCTCTTGGTATGAGGGCGGCAGTATTCAAGCATAGGCCCAGGCCGCTGTATTCATAGGCTGCTAGATGATATTCCGTACCTTCTGCCAGGCCAAGCAGGGTAAAGCTCGAGCCTAGGCCTTCGTAAACGACATAAGCACCATTGCCAAGATCAGTGCCCAACCCAAAAACCGGGCTGACCGAGCTGATTTGCCAATCGCAGAGACTCACCTCAGGTGCCGCGCCAGCTCTGGCCAGTACCACTACGCCATCTCCATTGCCGCGCGTCCAGGAAACATCCATGGCATTATTCGTCACGTTGTTGATATTCAGGTTCCAGGCGGGGTTGGTATGGGTATTGCAAAGGGGGAAGGAGGCGCCATTGAGGACAACATTAGCCAGTCGCCATTCTCCATCATTCGTTTCTGCCTGATAGCCATACCAGCGAAAGCAAAGTGTTTCGCCGACACAGACGCTGATGCCCAAATTGTTTAGGTTGTTGGAGCGGAAGAGTAGGTCGTCGGGTACCGTAAAGGAGGCCAGGAGGTTGGAGGTCATGAAGCCGTCTTTCGACCATCTCAAATCATAAGCCCGGATACCCTCGCTGCTGCGGCCTTCCGTATAGTTCAAGCCGTTCACGACCAGGGTATGCCCTGGCTTGGGGTTGATGCAAATCTCGAAATAATCTTCCGAGCTGGCTTCCTGGCTAGTCTCCCAGGCGAAAGAAGCCGCTCCGCTGCCCCCGTAATCAGGAGTGGTTACGCCATTGCCTCCTGAAAAGAGGGAAGCTTGGGCATTGGTATTCATGACCGAAGGGGTGGCGTTGGAAGTTAGGCTCCAACTTGCCAGGGTTTGTCCATGGGTAGTGCCATAAGAGCATACTACTGCCAGGAGCAGGGTGTACATCGTTTTCTTCATTGTAGGTCGTATGTTTGTTTTAATAATTTCCTCATCCTGTATTGCCACGCTGCACAATATTCTGATAAACCTAAAAGAGCAGGCAATGATTCCAATAAAGGAACAAGCTTGAAACAAGGTTTCAACAGCGCTAGAAGCAGAGTAGCTTATAATCCGTCAAATAAAACAGGGCGCTCCCGGGTGTTAGGGAGTATTTTCTTAGGGAAGGGGGGATGTTTTCTTCAATAGGAACAAAAGTACATATATTTTGGGAAAGATGCAAGACTTTTTTTTAACGAGCGTTGCCGATCAGCTCCGCAACGAAGAAAGCATAAAACATCAGCAGTAAGCAACCTTCCCAACGGGTTATCTTCTTATTGTTGGACATGACGCCGAATAGGATGGTCATGGCAATCATCAGCGGCAGGAAAATCTGATTGATATTGGGTGGGATAACAAGCTTGCCAAAAAAGGAAGGGATAGCCATGACAATATAGGTGTTGAAGATGTTTGAGCCCAGCACATTACCGATGGCGATAGAAGATTTGCCCCGCCTGGCGGCATTGACGCTGACGATGACTTCTGGCAGGGAAGTCCCCAACGCTACTGCCGATAAGGCAATAATCTCGGGGCTTATCCCCGCTATCTCGCTTAGTTTGCTGATGGCGTAGATGGTGTAGTCTGCCCCCACATAGACTAGAGTGGCTCCAGCCAAGAGTAGGAGGTAAGCCTTCCAATTGGCTGGCGGGTGTTCAATGTCCGATTTTTTTCCGTTAGATTTGAAGGAATAGAGCAAGAATAGCACAATGCCCACCATGAAAAGCAGGCCATCAAACAGGGAGAAGTCTAAATCCTGCAGCACAAACCACAGCAAAAAAGCCGAACCCCACAAAAAAGGCATGTCAATATGCCAGATGTTGTATTCCAGCTCGATACGCTTGGCTGTCAGCGCTGTAAGGCCAAGCACCAGGGCTATGTTGGTGATATTGGAGCCCACGACGTTGCCGACGACGATTTCCGATTGCCCGGCGAATACCGAAGCGATCGAGGTTGCTAGTTCCGGCAGAGACGTACCGAAAGCGACGATGGTCACGCCAATGATAAAAGGTGAAGCCCCCAAAGATAAGCCGATGCGTTCGGCTGAATCGACAAACCAGCCGGAAGCCTTTAGCAACACGGTTAAGCTTACGGCAAATAATACCAGGTACAATACTACGTCCATTATCATCGCCTTTGTGGATGGCAACTCATGCCTTGCCATTATGAAAAGGCAAATGTAAGCTTTTTTGTGTTTTGGGGCATGCCCGGCACTCAGAGTGAAGAGGAAGCGGTTGCGGCAGCATCTTTTTCTAGCTGCGGCAATTCGATTAGTACATTATCCGGGGCAAATATCAGGAAAGAGACTTTCTCTTCGAGTAATTTGCCGCCTACTTGCACTTCCCGGGCCATACCTGGAGCACTAATCTTGTACTGGGCATCGGTTACCTCGGAATGGAGGTTGTAACGGCCAGACTGTATTAGTGATTTGATAACCGCTTCATTGACATTATCCAGCGAGATTTGCATTTGAACCCGGAGGTAGTTGTTGTTCCAGGTTTGCACTTCTACAGGGCCGGATACTTGAAAAGCGACCGCAGTTTTACTTTCCAGATTGAAGGATTTGACCAGCGTTTTTTCTACCTGTTGCCCGTAGGCTGAGCTGAATACGAACAAGAGGAGGAAAACCTGGTTGATGGCGTGTAGTGTAATCTTTCTCATAGGCTGCCTCCTGGTCTTTTTTGGTTGATTAATTTGGAGATTTAAGGTTTTAGCTCCGGTGCAGCGGCACGATTGGTAACCGCTCGCTTCTTGGCTAACACCTCTTCTGGTATAAAGATTCCTTTAATGGCGTAAACGCTGCCTGGAGGGAGGGGGAAAGGTTAAAGGGGAAAGGTTAAAGGGTAAAGGGTAAAGGGTAAAGGATAAAGTGGGGGGAGATATGCAATCAGCTGACCAGCCCATCAGCCCACCAGCCTCTGACCATCAACAAGACTCCAAA
>CAYSPJ010000199.1:0-7213 GCA_964432875.1 uncultured Phaeodactylibacter sp. | reverse complement strand
AGGCTTCGCCTCTAACGAAGTTATTTCACGGGGCTGGCCCCGTGGAATAAACCAGGGTTAAGCATAGACTATTCCACAGGGCTGGCGCAGGGTTGATTGGCCCTGTCGGCGTTCGTCCGCCATGTTGCCCAAAGCAGGCTCGGCGTGTGGAATACTCGCGCTGCGAATTCTACCCGCCGAGGGCCTGGCTCATACACCCTTTTGGTGTTCAGCCAGGCGGGCGTCTTGGGAGAGAATAAAGCTTAAGCTGATGGCTGTGCCCCCCTCCCTCCCAACATCTTCCCCCTTTCACCTGTTTATCCTCCAAAGGGGGTCAAGCACAGCGCCACCAACAGATGGTGTCCCAGGCTTTCCCACTAAAGCTAAATTGAACTATGCCAACCGAATCCATCAACCCCGCCGCCACTGCCGGCTGGAATTTTGACAATAGCTACGCCCGGCTGCCGGAGATTTTCCGCGCCGAGCTGGCGCCGGTCCCGGTCCAATCGCCGCGCTTGCTCGTCTTCAACGCTGCGCTAGCTGCCGAGCTGGGCCTCGATGAAAAGGCCCTGCTGGGGCCGGAGGGCGTTGCCATTTTTGCTGGCAACCAATTACCGGAAGGCGCTCAGCCCATTGCCCAAGCTTATGCCGGGCATCAGTTTGGGTCCTTCACCATGCTAGGTGATGGGCGGGCCATCTTGCTGGGCGAGCACCTCACGCCTGGGGGGCAGCGCTTCGACATTCAGCTTAAAGGCTCGGGCCAGACGCCCTTCTCTCGCCGGGGCGACGGCAGGGCCTCGCTAGGCCCCATGCTGCGGGAGTACATCATCAGCGAAGCCCTGCACGCCATGGGCGTCCCCACCACGCGCAGCCTGGCGGTGGTGCTCACTGGCGAGCCGGTCTTCCGCGAGACGCCCCTGCCGGGGGCTATCCTCACCCGGGTGGCGGCCAGCCACCTCCGGGTGGGCACCTTCGAGTATGCGGCAGCGCGGCGCGATGAGGGCGCGCTCAAGACCCTGGCCGACTACACCATCCAAAGGCATTTCCCGGAGCTGGCCGCAGCGGAAAACCCTTGCCTCGCCCTCTTCTATGCCGTTGCAGAGCGCCAGGCAGCCCTGGTGGCCCAATGGATGGCCGTCGGCTTCATCCATGGCGTGATGAATACCGATAACGTGTCCATCGCCGGTGAAACCATCGATTATGGCCCCTGCGCCTTCATGGATGCTTACGACCCCGCCACGGTCTTCAGCTCTATCGACACCCAGGGCCGCTATGCCTTCAGCAAACAGCCCCAGATCGCCCATTGGAATCTGGTGCGCTTTGCCGAAACCTTGGTACCGCTGCTGCACGAAGAACAAGAAAAAGCTGTATCTATCGCTGAAGAGGCCATCGGATCCTTCTCTGGCATGTATCGACACTATTGGCTCGCAGCCATGCGGGCTAAGCTAGGGCTATTCAACGCAGAAATAACCGACCCAGCCCTGATTAAAGGGCTGCTGGATTGGATGGAGGAAAGCCGCGCCGATTTCACCAATACCTTCCGCAGCCTATCGGCCGAAACGCTGCCCGACGAGCCGCTTTACCAACAGGATGCCTTCCGGCAATGGCACGAGCGCTGGCAACTGCGCCTGGCACGCCAGCCGCAAGCGCTGGAGGAGGCACGCCAACTGATGCGCCACCACAACCCCGCCATCATCCCCCGCAACCACCAGGTGGAAGCGGCGCTCGATGCTGCTGTTAAGAAGGGCGACCTGAGCGTGCTGCGGCGCTTGCTCCTCGCCCTGGCCAAGCCTGATGAGGACCACCCGGAATATGCCGAGTACCGCCTGCCGCCCGAACCGGGCGAAGGGGTGTACCAGACGTTCTGCGGGACGTAGGCATGCGGCCCCTCTACCGCTTGCGGGTTTGAAATACCAGGGCCAGATCAAAGGACAACAGGCGGATGCCGCGCTCTAGCGTCTGATATTCCTGTTTGATATTGGAATCGAGCGGATCACAGGATACACTCATGATGGCAATATCGCCGCTGCCGACCATACTGCATCCAACATAAAGCGGGCCGCCCAGCCGGAAGCGCAGGCCCGTTTCGACATAGAAGCGCTGGGAAGCTTGCTGGTTGACCTCGTGAAAAACCTCGTCGCAAAACGTCAAGACCAATCTCGTGACACGAAACCTATCTACCGCGCCTGCACCAGCGTAGAACTGCCAACGCTCGCCAGCCTCGAAGCGGTAGCGCAACCCCAGGTTGCCGTAGGCATAATTGTAGCCGCCGTAGCCTCCCCCCACTGATTTGGCGAAAAAAGACTGTGCGACCCCGATAGCGTGGCGCTGGTGGAAGCGGATGCCGGCGCTGAAGCCCCGAGCATAATTGGATTTGATGACGAATTCGGGATAAAAGGAATAGGAACCGCCTACCTGCCCTTCCAGATAGAAAAAATCGAGCAAGGCCCGCCGTGCTCCATCTTGGGCAGCGAGCGAGCTGGCCAGGAGCAGCAGGCTTAGGGTCAGCAGGTATTTCATTGGGCTTTATTCAATAATCGCAATGTTGTATTTTGCCACATCAAAGATAAATACTTCTCCGACAATTTAGGCAGTTCTCCGCAGCAGAGCAGTTTTCTGATCAATCCAGCAATATGGGCTCATAACTCCGCGCAGGGATGGCTGCACTTTTGCAGTATATTGAGCTGAATAATCCCGTAGGGATGGCTGCTTCCTTGCCTGGACAGGGCAATCCCCCAGATGAGTGCCGTAGGAACGACACCCAAAGCAGAGCAGCCTAAAGCGCTGTTGACTAAGGCGATCCTGGTGTCATCCCGCTGGGGCTTTAGCCCTTTTCTGGCTCTATCCAGGGACTTACGCTTAACCTCGCATCTCTTGAACTCCCTGGCTTTCCACGCCAAGGCCACCGGAGATGATATTCTTCATCCAACTAAGTGACAAATGTCACCCTTCATCTCGCCAAATCTATCGTATTTCGCCGATGAACTAAATAATGATCGCCAACTATGAAAAACATCAAGATTTTGGGCACGGGTTGCCCGAAGTGCAAGCAGACCGAAGCCATCGTGCGTCAGGCGCTGACTGAGATGGGCATGGAAGCCCAAGTGGAAAAAGTAGAAGACATGATGCAGATCATGAGCTATAACATCCTCTCCACGCCCGCCGTGGTGGTGGATGAAGTGGTGAAGTTGAAGGGGCGGGTGCCCTCGTTAGGGGAAGTGAAGGAGATATTGAGCATAGGAGCTTAGGGGCATTACTTTTTATGATGTAGGCTGTGGGCCGCCAAAAAGCAAGCCTCTCTTGTGGCTCTCGACTCGCAGCGCGTAAAAAACATCCACATGGAATGGAAAAAAGAAGCCCGCATCCTCTTCTGGATGGTGGCGGTATTTTTGTTTGCCTTTTACCTGCCGATCGGCGAGCCGCGCTTCAAGGAGGCGGTGCTGGCCATGTTCGACCTGACGAAGTGGTACGCACAGGAGCACGTCGTACTGTGCTTACTGCCTGCTTTCCTCATCGCCGGGGTCATTGCCGTGTTCATCAGCGAAGGAGCGGTCATCAAGTATTTTGGGGCCAATGCCAAGAAGTGGCTGGCTTATACCGTCGCTTCGGTATCAGGCACCATATTGGCGGTGTGCAGTTGTACCATCCTGCCCTTGTTCTCGAGCATCCATAAGCGGGGCGCGGGGCTAGGGCCAGCGGTCGCCTTCCTGTATTCCGGCCCGGCCATCAACATCCTGGCCATCATCCTCACGGCACGGGTGCTGGGGCTGGAAATGGGCATCGCCCGGGTCATCGGCGCGGTAGCTTTTTCCATCATCATCGGCCTGGCCATGGCTTTTATCTATCGCCGGGAAGAGCGGGCCAAGGCCGAAGCGCAGCTCAATTTCCCGGACATGCCGGAGAAGCGCCCGCTGTGGCAGACTTCTTTCCACTTCTTTACCCTGGTGCTCATCCTGGTTTTCGCCAACTGGGGCCGGCCGGGCGAAGATGTCACCAGCGGCATCTGGTACTGGCTGTGGGCCAACAAGTGGGCCATCACGTCCATTTTTGCGCTCCTGCTGGCCATCTCTCTGATTTACATCCTGAAGCTGAAGCCGCTGCACGTGCTGGCGATAGCCGTGCTTACCGCGCTGAGCGCTTGGCTGTCGCCTTCGCCACTGCTGCCGATGGCGGTAGCCATCTTTGGCGTCAGCGCCATTGCTTTACTGGATAAGCGGGATGCCGACAACCGCGAATGGACCATCGCCACCTGGGGCTTCGCCAAGCAGATCATGCCCTTATTGTTGCTGGGCGTGCTGGCGGCAGGATTCCTGCTCGGCTCCACCCACGACGACACCCAGATGGCGGGCATCATCCCCAACGAATGGGTAGTCACGCTGGTAGGCGGTAATTCGCTCTGGTCGAACATCTTCGCCTCCATCGTTGGCGCTTTCATGTACTTCGCCACTTTGACCGAAGTGCCCATCCTTCAGGGCTTGCTCAGCGCGGGTATGGGCAAAGGGCCGGCCCTGGCGCTATTGCTGGCAGGGCCCTCGCTTTCATTGCCCAATATGCTGGTGATCCGCGACGTGATGGGTACGCAAAAGACCTTGGTTTACATCTTGCTGGTGGTGGTCATGGCCACGATTTCCGGCTTGATTTTTGGCGCGATAGCCAGTTGACTCCGTAAAAAAAAGAACCTACATGAACGCGCCTCAAATCATCAGCATCGCTCTTTTTCTTGTCCTGTTTATCGCCGCCAGCGGTTGCCAACCCCGGCCGGATAGCCCTGCACCCGTAGCGGAAGAGAAGCTGTCTTTCAGGGTCTTGGATACTGATTTTTCCAAGGGCCGGCTGGGCTATCAGCAAGATATTGGGCTGGAGGACCTGGTGCGGCTGCACGGGCATCTTTGCGACGGCTTGATCGAAGGGGCCCTGGCGCTGAAATATGGCTTGCCCCTGCTCTACCCCGACGAAATCATCGACCGCACCAATACCCGCGTCGCGAGCCGTTCGTCGCCTTGCTTGGCCGATGCGGCTTTGCTGTTGACTGGCGCGCGCTATCAGTATGGTACCTTTTTCGTCAGCGACGCCTTGCCCGGCCTCTACGTCATCGGCAGAGCCGACCGGGAAGAGGCTTTTGCCATCCGCCGCAAGAGCGGCATTAAGCCGCCTGAGATTGACATCTTGGGCGAGAAAGCTATCGCTGGGCAGCTCTTGCCCTGTGGGCTGGATAGCTTGCGCCAGTTGGAGGAGGACTATGCTGATTTCCTGCTGGGAACCAAGGAATTGAGCGAGCTCTTCGCCGCAGAACCGCTGGAGGGCTTTAGCTGGGCGATCCCGCTGAAAAATGATTTTTTGAAAACAGATATTCTCAATAAAAACGCTGCGGACTGCAGCACAAACATTCACCAATAAAAATTTTACTTGACATGAAACCATTGTTCCAATTGCTCCTGCTCCCCGCTTTGCTGGTGCTCTTCATCAGTTGTTCTAGCAATGCTCAATCGCCAAAAGCAGCCACAGCCAGCGGCCCAGACCGCATCGAAGTGCTCGATTTCCACTCTGCCCACCGCTGCCATACCTGTCTGGAAATTGAGCGCATGACCAAAGAGGCGCTGGCCAAGTACTACGGCAGCCAAATGGAAAAAGGCCAGATATCCTTCAAGCTGGTCAATGCCGATGACAAAGCCAATGACGCGCTGGTGAAGAAGTACCTGGCTTTTGGCACCACCCTCATCGTCAGCGTAGTGAAAGACGGCAAGGAAACCCATACCGACCTGACCAACTTCGCTTTCATGAATGCCAGCAACGCGCAAAAATTCACTGCGGGCTTGAAGGAGCAAATCGATAATGGCCTGAAAACCCTGCGCTGATGACTGAGTTTTTGCAAAATCTAGCGCAAAGCCAGGAATTGCCCTGGCTTTCCGCCTTTGCTCTGGGGCTGCTCACCGCCATCAGCCCCTGCCCGCTGGCCACCAACATCACTGCCACGGCTTACATCGCCAAGGGCTTCCGCGAGAAGCGCAAGGTGGTGTGGAGCGGCGTACTCTACACCCTGGGGCGTGCCCTGAGCTACGTGCTCATCGCCGCCATCATTTACTTTGGTGCCAGCAAGTTCCACATCGCCCGCTTCTTCCAGGGCAATGGGGAGAAGTGGCTGGGCCCGGCTCTGGTCATTATCGGCCTGATCATGCTCAATGTCATCCCCTTGCGCTTCAAGGGTAGCGGGTTGCTGCAGCGCCTCAGCGAAAGCCCGCGCCTGAAAGGGGCGATGGGGGCGTTTTTGCTGGGCGTACTATTCGCCCTGGCGTTCTGCCCGTACAGCGGCGCCTTGTACTTCGGCATGTTGGTGCCCATGGCTATCAGCTCGGGCGATGCCTTTGCCATCCCTATGATGTTTGCGCTAGGGACTGGTTTGCCCGTGTTGCTGTTCACCTATTTGCTCGCTTTCAGCATGGAGAAGGTGGGCACCTGGTTCAACACGATTCAGAAGGTGGAAAAGGTCGTACGCTACGCCGCTGGGGTAGTCTTCGTCCTGACCGGGCTTTATTATATCGCTATTTTCGCCGGGATCTGGTAGAAGGGATGGAATCCCTAAGCTAAAGCCATGCCCGAGCGAGGGATTCCATCCCTGCCCCACCCCATCACAGCCCCAGCAAATCCTTGAATAAAGCCTGCGCCTTAGCCCAGTTTTCCCGGTGCAGGCAGTACTTCACCTTGGGCGGGATGATCTCGCCCTGGATCAGGCCAGCCTCTTTCAGCGCCTTGAGGTGTTGCGAGATGGTGGATTGCGCGAGGGGGATGCTGTCGGTCAAATCGCCGGTATAGCAGCAAGCCTGGCTGTTTAGCAGCTTGATGATCTGCACCCGTACGGGATGGCCCAACGCTTTGGCAAAAACGGCAAGTTGCTGTTCGTCCTGGCTGTAATCTAAGTCGGCTAAAGTTCGGCTCATGTCAGATATGCTTGTCGCGCTAAGGTACGATTTTTTTGGGATTGGGGTAGAAATGTGAAGGCGGAAGCGCTCGTGCCCCCCCGTGTCCCTAATGTCCCCATAGGCGAAAGCCGATGAACAGTTCTCCTCTCATGAACCACCTTCACCCCCCCTCCTCCCTTTCCTCCTCCTGGCAGCCCCGGCGCGGGCCTGCGCTTCCGCCTCAGCAAAAACGACCACATCAATCTGTGGCTGGAGGTGTAGGGCAAGGGGCAGGGGGGAGTTCTTTCCGTATTTGACGGTGCGGGAGGCGTTTTGAG
>CAYSPJ010000198.1:0-7234 GCA_964432875.1 uncultured Phaeodactylibacter sp. | reverse complement strand
AAAAGCTCACTGACCACAACTTTAGACAAACGCAGCAAGCTAATAACAGGGAGAACAAAAATCACGCCTCAGGGTTGAGGCTTTGCGAAGCCCATCATTGGCGCCTAACGGGCAGATTAGAGCTCTTTGGGCAGGGTGAAGAAAAAAGTAGCGCCTTGGCCCGGCTGAGACTCCACCCAGATTTGCCCCCCGTGCTGCTCTACGATCCGCTTGCAAAGAGACAAGCCAATGCCAGAGCCCGGGTATTGCCGTTTGCTATGTAAGCGGCGGAAAAGCAAAAATATCTGCTGATAGTACTGGGCTTCTATGCCGATGCCATTGTCCTGTACACTGAATCTCCACTGCTGCCCTTCGTCGATTGCTTGCACGACGACATGTGGGGGGAGCGCTGGCTTGCGGAATTTAATTGCATTCGAGATCAGGTTTTGAAATAGCTGGATGAGCTCGGTGCGATTGCCCGAGATAGCTGCGGGCAGGTTGAATATTTCGACTTTGGCTTCCTGGCTTTCAATCAACTCATGCAAGGCCGCCAGCACGGACTGCAGCAGTTCCTCGGGATTAAGTTGTTCAACCATACGATGGCCCTCCGTGCTGAATCGGGAGTACTCCAGCAGGCTTTCAATCAAATTGTGCATGTCGTTGGCACCAGAAGCGACGAAGTTCAGGTAGGTCTGGGCATCCTCATCAAGCAGCCCATCGTATTTATGGAGTAGCAACTTAGCAAAGCTATTGACGGTGCGGGCTGGTTCGCGCAAGTCGTGCGAAACGGTATGGGCAAAGTTTTCGAGTTGAAAATTAGAATCGATATATTTTTCCAGTTTTTGGTTTTTGCCATCTAGCTCCAGCAGCTTGTTGTGTAGCTCTTGCTGAGCATGCTTGAGCTCGGTAATATCCCGGACAACGGCAATAGCTTCTTGCTCATTAATAGCGCTAATACGCGCTTCGTAGTAGTGGAGCTTTTCACCCAGGAATAGAGGATATTCAAAATACTGCAACTGCTGGCTTTGAAGCGCGAGCTTGAGGTTCTCGCAAATGGCCTCCGCGAGATAGCTCGGGAGCGCATCGCGGATGTGTTTATCCAGAAATTCATCCGGTGCCAGCAAGGGCTGGGTATCGCCTTCGCGGTTGGCGAAATAGTCCAGGAAATATCCTTCTGCATTGATGCGGAACTTCAGGTCGGGCAGGGCGTTCAAGATAGCTTTGTTGATCGCTTCACTTTTGCGCAGGGCCAGCTCCATTTCCTTGCGGCGGGTAACCTCAATGGTGATGCCCGAAGCACGCAGCATTTTCCCATCAGGGCCCCAGTGCGTGACCTGCCCACGGTCATAAAGCCAACGATACCTGCCAGACTTATCGCGCATGCGGTATTCCAATTCAAATATGTCGGTTACCTGGGTACGCTCCTTGATCCCATCCAGAAGATATAAATCTTCGGGGTGGATGAGGGCGCGATAAGCCTCTACCGGGCCATTGATTTCGCCGGGCTGATACCCCATGAGGCTGGAAAAAAAGTCATTATAGGCGACCGAACGATTGGAGACATCCCACTGCCAGATCCCCAACCCGGCATTCTCAACAGCCATATTGAATATGGGCCGGCTTTCCCAAAGCACCTCTTCAATACTTTTGCCCTCACTGGCCTTAGCAGCCTCGACACCGACATTTTGCAGCCCACTGGCATCTGGGCGGCACGCCAGAAACTCTGCTAGCTTAGCTGCAAAAACGGGGATCGCCTCACATTGGATGAATTCTTGAGCGGTAGGCGGTGAAAAAAAATCAAGTTGGAGGATACCCCAAAGCTGGCTGCCTGAAAAAAGGGGGTAGCACCATGTATATATGGTGTTCAACAAGTCACCAATCTGTTCCCGGCAGGTATGATTCCCAGCGGCCAAGGTTTGGTTGGATTCGAAATCAAAGGCGCATGGAGGGGCTTTATCCGAACCAGAAAGCAATGCTTCCCAGCCCCCCTCTTCCTGGATCATACCAAAATAAAAAGCATAGCCGCTCCCGCTACCCTCGTATAGATGAGCCGCTTGGGCATCAAGGGCTATGCACAGCTGCCGCAGCGCGCCTGGTAGCGAGCCGACGGATCCCTCCTGGCTCAGCTCCATGAGCGCATCAAACAACCCGCTCAGAATATCCCCCCCCGAGCCGGGCAGCTTTATTTCTGGGCTATCGCTCATCCTCCTTGGCCTGGGCGGCAGTTTTCGGGTTTGCTAATCATAAGTTCAACACCTTGCCCTGAACCTACGTGACCTAACATAAACTTTTATCTCAACCGAAAGTTGCATAACATATCAACAACAAGACAAGATTAATCAGGCAGCTTATTTCTAATCGCCCGCTTAGCGCAATATAAATGCCAAGCCAGCGCCAGGATGCACAAGAGTAAACCCAGAAATTCACGAGCCAGCTCGATATACGATGCCTCTGCCTTCATGCTTCCAGCGATGCTAGGCATGCCCATTTTCAGCCAATCGGCAAAGGCAGGTAGCAAGCTTGCCATCCAAAGCAAGCTGATCAGCAAGCCAAGATACAATAACGGCAGATAATAACGCCCAAATGCCGCCAAGGCAGAAAGCAGGGCGACCAACCCATAAATTGCCAACCACCCCCAAGGGTCGGGGTCGTTGATTTGCGCAGCAGCAAAGAGGGCAAATAACCAAGCGAGGATTAGGCTAAGCGTTCTCATACTCCAGGTGTTAAACTAGTTGAGCAAAATTTTTACTGTTTCCCAGTAAGTTATGATTTTTTTCTTCACTTTTTTTGCACAAAAGGTTGGATTATTCTACAAAAGAAATTTACCTTTGCACTCGCCTTTCCGGAGGCGGCATAATTTAACGTAAATTGCTCACATTTAAAAGCAAAAAAGTGAATACGCTAAGCTATAAAACGCAGTCAGCGAAGAAAGAGGACGTAGAGCGCAAATGGTACATCGTCGATGCAGAAGGAGAGGTCGTAGGGCGCCTTTGCACCAAGATCGCCCAGGTGCTTCGCGGCAAGCACAAAGCCTCCTACACGCCACATGTTGACACCGGTGATTACGTCATCGTCATCAATGCCGAAAAAGTGCGCTTTACCGGCAACAAAATGCAGAACAAGGAATATCAAACCTATTCTGGTTATCCGGGTGGCCAAAAATCGCGTACGGCCAGAGAAATGATGGAAAAGCACCCCATCCGCATCGTCGAGATCGCGGTGAAAGGCATGCTGCCCAAAAACCGCCTGGGCCGGCAGATGTACAAGAAGCTCTTCGTCTATGAAGGCACGGATCATCCGCACGAGGCGCAAAAACCGGAACCATTCAATTTCTAATTAATAGCAAGGAAAATCTAGCAGATATATGGAAATGATCAATGCTATAGGGAGAAGAAAGACCTCGGTCGCTCGTGTTTACCTTACCAAAGGCGAAGGTAAAATCTCGATCAATGGCAAGGACTACAAGGAGTACTTCCCCCAAAGCCATGTACAGGACAATATCACTTCCCCTTTCAAAACGGTGGCAGTAGAGAACATCTACGACCTCAGCGTAAATGTAGATGGAGGAGGTTATAAGGGGCAAGCCGAAGCCGTCCGTATGGGTATCGCCCGCGCGCTGGTAAAACTCAATGAGGATTTCCGCAAGCCGCTGAAGGAATTCAAATACCTGACGCGCGACGCCCGCGAGGTGGAACGCAAAAAGTACGGCAAGCCCAAAGCACGCAAGAGCTTCCAATTCAGCAAACGTTAATATTTGTTCATGGTTTCCGCAGCCGGCGGCTGCTTGATCAGCCACCGCTCATTAATCACGCCGAAGCACCACTTCGGAACAAATCTGAAAAAAGACAATGGAAAGACCCACCTATAAAGAATTGTTGGATGCAGGCGTCCACTTTGGCCACCTCAAGAAAAAGTGGAACCCCAAGATGTCTCCTTATATATTCATGGAGCGCAAGGGCATCCATATCATTGACCTCAACCGCACCATCGATTGCATGGAGCGCGCCGCAACCGCGATGCGTAGCATGGCGCGCGCCGGCAAGAAGGTCATGTTCGTCGCTACCAAAAAGCAGGCACGGGATATCGTGGCCGATGCTGCCCGCAGCGTAGGCATGCCTCACGTGACCGACCGTTGGCTGGGTGGCATGATGACCAACTTCTCCACCATCCGCCGCTCGGTGAAGAAAATGCAGAACATCGAGCGCATGTTGTTCGACGGGACGCTCTCTAGCGTAACCAAGAAAGAGCGCCTCACCCTGGAGCGCGAACGCCTGAAATTGGATCGGGTGCTCGGCGGTATTGCCAACCTCAACCGCCTTCCCTCAGCGATCTTCATCGTGGACATCCACCATGAGCATATCGCGGTGGCTGAAGCGAAGAAACTGGGCATCCGTACTTTTGGTATCGTCGATACCAATTCCGACCCCAACAGCATCGACTTCCCTATCCCGGGCAACGATGACGCTTCCAAATCCATCTCCATCATTACCAACTACATGGCGGAAGCGATCCGGCAGGGGCTGGAAGAGCGCGCACAGGCTAAACCGGAGAAGGAAACCGCTGAAGGGTAGCAAAAATCAATTTCATTAAACTAACGACTTCAACCAATGAGTGCAACTATTTCTGCCGCTGATGTAAAAAAACTGCGCGAGATGACTGGCGCAGGTATGATGGACTGCAAGCAGGCGCTTGGAGAGTCCGGCGGCGATTTTGATAAAGCGATTGAATTCCTGCGCAAAAAAGGGCAGAAGCTCTCCATTAAGCGCGCCGATCGCGAAGCTAAGGAAGGCGTGGTACTGGCATTGGTCTCTGACGACCACCAGCGCGGCGTCATCGTCAAGCTGAGCTGCGAAACGGACTTCGTCGCTAAAAACGACGACTTCGTTAAGCTGACCGAAAAATTTGCCAACATCGCGCTAGCTAAATTCCCAGCTGATGCCGAAGCCCTGAAAGCGGAAGCCTTCGAAGGCGGCATCACCATCGGCGATAAAGTGACCGAGCAGGTAGGCGTTATCGGCGAAAAAATCGAATTGGCTGCTTATGAGCGCCTGGAAGCTCCGCAGGTTTGCCCTTATATCCACATGGGCAATAAAGCCGCTGTGCTAGTTGGCTTGAGCAAGGCCGATGCCGCTTTCTTCGACTCAGGCCGCGATGTGGCCATGCAAGTAGCGGCGATGCGCCCGGTCGCTTTAGACAAAGACGGCGTAGACCATACCGTCATCCAAAAGGAAATCGAGATTGGCATGGAACAAGCCCGCCAGGAAGGCAAGCCGGAAGCTATGCTGGAAAAGATTGCCCAGGGCAAGCTTGTCAAGTTCTTCAAAGAGAGCACCTTGCTCAATCAGCAGTTCGTAAAAGACAACTCAAAAACGGTGGCGGAATACCTCGCCGGAGTTGACAAAGGCCTGACCGTCACGGCATTCAAGCACGTGACACTCGGCTAACATTAAACCGAAAGGCGAATTAGTTCTCTAATTCGCCTTTTTTTTAACCCTAATTTTTTCTCGCATGATCAGGTACAAGAGGATATTACTCAAGCTCAGCGGCGAATCTCTGATGGGGCAAAAAGGCTTCGGGATCGACTCATCGATGCTCAAACACTATGCCGGCCAAATCAAAGAACTGACCGAAATGGGCGTAGAAATCGCCGTAGTCATCGGCGGAGGCAATATCTTCCGCGGCCTGCAAGCAACGGAATCTGGTATTGAAAGGGTCCAGGGCGATTACATGGGCATGTTGGCTACGGTCATCAACGGTATGGCCCTCCAAAGCGCGCTGGAAACCCTCGGCGTCTATACCCGCCTGATTTCCGCCATCGAGATGAAGCAAATCGCTGAGCCTTACATCCGTCGGCGTGCTATCCGCCACTTGGAGAAGGGGCGGGTCGTGATTTTCTCCTCGGGCACCGGAAGCCCTTATTTCACTACAGATTCTGCCGCCGCCCTGCGCGCCAATGAAATCAATGCCGAAGTTATCCTGAAAGGCACCCGTGTGGATGGCATCTATAGCGCCGACCCAGAAAAGGACCCCTTGGCTGTCAAATTTGATAACCTCACTTTCGCCAAAGTCATCAGCCAGGGGCTGAGCGTGATGGATATGACTGCTTTTACGCTCTGCCAGGAAAACAACCTCCCCATCATCGTCTTCGATATCAATAGCCCGGACAACCTCAAGCGCATCGTCAAGGGCGAGCGGGTTGGCACGCTGGTGGAAGGATAGTCCAACCGTTTTTTTATCTTTGGATCAGGCTGCGCGGCAACTCAGTTCGCAATTGCGATCGTCGCCATACTCACCTTCGTGCCGGGTAGTTCCAATAACCTCAATGCGCAGGCCTCCAAGGTTGCACCCGTGGTGATTACATCGTCCACTAGTAAGATATGCTGGCCTTCCAGCTGCTCCGGGCGGGGGGCGACAAAAGCCGCGGAGACGTTATCGAAGCGCTCCAAACGGTTTTTCTTAGTCTGGGTAGCCGTGAACTCCAGGCGTTTCAGGCCGTCCTTCAGCCAGGGGATGCCCATGCTCTGTGCTAGCCCCTGGGCGAAGCAGGCGCTCTGGTTGTAGCCGCGCTGGCGCTCTTTACGCGGGTGCAGGGGCACGGGCAAGATTAGGCTTGCTTCACGAAAAACGGGGGCTTCCTTCAACTCATAGCCATAAATTTGCCCCAGTTTTACCCCGATTTGCCGCTTACCCTCATATTTGAGGCTGTGGATGAGGCGCTGAGTGCGCCCCCCTTTATTGAAGTAGTATAAAGCGGCCCCGGCCTGTAGATGCACCCTGCCCCAGAAGCGCTCGGTAAAGCGGTTTTCCGCCTGTTGGTGAAAGCCGGTTTTGGGCAGCTTATACTGGCAATTCAGGCAGATACTCTCTTGCCGGGGCGGCAGGTTGTGGCTACAAGCCAGGCAGAGGTTGGGATAGAACAAGCCGGAAAGGTTGTACAGGGCGCGGAAGGGAGTGGTCATAGCCATAGGTTCAATCGTTTTTATTCCCTCTAAAATTAGGGTAATCTTGGCTTTGCTGCCAGTGGCTTACCCAAGATTGCCCAGATTTACCCGCTACTATAGCTAATCCAACCACTAAGGGAATCAAATATGAGGCGCACAATACTGCGCAAAACCACATAATGGAGGAATTTCATAGCTTTACCGCCGATTGAAGAAAAGAAGAGGCGGTAACATCCCAGCCTACCAGAGAAACGCAGATGGCATGACTGAGAAAAACGATTCTAGAAAAGAATTATCTCATGGGCTCTCCAAAA
>CAYSPJ010000197.1:3137-7242 GCA_964432875.1 uncultured Phaeodactylibacter sp. | reverse complement strand
CCTCTCAGGCCATCAACACCCGCATCAAATCATCGCGGCGGTTTTTGGCGATGGGCACTTGCATCTTGTTTTGCATCAGCAAGTAGCCGCCATCGCCGCGGATGACCTCGCGCACCATGTCGAGGTTGATGAGATAGGAATGGTGGGGGCGGAAAAAAGCAAAGGGTGCCAGCATCTCCTCGATGTCCTTGAGCGTGCGTGAGAGCAGCTTCTTGCGGCCGTCTGCCAGATGCACCATGGTGTAATTGCTATCGGACATGCAGAGCACGATCTCTTCCGGGCCGACAAATTCAATGCTTTCGCGGGTGGCGAGGGCTACCTTGCCCGGGCGACCTTCGCGGGCCGATTGTACATTGGCCAACAAGCCGCCGATGCGGGCCGGGGCGTTGCGGCGGCCGACCTGTTCGCGGAAACGTTCTACGGCACGCTGCAGCTCCTTGTTTTGCACGGGCTTTAGCAGGTAGTCCAGTGCGCTGGCGCGTACCGCCTGGATGCCAAACTGATCGTAGGCCGTGGTGAAGATAACCTCAAATTGCACGGCTTCGCCCAGTTCCTCCAACACGTCGAAGCCATTGAGCATGGGCATCTCGATATCGAGGAAGAGCAAGTCAGGCGGGTTGGCCCGCAGGTATTCGATGGCTTTCACTGGGTCGTCGAAAGTAGCGGCCACTTCCAGCCCGGGGCAGTAGTGCTGGATTTTCCACTGCATGGTTTCGATGCTGTGCAGCTCATCGTCCAGGATGACGGCGCGGATGTTGTTCGGGTCCATAATAGTGCGAGGGTTTAAACGGGTATAAGGAGTAAAACCTGCGTGCCAGCGGGCTGCCCTTCACTATCCATCAGGTCAAGGGTGCGTACCGAGGCGCAGGTTTGGTACAATTGGTTGATCAATTCAATGCGCCCAGCCGTGATTTGCATGCCCATGGCGGGCTTGTGGGCCGTTTTGCGGCGGGACTTGAGCTCGGCGGCCTTGGCTCGGCCCACGCCATTGTCAGTGATGGTGACGTGCAGGCGATCCTCCAGTAGCTTCACCAAAACCAGCACTTTGCCGATTTCCCCATTTTGCTTGTGGAGCAGCCCGTGCCATATTGCGTTTTCCACGTAAGGCTGGATCAACAGCGGGGGGATATGCGTAGCCGCCAAGGGGATATCTGCCGACACCTGGATATCATAATTAAACTTTTGGCTGAAACGCAATTGCTCCATCTGGAGATAGAGCTCCAAGGCTTCCAGTTCGTCTTGCAGGCTCACCAGGTTGTTGCGCGAGTTTTGCAACATCAGGCGGATGAGGCGGGCGAAGTCGTTGAGATAAGCCGAAGCCTTATGGGTTTCGTTTTTGATGATAAAGCTATCGATGGAATTGAGGCAGTTGAAGATAAAGTGGGGGTTCATCTGCGCACGCAGGGCGTTCATTTCCATATTAGCCAGGCGCTTGGCAAACTCTTCGCGCTCGCGCTCGCGCTGTCGCAGTTGGTAGATGCGCCAACGGTAAAAGCCATAAATGGCACCCAGGATGAGAGCCGCCAGGGCCAGCTTAAACCAGAGTGCTTCCTGGAGCGTCTTGGCCAGGTGGATCTGCAATTCGTACACTTCTGGATTCCATTCCCCCTCGCTAGTGGCGGCCATGAGTTGCAAGGTGTAGCGGCCACCAGGCACGTTGGTGTAAGCCGCATAGCGGCGCGTGCCGGCTTCTACCCAATTTTCTTCCAGCCCCTTGAGGCGATAGCGGAAGCGCGTGCTTTCCGGGGCAGAAAACTGGACGGCGGAAAACTCAAAAGAGAAATAGTTGCTGCCGGCCTTTAAGTCAAGGCTGCGCCAGAAGTACCCGAGGCTATCCAGGGCAAGCGGGGCTTCAAAAACTTTCACCCCCTGCACGTAAGGGCGTGGCAGCGGGTGGGTTTGCGGCAGGCTGTCGGGGTGGAATAAGGCGATGCCCCGGCGGTATTGTAGCGCCATGCGGCCATCGGGCAGCAGGCACAAGCGAGCATTTTCCATGCTATTGGCTTCCAGTACAGCATCGTATCCTGGCAGGCCACAGCCTCGCCCATAATGTGAAAAGGTGTGGGTGATGGCGTCGACCCGGCTCAGGCCCTGGCTGCTGGTCAGCCAGATATGCCCTTGCCCATCAGCAATGACTTGCCGGTAGTGGGCGGGAGCGCCTGCTTGAGGTGCTTCGACAAAGCGCAGGATGCCGGCTTCGGGCTGCCCGGCATCCATGATGCCCAGGCCATAATCGCTGCCCAGCGCCCAAAGCTGTGGCCCCTTGCCGAGCGCAAAAGCACGGATGGACGACAGGTTGTTGTCCATGCCCTCGCGGAAAGGGAAATTGGCAAAACTGTCTTGCTGGGGGTAATAGACGCTGTAGCCGGTGCCGGCGCGCAGCCAGATTTTGCCATACTGGTCTTCAGTAAAGCCCCAGAGCCAGGCGGAATGGTTGCCAGCCCCGCTTTCTATTTCTTCGCGGTAATGCCGCCATTTCCCCGCTGTACGGTCATAGCGGTACAGGCCGCGGTTGTACGTGCCCAGCCAAAGGTCGCCCCGGCTATCTTCCCGGGCTTGGGTAAAGCGGGCCCCTTGCCAGGCGGCAGTGGGGCGCAGCTGCTGCAAAGCCCGTTCCTTTGGCTCGTAGCGGTACAAGTCGGAGTTGGTCCATAGCAGGATTTCGCCCTGCCTGGTTGAGGTTATCCCCATATTATGGTAGAGGGCAGCGCGGCTGCTGGCAGGCAGGGGCACTGCTTGGAAGGCCCCGGAGGCCGGATCCAACTCATACAGGCCGCCCGCGTTGCCAAAAAGTGCTAGCAAATTGCCATTGGGTATGGGTGCCAGGCCGTTGGGCCAATAGGCAAAGGTGTCATTCTCAGGGATTAAAATATGGTGTGCAATCTGCTGTGCCTGCGGATAGTATAGGTCAACTCCCTGGCGATAGCCTGCCCAGAGGTTGCCGTCCCGGTCGATAAGGCGTACGCTGTAGCTCTGGCTGCCCCGGCTTTTTCCCTGCCAGGCTGCCGCGGTGTGGAAGCCCCCTTGCCAGGAAAGTTTCACGGCGATATTATTGGAAAAAGAGGCCCACACTTCCTGCTCGCCTGCTGGGACAAAATCGTAGCAAGAGCCCAAAGCTAGCCGCTGCCCGTCTTTGGTGGCTTCCATTAGCCATTTCCACTTTTCAGCCCGGGGCTGGAAGCGCAAAATCCCCTCGCTCCAGAAACCGAGCAGCAAATCGCCATTAGCATGTTGATATAAGCTGCGCGGGGCCATCAATGCATCAGACCCTCGCCCCGGCGGAGGCGGAGTCGGCCAAAAGTGCAACTTGCCTTTATCTCGCTCCCATCGCGCCAGCCCGGCGCGCGTGGACAACCAGTAGCTGCCCTCGTCGTGGATGTCTTGTACCATTCTGATGACGACCTCGTGGCCCGCAGGCAAAGCCGGGCTGCCGGGAGGTAGATAATCGCTCAGCAAGATATGCTCGAAGCGTTCGCTTTCTGGATGATACTGCAACAGCCCGCCGTTGTAGTTGCCTACCCACAACCGCCCCTGCCGATCTTGGTAGGAAAAATCGCAGCGTTGATTGCGCAGCCCGCTCTGGTTATCAGCAAGATGAGAAACTACCCGCCCGCTGAGCGGATCCAACCAGTGTAGCCCCAGATTGGTGGATAGCCAGAGCATGCCGGTGTGGCGCTCTACCAAGAGGTGGTTGACCGAACGGGTGTAAGCTGCCGAGCTGTCGTTGGGTACCAGGTTGAGCACCTCCAGCCGGGTACCGTCGTAGCGGCACAGCCCATTGTCAGTGGCAATCCATACGAAGCCTCCCTGGTCCTGGGCGATGCTGTTGATGTAATGATTGGGTAGCCCCTGAGGCAGCCCCAGCTTCCGGGGGTTGAGGAAAGGTGCTTGTGCCCAAAGCGCGCCCGCCTGGCTCAATGCCAATGCCAAGATGAACGCAAAAGAGCAGGCAGCGGGCTTCAAAAGCATGATTGTGTTGGTTGTCGGATTCAAAGATAGGCAAAAGGCACTCCTCTGGCAACGTTAAATGAGCGGTTGGGGGAGGTGGGTGTGTAGTTGGCGGTAATCGGTTGGCAGTTGGCAGTCGGAGCGTACCGACGTCCCG
>CAYSPJ010000197.1:0-3037 GCA_964432875.1 uncultured Phaeodactylibacter sp. | reverse complement strand
CGTCCCGGACGAGTGCAGCGAGAGCAGGATGTCAGGAAAGGAGTTGGCAGCAGGAGAGCTGGCGGTGTTGGCAGTCATGAGGTTGTCTCAAAGAAGTAAAAAGCAAAAGGGAGCAAAGCGGTATCCCGTCTGAACGAAGTGAAGCGGGAAATAAAATTTGAGACGGGACAGCCTCCAAGCGATCACACTTCTTGCTCCGCTGCCTCGAAAAACCGCTCCAGCTTGTGTGGGTCCAGTCGTCCGTCCGTCCGCACGCCGCTGCATAGATCCAGGCCGTAGGGCTGTACCTCCGCGATGGCGCGCTGCACGTTTTCCGGCTTCAGTCCGCCCGCCAGGAAGATCGGGACTTTGGCACGGTCGCGGATTTTGCGGCTCAGCTTCCAATCGTGCACCTTGCCAGTGCCGCCCAGCACTTTCACTTCCAGGTTTGGGTTGCCGCTGTCGAGCAAGAGGGCGTCAGCGTGCTCAGCGGCAGCGAGGGCTTCTTCGACCGAAGCTTCGTTGAGCACGTGGATAACCTGTACCAGCTTGATGCCGGGTAGGGCCGCCCGTAATTCCTGATAAGAGCCGCTGGAAAGCGCATCTACGATTTGGATGGTATTGGTCTGCGTGATGCGGTGGTGCTGGATAATCGCCGCTGCCGAGGTTTCGCTGGTCAACAGGAAAGTACCGATGGGCGGCGGCACGCGCCGGGTGATTTCGAAGATCAAATCATCCGTGATTACGCCGGGGCCGCTGGGCATGTGCCCCACTAGCCCTAAAGCTGCTGCACCATAGCGGATAGCCAATGCAGCTTCCTCCTGGCTGCTGATGCAGCAGATTTTGACCCTGGGCTTCATGCGTTGATTTCAGTTTGGAAAGCGAGCGCTTCGTCCTTGCGCAAGGCTTTGTAGCGCCCTTTCCCAAACTTGGTGCCGTTGAATTCGATTTTGCCGCGCAGCGCTTCCCGCTCTTCGGCAGGCAATTGCCGAAAATCACTGCACTTGCGCGAGCAGCAATGCTCGTATTTTGCCGCACAAGCCTCGCACTGGATGAAGAGGATGTGGCAGGCGTCGTTGGCGCAGTTGACGTGGGTGTCGCAGGGCTGGCCGCACTGGTGGCAGCGGGAGATGACTTCTTCAGAAATCTGCTCGCCCATGCGCTCGTCAAAAACGAAGTTTTTGCCTTTGAATTTAATGGGCAGCCCTTTCTCATGGCATTGGCGGGCATACTCGATGATGCCGCCATCAATCATGTGTACCTTTTTAAACCCCTGATGCAGGTAATAGGCACTAGCTTTCTCACAGCGAATGCCGCCGGTGCAATACATGATAATGGGGGTCTCTTCTTTGCCTTGCAGCACCTCTTTCACCAGCGGGAGTGCTTCGCGGAAGGTCTCTACATCCGGGCAGATGGCACCCTCAAAATGGCCCACCTCGCTCTCGTAGTGGTTGCGCATATCAACGACAATCGTATCCGGTGATTCGAGCAGTTGGTTAACCTCCTCGGCGCTGAGGTGTTTGCCGCGCTGGGTGACGTCAAAGCTGCTATCGTCCAGCCCATCGGCTACGATCTTATGGCGCACCTTGATTTTAAGCTTGTAAAAGGATTTGCCGTCGTCGTCCACTGCGATATTGAGGCGCGTACCATGGAGCCAGGGGATGGCGTACATGTCTTCCCGGAAGGCCTCGAAGTTTTCATCTGGCACGGAAATCTGGCCATTGATCCCTTCTTTGGCCACATAAATACGGCCGAAGACGCCGAGCTTATCCCAGCGCAGGTAAAGTTCATCCCGAAACTGTTCGGGGTTTTCGAGTTGGTAGTACTTGTAGAAGGAGAGCGTGGTGCGGGCTTCTGGGCTAGCCAGCATCCGGGCTTTCAACTCCTCGCTGTTGATGCGGTTATACAATCTTGCCATGTCAAAAAAAATTGGGTACGTTAACAAAATGCCCGCCTTCGGTAGAGGCGGAGGAAAAACAAGTTGCAGGCTTGTGCTCTGCTAACTGTACCGAAATCCAATCTGGCTCCAAAAGGCTTGAGCTTTGGAGGCCTCATTGGGCAGCAAAGTTAAGGGTATTTAGTGAAAAATAGAAGGCCCCTTTTTCAGCGGTACCAATTGGCGTATGGCCTCGGCTTCTAGAATGCCGACTACCTCATCGCCGCGCAGCACGGCAAAGGCCGGTACCTGGTGGTGATGCACGTAATCCCAGGCCACACTCAAGGAGGTGTCTTCGTGGATGGCGTAGGACTGCAAGCTTGAAACCGCTTTCAGGAAGGCGGGCTCTTCCTGGTTTTCCTGATACACCTGAACGATCTGGCTTCCTGCCGCCATGACGTCCAATTTCCCTTGTTCATCGGGGATGATGAAATAGCTGCCGGGGGCCTGTGCTGCCCTTTCTACCGCAGCGGTTACGGATTCGGCGGCTTCGATGCGCTGAAAATCCTGGTGCATCAGCTCGGCGATTTTATGCCGGTTCAAACGCCGGTGCAGCTTGGCGCGCACCAGTAGGCGAGTGGACTGCCAAAAAATAAAAGCAGCAATCAGGGGGAATATCCAGTCGATGATGTAAGCGCCAAGGAGAAACAAACCAGCAGCGAGCAACTGCCCCAAGCGGGCGGTGGTGATGGTGGCCCATTCGCTGGGCATTATATAGCGCAGCAGGCCATCCAGTACCCAGCCACCATCCAGGGGCAAGCCAGGTAGCAGGTTGAAAGCGATTAGGATCAGGTTGTAGTAGAAGAAAAAATACAGCAAGCGCTGGCCGAATGGCAGGCCGAAAATGCCATCTTCAGCCCCGTGGAAATTGCCAAACCCATGCACGGCTTCCAGGTAAAAATAGACGAGCAAGCCCAGTGCTATATTGGTCAGTGGCCCGGCAATGGCGATGAGCACGGTCTCGTGCGGTTTCTCCCCGAGGTGGCGCAGGTAAGCAGCCCCGCCAAGCCCGTTGATGACGATGCGCTCGGTCTCGATGCCCAAGTAGCGCCCTGCCAGGGCATGGCCCAATTCATGGATCAATACCGATACCAGCAAAAGGATGAACAGTAGGTTGGAAAA
>CAYSPJ010000196.1:0-7243 GCA_964432875.1 uncultured Phaeodactylibacter sp. | reverse complement strand
TAAACTGCTCATGGGGCCTACGAAGCGTGGGATCAAGGCCGCCCACGCTGAAGCCCTCCGGTTTTGGGGCCTTCGCAAGCCTTGCTCTTGAACGCTAAAGCTCAGACACTATTTATACTGCGCTGAGTGGTATTTTCAAAAAAATCATCATCTTTGAGCGGCAAACAAAAGACGATAAGATGGCTGCGATAGAAATACGCCCTCGCTTTCAAAAACAGGTGGGGTTGAACCAAGAGGAGACGCTGCAGCGCCTAAAGCGCGCATTGGATCAACCGGGCACCGACATCATCGGTATGGTAGCTGACCATCATGTGGTGTTGAAATTCCCCCAGGCTCAGCAGCACTATTGGTCGCCCCAACTGGCCCTGGAGGTGGAGCCTGCCGAGGACGGGGTGCTCATCCGCGGCTTATTCGGCCCGCGGCCCTCGCTCTGGCTGATGTTCATGTTCATCTACGCCATCCTGGGCACCATCAGCCTGTTCATCGCTATCATCGGCTTTTCACGGATCAGCCTGGGCTTGTCGGCGCCCATCCTGTGGGTGTTGCCTGCTGCGGCTGGGCTGGGCCTGTTCTTGTTTTTTTCTGCTAAAACGGGCGAGCGCCTGGGGCATGATGAGATGATCCGGTTGCAAAATTTCATGGACGATGCCCTGGGGAGCCCTACAGGAACTTTAGCTCGCGAGGCGCTAGAAACCACAAACGATGAAAACCATACCTGAACTTAAAGCCACGCTGCCACAAACGGGCAAGGTGGAATGGATCGGCATCCGGCCGGAGCGGCGGGGCGAGGTACAGCCCCAGGCTGCCGTAGAAGCTTCGGTAGAAGCAGGGCTGGCTGGTGACCACAACCGCCGCCCAGGCGGCAAGCGGCAGGTGACCCTCATCCAAGCCGAGCATCTGCAAGGCGTAGCCTCCATGCTAGGCTGCGAAGCGATAGACCCTGCCCTGACCCGCCGCAATATCGTCGTTTCAGGCATCAACCTACTGGCGCTGCAAGGGCTGCGCTTCGAGATCGGCGCTGCGCTGCTGGAAGCGACCGGCCCCTGCCACCCTTGTTCCCGTATGGAAGAAAACCTCGGCCCGGGCGGTTACAACGCCATGCGCGGCCATGGCGGCATCACGGCTAAAGTGCTGCGCAGCGGCCCCATCGCGCTGGGCGATGCTGTACGCCTGGCTAAATCTGCTGAAGATGAGTAAAAAAACCAACGCTATCCGCATCCTGGAGCGCCAGGGGATTGCCTTCGACACCGTGGAGTACGCCTACGATGCCGAAGAGGGCCTCAGCGTAGCGCTCATCGCCCAGGCCAATCAGCTGCCGCTGGAGCGCATTTTCAAAACGCTGGTGGCCAAGGGTGATAAAAACGGCCTGGCCGTCGCCCTCGTCCCTGGCGATAGCGAACTGGATTTCAAAGCCCTGGCCAAAGCCAGCGGCAATAAAAAGATGGCCCTCATCCCCGTCAAGGATATCCAGCCCCTCACCGGCTATATCCGCGGCGGCTGCTCACCCATCGGGATGAAAAAAAATTATCCGGTTTTCATCGATGCCTCTGCCCTGGAGCACGACAGGATTTTCGTCAATGCTGGCCAGCGGGGCCTGCTCCTTAGCCTTGCTCCGGCTGATCTGCAAAGAGCGGCTCAAGGGGTATTTGTGGAGATCCAGGGGTGAAGCTGAAAAGCTTGGCTCTCGCCCGCTGCTCGGCCGGCTCCCACCGCTGGTGATTTCCACTTTTTGCTTGGGCCTTCCATTTATTTGCCCTACCTTTGTTAGCATTTTTCATCGCGCCTCTTTTTTTGGTTGTGGTTAGATCACGAATAGCAAGGAGGCTCGTTTTTTCTTTAACAACCAGTCTGAACTTTCCCCCTTTAACCAAAAACAAAGAAGCTATGGATAAAAAGCGCATGAAGATTTGGTGGCTGCCGGTACTGCTGGCCCTGGCCGCTTGTGAAGTGATCAATCCGCAAGAGGATATCCCCGCTTATATTTACGTACCGGACTTCCGGTTGACGACGAACCCCGCCATCGAAGGCTCTGCCTCGGAAAGGATCACTGACGTGTGGCTGAATGTGGATGGAAGCTTTCTGGGGGCCTATACCTTGCCGGCCTTGATACCTGTATTGGAGGTGGGTAGCCGCGAGCTCGTCCTCCAGGCTGGCATCAAGGAGAATGGCATCAACTCCACTCCAGACCTATTCCCCTACTACGGGGATTTCCGCCTGACGCTAGAGCTTAAGCCTGATGAGGTGGACACCATCCGGCCATCGATCCGCTATCTGGACGTGGCCAAGTTTGCTTTTATCGAAGACTTCGAGCGCAGCAGCCAGCTTTTCCAGGATGTGCGCCTCGGCCGGCCCGACCAGATCCGGATATCCAATGCCGACGTGTTTGAGGGCAGCGCCTCGGGGCACATCATGCTGGATTCGCTCAACCCATTCTTTGAGGTGGCTACCACCCAGCGCTATGACGAGTTGACGGCCCGCAGCCCCCTGGTCTTCCTGGAGGTCAATTACAAATCGGATGTACCCGTAGTCTTTGGGGTGGTTGGCAACGATAAAGGGGGGCTGCCTTTTAATGAGGTGGTGCTGTACGAGCCGGGCTTCTCGCCCCGTGAGGAGTGGAACAAGATTTACTTCAACCTCACCACCGTCATCGTCCAGGCCAATAAGGCAGAGTATCAGATCGTCATGCAAGCCTTTATCCCCGTGGTGGAAGGAAGGCTCACCGCCAAACAGGCCAATGTGTGGCTGGATAACATTAAATTGTTGCATTTTTGAGGTAACGATAAACGAATCTTATGCAGCAGGACACGACCCGGCGCAGGAAGCAGCACACGCGCTTCTATCAAGCGGCGGATTTTGTATCGGCGATGTTGGCCTGGGCTTGTTTTTTCCTTTACCGCAAACAGCTTGAGGGGGTAGCAATAGACTGGGGCTTGCTTCAAGACTGGAATTTCTTGTATGGGGTGCTCATCATCCCTACGGGTTGGCTTTTGCTCTATTCCATTTTTGATCAGTATCGGGACATCTACCGCCTCTCTCGCCTGGCTACTTTGGCGCATACCTTTTTCCTGTCTTTCTTCGGCGTGCTCTTCCTGTTTTTTACCCTGATCCTGGACGATGTAGTGACGAACTACACCACTTATTACAATTCTTTCTTCACCCTCTTCCTGCTGCACTTCTGCTTTACGGCTACGGTGCGTATGGTGCTGCTCACCCGCGCCAGCCAGCGGCTTAAGCTGGGGGAGATCACCTACAATACCCTCATCATCGGGGGCAACCAAAATGCGGTAGAACTATATCAGGAAATCACGAGCCGCAAAAAAGGCTTGGGCTATAAGTTCCTCGGCTTCATCGATGTCAACGGCAGCGACGGGCAGGCATTGGCGGCTTTTTTGCCCCAGTTGGGTAAAATCAATGAGCTGGAGCAGCTCTTACAAGCATACAATATCGAAGAAGCGATTATTGCCATTGAGACTTCGGAGCACAACCGCCTGCGGGAAATCCTCAATATCTTGTTTGATTATAGTGGCCAGGTGCTGGTCAAAATCATCCCGGATATGTACGACATCATGCTGGGCCATGTGAAGATGAGCCACGTCTATGGGGCGGTGCTCATCGAGATACAGCAAGACTTGATGCCCAAATGGCAGCGGCTGTTCAAGCGCCTGATAGACATCAGCGCTTCGGCTTTGATGTTGCTCTTGCTGGCGCCTCTATATGCTTATATCGCCCTGCGGGTGCGCTTCTCCTCTGCTGGGCCAATACTGTTCCGGCAGGAGCGCATCGGCTTGCATGGCAAGCCTTTTCTGATTTATAAATTCCGCTCCATGTACACCGATGCGGAAAAGGACGGCCCGCAGCTCTCCCGTGAAGGAGACAATCGCTGTACGCCCTGGGGGGGCGTGATGCGCAAATGGCGCCTGGATGAGCTGCCCCAATTTTGGAATGTGCTCCGCGGCGATATGTCCCTGGTTGGCCCCCGCCCGGAGCGGCAACATTTTATCGACCTGATTATGAAGGAAGCGCCACACTACAAGCACCTGCTCAAGGTGCGGCCGGGTATCACCTCCTGGGGCCAGGTCAAGTACGGCTATGCCTCCAATCTGGAGCAGATGCTACAGCGCCTCAAGTTTGATATCCTTTACATCGAAAACATGTCTTTGGCCCTGGATTTTAAAATCCTGTTCTATACGGTCTTAGTGCTGGCACAAGGGAAGGGGAAATAAGGGGCAACAAGGCCTGATCAGGCAGCGAGGAACGATCCGATATCGGCGGCATCACCCCATCCGCTGCTTATCGTACCCATCCAGGAATTCCGCCACAATCTCGTCGATGATGTCGCGCAGGTACGTTTTTTCCAGGCGGGCAATCTGCTTGAGCTTCTCAAGCTTTTTCGGATCAAAAGTAATGGTGACGCGGCGGGTTTTGGCATCCTGCATCTGGATGTCTTCGGGCTCGACGGTACTGCGGATGAGGGCATCCAGGCCGCTCATGGGGCGGCGGTGGCGCTTTTTTACTTGTGCGCTGCTGCCTAGCGGCGGGCGTTTTTGCTGTTCGCGCTGTTCGATCTGCTCCTCGAATGAGTTTTCGAAAGCATCGGCTAAGAAAGATTCCAGATCGGAGGAAAAATCTTTAGCATGAGAGCGTTTGCTGCTTTCGTCGCCTTTGGGCTCAAAGGCCGCTTTACCGCGCCCCAACAGGGGGCCGTCCTCTTGCAGGATATCCTCCGCCGAGGTGCTAAAAACGCTTTCCAGGCCTTCTGTGAATCTTTTCTTGCTCATGAGTTATTGCTTCATCATCAATTCTGCTTCCATCTTTTCAGCGCGGGCCAGTATTTCTTTGCACAGGTTGAGGTAGTCTTCAGCACCAGAACTATTGCGGCTGTAATCGAAGATATCCTTGCGCTGAGAAGGGGCTTCGGCCAGGGCCACGGTATCGCGTATCATGGTGTCAAAAACCAATTCGCCAAAGTACTTCCGGATGGTTTCCACCACGTCCCGGTTGAGCACTTTGCGGTTGTCGTACATCGTGGCGATGACGCCGCCGACGTGGAGGTTTTTGTTGAGGCGTAGTTTCACCTTCTGGATGACCTGCTTGATTTTGGCCAGGCCTTGCAGGGCGAGGAATTCCGTCTGTAAAGGGATGATGACAAAATCGCTGCTCGTCAGGGCATTAAGCGTGAGCAAACCCAGCGAGGGGGGGCAATCGATGATGATATAGTCATACTCTTCGCGGATGGGGGCGAACAACTCGCGCAAGATATACTCCCGGCCGGCCTCGTTGATGAGCTCCATCTCCGCGCCGGAAAGGTCGAGGGTAGAAGCTACCACATCCAGGTTCTCTTTTACCGTGACCGGCAGTAGTTCACATTCGCCGCGGATGGCCTCGTAAATCGTCTGCGATGGCCGGGATACGCCCAGGGAAAGCGTCAGGTTGGCCTGCGGGTCGAGGTCTATGAGCAATGCCTTTTTTCCCAACTCTACCAGCCCGGCACCTATATTGATGGCGCTGGTCGTTTTCCCGACACCGCCTTTATGGTTGAGAAGCGAAAATATTTTTCCCATATTCGTGCTAACTAGCGTTACTTTTAGTGCGTCAATTTAGGCAAAATTTGCCATCTATGTACATCAATGAGGCAAAAATAGCTTTTTTAGCTGTACTTTAGGGTGCTTTTTGCAAAATACAATCTATTCAACGCCATGAATAAGCTTAGCATTGCGCTTTTATCTTTGTTGTTTGGCCTGGGGCCAGATTTTTCAGGGGGTAGCCTGTATGGCCAATCACCGGAGGGGGCAGCTGGCCATTTATTCATCATCGGCGGCGGCAAGCGGCCCGCGGCCATGCTGGAAGAATTGATAAAGGTTGCTGGCCTGAGCCAGGGCGGGCATATCATCGTGCTGACCATGGCCAGCAGCGAACCGGATACGGCGGCCTACTACGGCATCAAACAGTTTGTAGATATGGGGCTGCCTGCCGAACGCCTGCGTGCTTACCATTTTGAAAAGGGCCATTATCCCTTAGGGGCCGTGGACTCGCTGCGCTCCGCCCGCTTGATCTACCTCAGTGGGGGCGATCAGAACAAGTTTATGGACGTGGTGCTGGGCAGCCCTTTGTATGAGGCGATCCACCAGGCTTACCGCCAGGGCGCTACCATCGCCGGCACCAGCGCTGGCGCCGCAGTCATGAGCCGCAAGATGATCAGCGGGAACGAACATAAGCACCCGGAGTACACCGGCGACTTTCGCACGATCGAAGCGGATAATATCGAAATCAAAGAGGGGCTGGGGCTCTTGCCCGGCACCATCATCGATCAGCACTTCGTCTATCGCATGCGCATGAACCGCCTCATTGCCGTAGCGCTCGAACACCCCGCTGAGTTATGTATCGGCATCGACGAATCCACGGCCATCGTGGTTAGTGGCCGGCGTGCCCGCGTGGTAGGCGACTACCAGGCTATCCTCTTGCGTAACCCCCAGGGCAGCCGGAAAACCCACAACGGCTTGCTCGGCGGCCGCGGCTTGGAGCTGAGCGTGCTGCTGCCGGGGGAGGAGTTTGAGCTGTAGCTGCCCGCTAAATAGTGCCTGTCATTTAGTCAAGTGTCTGAGCTTTAGAGTTCGAGAGCAAGGCTTGCGAAGGCCCCAAAACCGGAGTTTACTGGCCGTAAATGAGGATTTTGGTGCCGAGCGTAACGCAGCTGTCGGACTATAAAGACAGACACTAAATACCGGTTTAGGCTGTTTCTGAAAGCAAAAAAAGCGCCGGTCAATCGACCGGCGCTGAGGCCTCTGCAGGAGTGATGGTTGGGGGGTGAAAGGAACAACTGCTGGAGGCCGTATCGTATCCCTGCTGTGCTAACGTGTGATGCTTAACCGTTCAACCAGCAGCTCCGTGCCGATGGCGATGCGCAGCACGTAAGCCCCGGCGGGCAGGCCGGAAACATCCAGCTGATGTTGGTTAGGGCCGGGTAGTAGTCCCAGGCGATGGGTGGCGAGGAGCTGGCCGGCAGCAGAGAAAACCTGGATATCGGCAGCGCCTTCTTGCGGGCTTTGTAGTTCGAGCGACAGCCAGTCGCGTGCCGGGTTGGGGTAGATGCGCAGGCTTGGCTTGGGCCCGGCCAATTCAAATTGGTAGGGTGGAGCAAATTGGGCATCTTCGCCCGGCGCTTGCTCGCATGCGCTGCCTTCGTATATTTTGACTTTCCGGAAGAAGGAATTGCCATTGGCGGGCAAGCGGTCGTGGTCGGCAG
>CAYSPJ010000195.1:0-7271 GCA_964432875.1 uncultured Phaeodactylibacter sp. | reverse complement strand
GGATGCTTATGGATTGGCCGGGCGTACAATCTGCCAAGCGAGGGCGAAACCCAAGTTGGTATAGTATAGAGTCGATCAGTCGAGAGGTCCACCTGCGGCAGGTGCGGTGGAATAGCGCGGTGAGCTTCATTTTTAGGGATAGGAGGGAGGACATAGGGGCTTGGCAAAAAACCAGTGATGGCCCCATGATATCCTCAATACAGGGTTTTCTTCATCGGCCCCGGCCCCGGTGGTCGGGAAAGCTGCACGGGCATCCCCAGCCATTGGGAAAGCTCTTCGGGGGTGGGGAGATAGAGCTGGTAAGTAGCGGCGAACAACTGACGGCGCTCGTTGAGCAGCGAGTACTTTACTAAGGCCTGGTCTTTTTCGCGGCAAAGGATGATGCCGAGGGTAGGCCGGTCATCCTCGGCCCGCCATTTGTCGTCGTAGAGGCGGATGTAGAGGTCCATCTGACCGATGTCGGCATGGCTCAGGGTGCCCGCTTTCAGGTCGATGAGCACGAAGCATTTGAGGCGGAAGTGGTAGAAGACCAGATCGATGTAAAAGGATTTCCCTCCCGCCAAAGCGATGCGCTGCTGACGGGCGACGAAGGCGAAGCCGCGGCCGAGCTCGAGGAGGAAATCTTGCAGTTTGTCGAGCAGGGCATTTTCCAGTTGCCGTTCTGGCAGGGGCGTGCTATCCGCCATTTCCAGGAATTCCAGCACGAAATGATCCTTTACCGGATTGCCCGGCGGGCGGGCGGCGGCTTGCCGCTCGTAGTAAGCCGTGCCGAGCTGGCGGGCCAGCTCGCGCAGGCTCCAGTGGTTGTGGGCCGCTTCCTGGGCGTAATAGGCGCGAGCTGCCGCTTTCTTGACTTTCATCAGCAGGCAATAGTGCGACCAGCTCAGCTCGGGCAGGATCTCTTCCGCTGCCGGAAAGGCTTGATAGAATTCGCTGCACAGGCGCAGCTTGCGGGTGGGGAAGGCACGCCCGGTATCCTGCTGCAATCGCTGCGACAGGGCCCGTACCACTTGGCTATCGGGCTTGCCGCCCGCTGCCAGCAGTTGCCCAATGAGCCAGTAGGCAGGGACATCGTGTTGGGCTGTGCTTCCGTCCCGTTCGAAGGCTGGGGACGAGCGGCCGGGCTGCGCTGCGGCCTTGCCCGAAGACCGGGGGCGAGCGGGTTTCCGGGCCTGGTTGCTGCGCTGCAGCATTTGCACGATTTCACGGTAGCGCATCAGATCGAAGATGAGTTCTTTCATGTTTCGAGATAGTGGTTAATGGTTGGTAGGTTTGCATCGATATCCTCGCAGCGCTGCCTTCCATTGCGGCTTTCTGCAATAACCTTGTCGTGAGCTCCCGCTCTCGCTGGGCTCGTCCGGGATGTCGCTGCGCTCCACTTTTCAAAGGCTATTCCTCCGCCTTACTCCATCGTCACCCGGATGCGCTGGGCGAGGCGGGCGGCAGTGAAGTGGATGTGATTTTTGACCGAAGATTCTTGATGGAGGTAGGTGGTTTTGCGGCGCATGAAGTCGTTGAACAAGGGGATGAGGACGGCTTTGCCTTCCTTGTTGAGGAAGATGCCATACTGGTTTTTGGTAAAAAAGGACTCCGGCAGTTTGCGCTCGACGCACTGCTCGATGAGCAAGCGGTCAGCCCAGGGGCGGAAGGGCTCGATGAGGTCGAAAGCCAGGGTGGGTTTGTTGTGCTCATCAGCGTGGAGGATGCCGAGGTGGGGGTCGAGGCCGACGGCGAAGAGGGCGCCTTCAACGACGCTGTATAACATGCCGTATAAATAGTTGATGGCGGCATTGAAGATGTCCTTGGCCGGGCGGCGGCTGCGGCCCTGGAAGGCATAGCGGCTAGGCAGCGATGAGCCCACCGCTTGCCAGTAGATGCGGGCCAGGGCGCCTTCTACGCCCATGATCTGCTGGCGGCATTCCTCCGGCAGCTTGTCGCGGAAAGCTTCGAAGTTGCGGCTGTTACTGCGCAGGTTGCTGATGGCGCCGCCGAGCGAAAGCCCCAGGATGCTGCGCTGGCTTTTGAGATAGCGCAAGTTGTCGGCCTGGGCTTCGGTCTTGAGGGCAAACAGGTCGAGCATCCAGGCGGTGGATTCGGGGCTTTCCGCAAAGCGCACCTGCAAGCGGCGCAGGGTGGCGATGCTCTCGAAGTAAGGGCTCCACAGGCGCGCCATCGCTTTGCCGATGCGGTCGAAGACCAGGATGGGGATCTGATGTTTGATGGCCAGCGCAATAGCGTCGGAGCTGATCATGACGCTGGCCGTGATGGCGATGCTGTCCAGCTTGGCCGGGCTGATAGCCTTGCTGCCCTTTTCGCCGGCGATGTGGAAGACCCCGTCTTTTTTGGTGACTTGCAGGCCTTTGGTATCGAGTACTAATTGCATGATGGTTTTATTTGAGATTATACGGGAAGCCGCGCCAGCTCACTGCCCCGAAGTCTTCCTGGGGCGGGTTGATGGCGGTATAGTAGGCATCTTTGAGGGTGATGTAGCGTTCGTCACTGCGCTTGAGCACGAAGGCGGCGAAGTTGAGGCGGCCCAGGATGTTGCGCTTGAACTGTTCGACCCAGCGGGTCGAGAGCTGGCCCTGCTCGTTTTGGATGACGAGCACGTTTTCCAGTTGGCGGATGTCGTCGGCCAGCCTGGGCAAGTAATCAGGGGCGAGGGAGACTTGGTCGGTCACCAGCAGTCCGGTGACGATCTTATCGTCATCGGGGCCATAGACTTTCACTTTGCGCTCATTGGTTTCAAAGCCTGCCTTGCGGATGATGGCGCGCACGGAGTCCACTTTATCGGCATCAATGGGTTGTTTGGAGGAGAAGCTCATGTCGTCGGCGTAGCGGGTATAAACCCAGAGCATATCCTGGGCGAAGGCTGCCAGCTCGGCGTCCATGTCGCGGCAGGCAAAGTTGGACAGTACCGGGGAGGTGGGCGTGCCCATGGGCAGGCGGCCCTGGTAGGTAGTCAGGTCGGCCAGCAGGTCAGGCAGGTCGCGTTTGAACTGGAAGGGCTTGTCCATAAAAATCTGGGCGACCCGCTCGCGGCTTACGGCATGGAAGAAGTCGATGAGGTCCACGTTGAGCAGGTAGGGGCGGCCGAGGTGTTTGCGGGCATTGGTGAGCACATTGCGGCGGTCGTCGTCGTTTTGCACGCCGACGATGAAGCCATAGGCGGCGCTGGATTTCTCAAAGAAGTAGGCGCTTTGCAGATAGCGGTTGAGGTATCCCAGCACTTTTTTCAAATCGGCGCCGGGCGATTCGATGTGGCGCTCGCCCCCGTCTTTTTTGGGTACGGTGAAGGCGGTGTAGGGTGGCTGTTTGGCCAGCAGCAGCAAGCGGCGCTGGTCTATTTTCAGCAGGCTGCACAAGGAGCGGATGCTGTTGATGCTGCAAAATACGGCTTTGTTGTGCTGGTGTCGTTCGCGGGTCTTCTTGTCCATAGCTTTATTTTTAGGTTTTCATCTTGATGATGCTGCCAAAGGGCGGATTATTTCAGGAGGGGATAGGAATATGTAGCCATGCTCAAAAAACAAAAGCCGCTCCAGCGGGGAACGGCTTTTCGCAAAAAGGGCAGGAAGGATAGACAATCGCCTGGCGTCAGTCCTCCATCGCTTCGCGCAGGAAAACGGCGAAGCGCCTTTTGTCTTCAGCGAGGATCTGGAGCGTTGCCTGCAGGCCATGATTTTTAATCATCGCCTTCAAGGCATAGAGCGTGTCATAAGCTTCCGGCAGCACCATCTTTTCCAGTTTCCGGCTCTTGAGCTTCGGCTGGGCGAAGAGATAATGCTGGATTTCATCCAAAGCTTTGTTCGAAGCGCTGGAACGGTCGAGGAGTTCGGGCATGAGGCCTTGGACGAGGGTGGCGACCACTGGCACTACAAGCACCGGATGTGCGGCATCGGCTCGCAGAGGTTCTGGTTTGAACATGACAAGCTGCGCATTACTGGTTCCCATGTTTACTCGTGTTTTATATAAAATGAGGAAATAGCGATATGGCCCAAGATGATCTGTGGAGGGGCTTGCAACGGCATTTGCCTAGATAGGCGGCCGTTGCAAGCCGTTTGTCTGCTACCCCATCAGTGGCTTCAAGATTTTTTTAGCCCGATGAATGCGTACCCCCACCGTGCTGGAGTTCATGCCCAACTCCTGTCCGATTTCATCCTGAGAATATCCTTCAATGTAGCGTTTCATGATGTCGAGGTCTCGCTCCGAAAGCCATTGTGCCATGTCTTGTAGCGTTTCCTCAATATACGGTATTAAGCTGATGTGACTCACGCTTGCCAGGGTAGGCGCGTGTTCTGCCTGCACCTCCAGCAATCGTCGGCGGCTCTTGAACTTGCGGTTCAAGCTCAAGGTGCCTTTGTACAACATACCCATCAGGTAGGCACATCCGTGTTGGGTATAACCCTCGATGACCACTTCGGGGGAAACGAGGATTTTCTGGTACAGCTCCTGCAGTATGTCATCCGCATATGAGAGGTCGAAGCGGAAGCGCTTGCAAAGAGCAAACGCATAGACCTCTAGCAGGCTGTGATACTTGTGGTAAATGTAACAAGCAAACGCATCTCGGTTCTGCATTGTATATATTTCTTCATCTATCATAGTAGTATTTTTTATAGTGATGAAAAAATAATAGGAGAACATCTTTGTCCTCGAAATAAAGATGCTTTTGCCCAAGCGATTATTTCAAGGTATTGTTAACTCTAGGTTACATTTCAGTAAATTTTCTCTCATCAGCTATTTAGTATTATCATACTTGCCTCTGGCAGGCTGTTGCAATTGGCTACACCACCGGGCAAAGAAGCTGTCTTTACGGGCCTGTAGCAACTCGTCTAGCTCTTGAGGCGTATGGAGTTGATAATGGATTACTGCTTCCTTCATGCCGTCCAGGATAGTCATGAAAATCTCCAGGTTGTCTTGCTCGGCGGGCTCCAAGCTTGCTTTAAGCGTGCGTTGTAGTTCCTGCCGATCAGTGGCCACGCAATCGGCGTTGGCTACGGGCGAAAACACGAAGACCTTGATGATGGCAATCAGGTAGGTCTGGGCACGCAAGCTGGGTACAAAAGTCATAATGGCTTGGTACAAAACCTTGGGCCGGTCTTGATTAGCGGGGCCGGGTACTTCAACGGCACGTTGGGAGTGGAGGTGATGAATGTTCTTTTCCATAAGCATCGTTTTTATAGTTCAGAATCTGTAAATATCATGTCGGCAAAAACTTCTAAACGCAAGCAGAGGTCTTGAAGGTGGAATCCTTCGGATGGAAGCGCTTTCTGACTTTCGTCAACTAGAAATCCGTCCACCAGTAACCACACTTGATCAGGCGTGAGCGTGTGTCGGTATCGTCCCATGGCCCAAAAGGCCAATAACTCATAGTGCGCCCTCAAGAAGCCTGCCTGCCTCTGCCCAATTGGATTGGCTTGAGAGGCTACAGCGCTAAAGCTTGGAGCAAGAGGGAGGCTGGCGCGTTTCTTGCTCTCAAGAATTGCTTGCACCAATCCAACCAGCTTTAGGATGCGATTCATATTCTAGCGGTGTTTTGAAAACTTCGTTTTGGCAGAGCTGCTCGATACCACTGCGCCTAGAAATGATGCCATCAAACCCCTGATTTTTTCAAAGCGGACCAATATTTTTTCTGAGGCGTACATTCCTGCAGGGCCTGCGACAGCCTTACGAAGATATGACGAAACGAAAGCAGCGATTTTTTCAAAGTGCTTAGATTTTTTTTTAGCGCGGGGGAAATGTAGTGCCACACTCCATTTCCCTATCATAGCTGTAGCCAGATAAGGGCATGGTAGACAATGCTTTAGGGGCAATCAGGTACGGGCGGAGCCTCCAGCTGTTCCTATCGTGTCCAAAATCTGTCAGCCAAGCTTGAAAGAAGCACGGGTTTTGTTGCGTCATAAGAGTAAATAAGCGCGGCACCACCCGCGCACAAAAAAGCAGAAACATGGAAAACACAGCCATTTACCTCGTAGTCCTGCTTGCAGGCATCATCATCGGTGGCGTGATCACGGCTCTGCTGGCCAGCGCCTGGCAGCGGCCTTACGTGCCGGAATATGAGCGCCCTTATCTATATGGTGCAGCACACCCTGCCTACGGCGGAAGGCCGCACAACGCCGCTACTGCTACCATCGTATTCCTGTTGCTATTGCTAGGCTTCCTCTACCTGGGGCTGCGCCAGGAATACCGCCAGGCAAGCCGTACCGGCACCGTGCCTGCCGCTGATACTGCCTTGCGGGCAGCAGCGCCGGAGGTAGCGCCCAGCTTATGGTAGCAAGCTTACTGGCTTCTAATTGCGGGCCTCTGCGGCCCGCCATCAGCGAGAATGGCCGGCTCAAAGACAAACCATTAAATCGCTGATTATGCAAAGTATCCCTTATTTTGAAATCGCCCGCCTGCTGGTGGGCTTGGCCGCAGGCTTTTGGCTGACGCGCAAGATGCGGGGGCTGATCCGGGGCGTGGTCGTGCGCCTGATGCCCGTGCGCTACCGCGTCTCCGAGCAGTCTTTCGATCATCAGACCCGGCTCAGCACGATGCTGGCTTACCTCGTCGCCCTGGGGATTGCCGTAGCCGTTCATCTCGCCTTAGGCAAGGCAAGCCGGGCCCTAAACATGCCCTGGGTGAAAAAAGAGGAACAGACTATGGTTCGCTCTACCCCGCTGGAACAGCCTGCTCCTACTCCCCCGCCAGTGTATGAACCAGCCCCGCCGCCCGCTGTTCCAACGGAATATGCTGCGCCCGAACCGCCTGCCGCCCAAGAGGCGCCCGCCCGCCCTACTGCTTACCATGGCGACGAATCCTTTTACCTCCAATTGTATGCTTTTCAGAGCGAGGCGCGGGCCTGGCAACAGCAGCAATACTGGCAAGGCCGCTTGTCCCTACCCGTGCAAGTGGGCATCGCCCCGGGCGAAGGCATCCCCTACAAAGTGGTCGTCGGCCCTTTCTCCAGCCGTGCTGATGCTCGCCGCTACGGCCGCAGCCAGCGATTGGAAGGCTTTCCGCGCCCCCACCATGGCATTCGCCTGTACCAAGATTAGCAGCCGGTTTCCATTCTCCCGCAGCCTGCCGGGGTAATCCCCGGCGGCTGTTTTTGAAGGGTTCCGGCACCGATAAACCGCTCGTCCCCGGCCCTCCGGCCGTGACTTTAGAGCAGCCTGCCTCCCCGCCCCCCATCTCGCCTCCCGCCTCACGCTGCCCACCTGTGCCGCCGCTGCCGCTGCCTTCTCGCGGCGGCGGCTTTTTTTGTTTGGGGAGGGCCGCGGAGCCCCCTTTTG
>CAYSPJ010000194.1:0-7341 GCA_964432875.1 uncultured Phaeodactylibacter sp. | reverse complement strand
CCCTATTCGGGCCTCCGACGTGAACCAGCGGGCAGCACATCTGGCTGAAAGATGGGACGTACGGGCCTCGGAAAGACCCTGCATGCTGAAAATGTCCAGTGGTGTGCTTGGGTGGCATCCCTCTCTAAGGAAAGCACGGGTAAGGATGCCATCCCTGCGCCCGGGATAAGCACCAGCCCTATGCAGGGCCATACCCAGGCAGAGGCTTGGGGGCGCTATTCAAGAGCGCAGGGGAAAAAACCGTACTTCAATGGCAACAAGTCTGGGAAGTTTCCGTAAAATTGGGCGGGGAAAGCCTCCCCGTAGCATCCCAAATCAATCTCCCAGCATGGCGAATCAATCAGGCAGGATATCCTTCAAAGAAGCAGCAAAGCAAGTGCTGCAAAGCGCGGACGAGCCGCTCTCCGCTGCGGAAATCACCTTGACGGCATTGGAGCAAGGCTTGATCGCCACAGAGGGGAAGACCCCGGAAGCGACGATGGCCGCCATCCTTTACACCGACATCAAGGATGAAAAAAATACCATCTTTAAAAAAGTCGGCCGCGGGAAGTTTGCGCTGAAGACCCAACAGCAGTCCGCCTCTTCGCCTTTGCTGCTCATCGAGCAACAGAACAAGCTGGTCAAAGAGAAGCTCCGCGAGAAGCTGCACAGCATGGATCCCTTCCAGTTCGAATATTTCATCGCCGACCTTCTCCAGGCCATCGGCTACGAACAGGTGGAAGTGACCTCTCGCAGCGGCGACAAAGGTATTGACATCGCCGCCAACCTGACCGTCGGCGGCATCACCAACGTGAAAACGGTCATCCAGGTCAAACGCTACAAGGAGAATAAGAACCTCTCGGGCAAGTACATCACCCAAATGCGCGGATCAGCAGAGGTAGGTCAAAGCGGCTTGATCATCACTACCTCCGGCTTTACGAAAGATGCCCGCGAGGAGGCTAAAGCGCCAAACAAAACGCCCGTCTCGCTGGTAGATGGCGAAAAGCTGATCGAGCTGCTGTTCAAGTACGAGGTGGCGGTAAAAAAGGAATCGGTGTCCATCTATTCCATACATTCGGAGTACTTCGAAGAGGAAACCGCAAGCACTGAAAAACAGCTCGAAGCAAGGAAAAGCAAAGCGATCTGGCCCTTGCCTGGCGGTGCCGACAGCTATATCGAGACCCTTGCCAAAATCCTGGAAAAAATACAGTCTGGCACCTTTACCCGCGCGGAGCTGATGGACTGGATACAATCGGAATACGACACGGTCAACAGCGTCAATACCGCCTCTGGCTACCTCAACGTCCCCAAGGCCATGGGCTTGGCGCACAATGAAAGAGGCACCTATGCCCTGACCGCTGCAGGCGAGCAATACCTGGCATCGCGTAGCTTGGAATATCTCTACGAACAGGTATCCAAGCACATCCTCGCCTTCGACGACATTTACCAGTTCCTCCTCACCGCCGAAGAACCCCAGCCCGTAGAGCAGATACTGGAATTCCTCAAAGAGAACTTCGACCTGAACTGGACAACGCTCCACCAGGTCAACTTCCGGCTGTGGTGGCTGATGGGCTTTGGGAAGGTGGAAAGGCAGGATGGGGGATTTGCCGCGGTTGGAGGGGGGTGAAGGTCGTGGTGGCAAGTTCACTGCCCCGGCATCTCAATACCATGCCCCTTAACACTTGCTTAATCCGCAGCGTAAACTCGCCTATGAGCTGGAGACACTCTCGTAGATATCCAGTTTAAAATAAGACCTGACCAGCGCAATTTCATCAGCATTCCCCCGCGTAAGCACCCGGCGGATGATGGCATTTCGGTGCTTGACCATATCAATCGCCTTAATGTCCGCATCCCAAAAGACGGCGCGGCGGATATGGCACAGCAGTACGGCGGTATCCTGATTTGCCGCGTTGTCCTGTTCTTTGGCCCAGCAATCTTGTAGGCGAGACCGCAAACCCGATTCCCAACCAAAAAATGCCTCTATTCTTGCCGCCAATCGAGCAGAAAGAAGGCGCTTTCCTTGAAGGATAGCTCGGGCAGTGGGGATGCGGAGCTTGAAATGGGCAGCCCACTGCTCAAGCCCAAGCCCCTGCTTCTCAAGCTCTCGCTTGATAAGCAACCCGGGATGTAACCCTTTGATGATATGAATCGGCGGCGTCATGTACTGCTTTGTTTACAAAAACCAACACCTTGGCAAGGCGGAAAGTTTCCCCTGGCCGCCACCTGCCGAACCACAGCCCCATAGCCACGCTTTCCTAAACCCCGCTGTTTCAGCAAAGCTACCCCACCCCTCCAATCCCATACCCCTTTGATTTTGCTCCGCAACGTATTCAGCGCTACGCCCAGATCGCGGGCGGTTTGACGCTACTTATCCCATTTGCGGCGACGAGGACTCATCCCTACCCCCACACATAAGTCACCTCACACCCCCTGCACTGCCTTTTCTCCTGGTCATACTCCGCGATATCATACCAGCCGCCTGTTTTTTGGAAGATATCCAGGCCGCGGCCCAGGACGATCTTCCAGCCGTTGTCCAGGTCGATGGAGCGGTCGTGGATGTTGCTGTCGAACTCGTAGGTGAAGAGGATGCCGAGGGGTGCCAGCGACTCCGCCATTTGGCGGAAGGCCTCCCGGGCGTTCTCGATGAAGTCCTCGTTGTTGTTGGTCACCAGGTGGAGCTTGACCTCGTCTTCGGGCTGCTTGCGTTTGGTGACCAGTTGGGCGAACTCCATGAAGTTGCGGAGCTGGTAGGGCAGGCGGATGTAGGGGTCAATGAGCTTGATCTCCGTCGCCCCTTCCAGATAATCGCCGAAGAGCAGGTCGTAGGAGATGCCGGTCTGGTTGTCGCGGATGATCTGCTGCCCTTCGCTGGGCGCTTTTTGGGCGCTCGCGGCGGCAGTTTTAGGCTCATGCGCGGCCCGCTCCAGCCCAGGCTCGCTGGAGAAAGGCTGCAGGTATTCCAGCACCTCCAGGGTCTCCACGGTTTTGCGGATGCCGGAGGCCTTCAGCACGTAACTGAAATCCACCTCCTCAAACGTCTCGTCCATTTTGATGAGCTGTTGCTTGACCCGCTTGCGGTGCTCGATGGCAAAATCCAGCAGTTCCTGGGCTTCGGCTGCGGTGAATGCGCCGTGGGGATAGATCACTTTCACCAGGCCCGAAAACGTCTTCGCGATGGCGTCTTTATCACGGGTGGTGATACTGGTGGACAGTTCGAAAAATGGCTTGTAATCGTGCATGTGGTCTTCCTTGCGCAATTCCTTGAGCACCTCGGCCAGGTAATCCACGATAAAGCCATAGCCGTCAGTGAACATCTCGTTGCGCAGCTTCTGCACCTCCCAGCCGGGCAGGTAGGCGTGGATGCGGTCCAGGAAAGCCGTATCGTAGTACTCGGCGGGCAGGGCGTCGAAGAGGTTGCTGTGTTTGAGCATGTAGGGCACGGAATGCTCGGTATTGCCCACGAAGGCCATGCTGGCGGCAGCGCCATACACCTGGGTGCCGCGGGAGAAGGACTTGTTGGCCATGTAGTTCTTCATGATGTCCACCAGGCCGCGGTCTACGCGCTTGGAGCGGCCGGCGAACTCGTCGTAGGCCACCACATCCCAGTAGCCCAGCAGCCCGATGTCGCCGGTGCTGTTGTTGACGAAGAGCTTGGCTTTGGTCACTTCGCCGCCAGACAGGAGGATGCCGTGGGGCGAGAGCTCGGAGTAGATGTGGGACTTGCCCGTGCCCTTCGGCCCCAGCTCGATGAGGTTGTAATTGTTTTCGGCAAAGGGCACCAGGCGGCTCAGTTGCAGCAGCTTGGAGCGGAAGGTAAATTCCTCCGGGTTCAGGCCGATGGTCTGCATGATGGCATCCACCCATTCTTCTTTGGTGAACGCCCGCCGCAGTTCCTTGTATTCCTCCAGGTTGACGTTGCTGACCTGGATGGGCTTCAGGCTCTCGATGATCCAGGGCGAGCCGTCCGCTTCATTGGTGGCGAGGTAGCCGATCACCACGATGCACCAGACCCCCTCCGAGAGCAGCTTCTGGTAAGATTTGATGAAATGATCCTGGAGGGCCACCCGCTTCAGGCCCAGGTTGGCGAAGGCCGCTTCGTAGCGGTCTTTTTTTTCATTGAGCTGCACCGCTACCTTGTCGATGATGCGGTGGTTGCCTTTTTCGCGGATGGTGGATTTGATGATCTGGGCCTCATCGCGATGCACGAAGTGGCGGGCGATGATCTCCCGCACCGTATCCACCCCGGCGCTGATGGTCTGCTCGTCGTCGGTGGCGCAGTATTGCCCGAGCAGGTATTCGAGCACGTAGGTGGGCACGATGGCGTTGCCCTTCACCAGCTTGGTGAGGTCTTTGCGCACCACTTTGCCGCCGAAGTGCTGATTGAGCTTGTGGTCAAGTGCTTTCATGGCTAAAAATCATCAAAATCATTCGTAAATGAAATATTGAGCGTGTAGGCATAAGTTTTGTACTCCTTCCACTTCGAGCTGCCCTCCACCGGCTCTTCCAGCACCAGGGCCACCCGCTGGTTTTTGTACTTGCTGCTGGCCAGGGAGCTGAGCTGGAAGCGGTGCCGGGCCTCGCGCTGGCGCTCGCTGCCCTCGGCCAGGTCGAAGGTGTAGTTGAAGATATCCGAAATCGTGGCCCCGTCTTCTGCCCGGAGGAAAGCGCGGAGCTGGCGGGGCAGGATTTTATCCGACACCCGCTCCTTTTGCAGGAAAGAGACGGCCAGGATGTTGGTGGTGATCTTGTCGGTGGATTTGATGATGTCGATGTCCACCTGGCTGGTGGTGTCTTCCCGCCGTTTGCTCACCTTCAGCAGGGGCACCACGATCTCCTGCAAGGAAGCGCCGCCATGTACGTAGCGCGAGCCGGCGCCCTTCACCCGCAGCCGGTTGATGCCCTTGGTGACCAGCACTTCCACCCCGCCGGCCAGGCCGGCCTGCTCCCCGCTGAATTTCTTCAGGGCGCTGGAGGCCTCCAGGTTTTGGCCCAGCACGAAGCGCCGGTTCACCTTCCAGGCTTCTCCCTGCACGGCGGTTTCCGAAAACTCGCTCTCTTCCAGGGCGTCGTGCTGGTAAATGTACCCGTGGTCGGCGGTGATGAGTATGTTGTTGCCGTTCACGTTGGCGATCTTGCGCAGCAGCTCCTTGAGGAAGGCGATCTCCTCCTCCACCGCCTCGAACACCTTGTCTTCGGTAGTCTTGTCGTCCCCGGCCTTGTCAATGCGGTTGTGGTAGATGTAGATCAGGTCGTATTGCATGACGAAAGGCCGCCCCTCCGTCTTGGTATTCATTTTCATAAAATCTTCCGCCTGGATGGCGGTGGCCCGCACCCCGGCATGAGTTTCCAGCACTTTGGCCCGCGCCGGGGTGCCCGCCGTGGGCATGCCGTCGGCCAAAACGGTATCCTTCCCCGGCGCGATGCTCAACTGCCGGTGCGGCAACAGGGCCGCCATGCCCAGCTGGGTGTAGGACGGCAGGCCGGTGATCAGATAATCCAGCTCGGCATCGTAGCGGTTCTCGGCCTGGAGGTCTTTAAACAGCTCCCAGCCGTTTTCGTAACGCAGGGCATCGGAGATGACCACGAATAGCCGGGCGGGCTTTTCGATAATCGGCCGGACCTGGCGCTCAAAGAACCGCCGCTGGGCTTTCAGCGCTTGGTGTGGCCATTGGCCGAGCTGGTTGATGTGGTCCTGCAGCCGGTTGTTCAGCGGCAGCAGCCAGTCGTTGGAATAGACCTTGAGCACCCGGTCCAGCAGTTCGTTGAGCGCCCCGTCCTGCCGGGCCTGGCGGTGGTGGTAAATGCATTTGCGGTAGTGGAAATCAACGCGGTGCCAGTCGGCGGCGTATCGCCCGGCGGCGGCTTCCACCGATTCCAGGGGCTGCCCGGAGGCCCGCCTTACGCCGTCGATCAGTTGGCCGGCATGTTCCAGGCAGGCGTAGTAGTGCCGATATTCGGGGTACCAGTACTTGTTCCCCCTCGCTTTGATCACCGCCAGCAGGTTGTCGAGGCTGATCTCCCGGCTGAGGATCCGGGCGGCCAGCTCGTGGATGATCTTCAGGTCAACGACCCGGAAGAGGTCGTCTTGCAGGATGTTTTCCAGCGGCTCGGCTTGCAGCAAGGCGGCCGCTTTCAGGTCTTCCGCGATCTTGTCGGAAAGCTGGCGGAAGGCGGCCTGGTGCGACAGGGCGTCTTTCCAGATCGACAGCAGGATGCGGGTCTCCTTGACGGAGCGCCCCTGGTTGGTGGGGGTGAAATTGCGGGAGAAGGCCTCCAGCAGGAAATCGTAGATGCCCGGCTGTGCGGCATGGTAGTCGAACTTCCGGCCTACCGCCCGCCAGAAGGGCTCGCTCAGGCAGAAGCGCTCCAGCTCTTTTTCGATGCGGGTATCGCCGCTGATGAAGGCCGCGGCATAGGCCTGGATATAAGCCTCCAGGCTAAAATACTCGCTGCCCAAGACCACCGCCATCATCTTGAAGCGCAGCTCCGGCGCGCTGTCGCCCTCGGCCAGGTAGCTCTTAAGCTTGGCGCGGCGCTCCTTGCTCTGGAAAAATTCGTTGTGCTCGCGCACCAGCTCCTTGAAGTAGTAGTCCAGCCCCAGCTCCTGCAGGAATAGGGCTTCCTGGTCGGTGTGGAACTCCTGGTGGGCCAACTGCAGGTCGAGCAGCCAGTTCTCGCTCAGGGGCTTTTCGCTATGCGGGAAGTACAGCAGGTACTTCCCCGCCGGATCGCCCCGCAAAATGCGGTGCTTGACCGCAAATTCGTTCTGCTCCACCACCACCTTCTCGATGCCGTCCAGGGCGATGGCTTCGTACTCCTCCCGCAGCTTCTCCCCCTCGTCGTACCAGAAGACGACGCGGTGGGTCTGGAAGAGTTTTTCAAGGGATGCTTCGATGCGCGTCATGAAAAAGTATGAAAATTATTTACGTGTGTTTCTTATGCTGCTCTATTGATTCAGTTTTATATTATTTCATGTTATCTGGAATTTTGATTCCTTTCTTTTTATTCTCGATTTGCGAATGACTAAACCAACAATCATATGTATACTTACAAGCATACGCAAAGACGATTCCTCCAATGAACAAGAATGCAATAACCACTATTTTATCTTGCCAGCTAACAAAAGTTTGCATTGCGATTTTTTGGTTCCAATTTGCAGTATATAGAAAATACAGTAATCCGGAAATGAAAAGAATTAATGATAAAACGAACGGAATCAAGGATTTCCATTGCCATCTCCTTACTGCTTTTACTATGTATTCTTCGATTTTCTGTTCTTTTTCAAGTTTTTGCTTTTCTGCAATTTGCCTTTCTAATTCATCAATTCTTTGTTGTTTTTCAGCAACCTCCCTTGAGGCTGAA
>CAYSPJ010000193.1:0-7381 GCA_964432875.1 uncultured Phaeodactylibacter sp. | reverse complement strand
GGACTCATTAACCTTTTAAGGCAGGAGCGCAAAAGCATTGCTCTCCCCCGCTGGCGGGGGTGCCCGCAGGGCGGGGGTGGACTCTCCCCCGCTGGCCCCGTGGAATAAATCAGGGTCAAGCACAGCCTATTCCACAGGGCTGGCGGCTGCCCCCTTGTACACAGATTCGGCTATGCCCCGGGGCAGGCCGCGGAGGCACCCTGTTAAAATCCGCGAAAATCCGTGTAGCCCATAGCCGCAACTCCGTGCGCAAGCCTGCGGTATTTTTTGTCGCCCACCCGCCCTCTTTTCACCCAAAAGGGAAGAATTTGCAAAAAATAACTATTTTTGGTCGATTTTCTTGGAGAAAACTACGGCTCTGCCCCCCCTTCCCAAGATGAAAAGGATGATAGCCGACTCCCTACTTGCTTGCTAATCAAGACAAAAAAACATCAAAAAGCGAAACATGAGAATATTGCTTACTGCCTTTTGCGTACTTTCCTTTTCTGCCTTGCTCTCTGCCCAACCGATAAATGACGATTGCGACGGCGTGGCCATCCTCGGGGTATTGCCAAGCTGTACGGATGACATTTATACCAATGTTGATGCGACGACTAGCAACATCGGCTTCGGCAACATCCCCACTTGCTTCAATGGTGGCGGAGTGCAGCGCGACGTCTGGTTTGCCTTCACCACCAATGATACCCTGATAGATATCACTATCACGGTGCAGGGCGTTGAAGACGGGCCAAACAACCCCATCCTCAACCCCCAGATTGCCATCTATCGGGGGGCCTGTGCATTTGACAACCTGGCAGACCTGGGCTTCTGCGTTTCCGCCCCGGCAGGCTCCAACCAGGTGCAACTCGACGTGCTGGGCTTGACGCCCAATACCACCTACTTCCTGCGCATCAACGATTATTCGGCTACGGCTTCGCCCAATTGGGGCGATTTCACCCTCTGCATCGATGAATATGTGCCGGCCTTTAACATCGGCGACCAGCCCGGTACCACTTCCTGCTTCGGCACGCTCTATGATACTGGCGGCCCGGATGGCAACTATGGTAATAATGAAACCCATACTTTCACCATTTCACCGGCCCAATTTAGCCAGTGCATCGAAATCACGGTGCAGAACTTCTCCTCAGAATCCGGCTTCGACCGCCTGAACGTCTATGCTGGCAATTCGACTGGCGCTCCGCTCATCATTAGCCTCACCGGCACGACGACGGAGGTATTCACCATCCAGGCCAGTTCGCCAACTGTGACCCTGCAATTTACCTCTGATGGGTCGGTAGTGGGCGCGGGTTTTGAAGTCACCTGGCAGTGCAGCCCGCTGGCATGCACGGGTTCTTCTGTCAATAACCCCACCCCGATCAGCGGCCTGCCTTTCAACCAGGGCGGCTTTTCAACTTGTGATGGAGCAGCTACGTTTGCTACTTCGCCCTGCGGCACAACGCCCTTCCTCAACGGCCCGGAATACGTTTTTGCCTACCAGTCACCGGGCGGCTTTTGCGCAAAGGTGCAAGTGGTCAATGCCGAATCCGGCACGGGCGTCCTCGTATTGGATGGCCCGCCGAATGCCCCGGGAACGGCTTGCCTGGGCAGTAGCCCCAATGGCACCCTCAATGGCGTGGACTTTTCCAGCGCGGGGACTTATTATATCGTGGTAGCCCAAAACAACGGCTGCACCAATTTTGGCTTGTCTATCGAGGAGGAACCCTGCAACCTGGACCCCTCGCTGGCCAACGCACTCTGCAACCCGCTCAATGGCTGCATCGACCCCTCAGGCCTGCCTTCGGTTTTCAATTTCAACCAAGGCTTTCAGGACATCCAGTTCAATGCCGGCGTCAACAACGGCTGCTGGCTCAATACCGGTACTGCTCAGCCCAATTATTACTGGTTTACCATCGAAGCGCAAGCAGCCGGCCCATTCGGCTTTATCGTGCAAGCGGCCAACCCGGCAGAAGCCTCGGATATTGACTTCAACGTCTGGGGGCCTTTCACCCGCGAACAAACTTGTGAAGACCCCCAATCGGTCATCAACTTCATCAACAACAACCAGCCCATCCGCTCCTCCTGGGCTGCCGGGGCAGACCCCACGGGTCTAGCCAGCATCCATCCCGTCACAGGCTTGCCCGTGACTGACCCTTATGACTGCAACCCGGTGCCCGGGGCCAATGGCGACGATTTTGCCTCGGTCATCAACTGCCAGCCGGGCGAAATTTACGCGGTGCTGATCAACGACTGGGGCAACGGCATCGAAAGCGGCGCTATCTCTGTTGGCTGGTCGCCCTCTTCCCCGGATGTATTGGCCCCACCCCCGCTCACGGTTTTGACTAGCGATACCGCTATCTGCTCTGGCGAAGCGGTGCAATTGCTAATCAGTAGCTCCGTTAACAACATCACCTGGCTCAAGGATACCACTACACTCTCCTGCCTGGACTGTCTGGACCCCATCGCCACGCCCCAGGAAACCACTACTTACGTCGCCGTTGTTGACGCCGTTTGCTATCAGGATACAGTGGAAGTCCTCGTCCAGGTTTACAATATCGATGCCGGCCCGGATGTGACGGTTTGCCGCAATGAAGAGATCCAGATTGTCGCGGGCAGCAATTTCCTGGGGGCCGCTTATGCCTGGACGGCCCCGGCGGGGGTGAGCTTGAGTTGTACGGATTGCCCCTCGCCATTTATTGTTGCTGAACAGCCTGGGGTCTATACGATTGCCGTCACCTTGGTAGGCCCCAGTTGCGAATTATCCGATTCCATGCAGATGACGGTACTGCCACAGGAAGCGGCCCAGTACAATATCAGCGACGAGCAGCAGATCTGCCTGGGCGATGCGGCCAATATCGGCGGGGCGGCTATCCCTGGCGTGGCTTACTCCTGGTCGTCCAATCCGCCAGGCTTTGCCTCCACGGCGGCCAATCCTCCTGTTTCGCCCAGCGAGACGACGACCTATTATATCAGCGCCAACAACGGCACTTGCCCTATCCCCTCGGTAGACAGCGTGCTGGTCATCGTGGACCAACCGCCGCTGCTCAACATCTCCGACGATGTGGCCATCTGCCAGGAAGAGCCGATTTCACTGGGTAATACCAGCCCAGAACCCGGCGTGGTTTATACCTGGAGCGGCCCGGCGCAAATCGAAGATGTGAATGACCCCAATTCGGTCGCCTTCCCCCAAAACAGCGGTACTTATACCCTCACCGCCATACGGGGCGCTTGTACCGTAATCGAGTCCTTTAATGTAGAGATTACTGAAATCGCCATCAGCCTGGTGGATGCCAACCAGGCCCCCCTACCCGATACCTTGCTGTTGTGCAAAGGCGACCAGCTCGACCTGCTGGCCAACTTCCTGCCCGCCAGCGCGGTGCCGCTGTGGACTTCCACCGACCCCAGCTTCACCAGCACCCAGGCACCAGGCATCGCTGTTTCGCCTGCTACTGGCACTACCTATTACGCTCAGGTAGCTGTGCCCGGCTGCTTTAAGATTGACTCCGTATTCGTCCTGGTCGATTCGCTCCCGGCGGATATGGCCATCCTGCCGGCGGATACGACCATCTGCGAAGGAGAACTGCTGGTGCTCACCTCCCCGGTTTATGAGCCTATTGATTTTCCAAGCATCGAGTTCCAATGGAGCCCGGAAATTGGCCAGCAGACCGGAGATTCTTTGTACAATTTGGTCATCACGGGCTTGGATTCGGTCATCTATCAGCGCATCGCTATCAATGGCGCTTGCATGGATACGAGTTTTGCCATAGTTAACGTCATCCGCATCGATGCGGTGCAGGTGATGCCCACCGATGTGGTGATTTGTATTGGAGAGTCCGTCCAACTCATGGCTACGGCAGACTTCCAGCCCACCGAAATTGAATGGACGACCAACCCGGAAGGTGGGGCGATCAGCTGTACGGATTGCTTTGACCCTATCGTTACTCCGACTACAACGACTACCTATACCTTCGAAGCTAAGATTGACAGATGCCCGGTCAGCGCCTCGGCTACAGTCGAAGTGCGGCAGCCGCCGCTGCTGGGCACCGTACCGCTCCTGCGCATTTGTCTAGGCGAACAGGTATCACTAAATAGCCTCTTCGACCAAACTTCGACTTATACCTGGACTTCTACCGACCCTGGTTTTGGCACGGTGATCGATCCCAACCCTGTCGTTAGCCCGGCGCAAACCCACACCTATACTGTGGTGGCGGATAACGGGGTCTGCCAGCCGCTCACGGCACAGGTGCTGGTAGAGGTCGTACAGCCGCCAGTACTGAGCTTCGACTTGCCACAAGGTCCATTCTGCCCGGGCGAGCTGGTGGAGCTTTCAGCCCAAGTCATCGAAGGCGGCGGCGAAGGCGAACGTTTCCTTTGGGCTACGCCCACGGAAGTGCTGGAGGCGCCGTCGATTAGTTTTAACGCCAGAGAAACCGGGCTATACACGTTCACCTACATCAGTAGCAGCCGTTGTGATACGATTGTGGAAGAGGTTATCATCGAGGTCTATCCCGCCCTGAACCTCAGCCTGGCTGGCGACCCCAACAACGCGGAAGCAGTAAGTCAAGGTACGGTGGTGACTTTTGATGCCTTTACCAATCCGCAAATTGAAGGCCCGATCAATTACCGCTGGTTTTTGAATGGAGAATTAGTGGCGGAAGGGACGGATCTTTCTATGCAGGAACTGGCGCTGCTCCAACAGGGCTCTTTAGTTGTGGTCGAAGCGACTTCTGCTGATGGTTGCGTAGAATCAGACAGCTTGCTCTACGATGTAGAACGCCCGAAAATCGGCATGCCCAACGCCTTCACGCCCAATGGGGATGCCGTGAACGATTTCTTCAACGTGCTCTCTACTGGCGTATTTGACGAGGTGGTGGAATTCCGCGTCTTCAACCGCTGGGGGCAAATCGTTTACAATAATGAAAGCACTGAAACGGGCTGGGACGGCAACCACCAGGGCAAGCCGCAGCCTTCGGATACCTACATGTACATGGTCAAAATCCGCTTCCTGGACGGTGAGCTAAGCGAGCTGCTTAAGGGGGATGTGACTTTGATCCGCTAACTGCCGGCGCGCTCCTGCCGAGTACTCGACCTGCGGCAGGAGCGCGCTATTCATCTTCAAATAGCCCTTCCAATTCCTGCTCGGTCTGGCGCAGCTTGCTGCGGCAGTGCGCGATTAATTCAGCGGCTCGCTTGACCTTGGCGGACAGCTCGTCCACGCTGAGCTCGCCTTCCTGCAATTGGGCGACAATCTGCTGTAGTTCTTCCAGGGCTTTTTCGTAGCTCAGTTTCATTTTCTTTGGCAATTTTGGCAAAGGTAGGGAATCTGCGGCGCAGTTTGACCCGCGGAATAAAAGCTACGCTATTCCACAAGGTTGATCGCTACGCGTGCGTGCCTTACCTACTGGCTCCCCCAAGGCGCTGGCGGCGCTTCAACTGGCTTGGTCAAATCAAAAACCACCCGGAAATGGCGGTCGGTGCCCATGCGGCGGAGCGAGTAGGCGAAGTATGCTCCGGGTACCAGTTCCATCATCCAGATATTGCCGAAAGCGGCGGGGAGCAGGGTTGCCGTGAAGGCATCGGCGGGGAAAACCTGGGCGTGAGGCTGGCCGGGGTTGGAGGTATGGCCGCCGTATTGAGTAATATGGTCTTCACTGCCATCCTCGTGGCGATGATCGTGCTTGAGCAAGATGCCCTCGGAGGTGCGGGTGAGCACCCAGGTACGGGAGCGGTCGGCACCCACGTGGAAGGGGATGCGTACCTGCTCCGGCCCGCACTGCCGCACGTGCATGATCAGCTCCTTGCCCGCGAAGGCCGTATCGCCTGGGGGTGCGGCGTCCACCTGCCCGGCGAAGGCTTGCCCGCAGAGCGTTTGGAGGTTGGCCCAGAATTCGTCGGAGGGAGTGCTACTCGTCGGCTGCGCCAGCAGTATGCTGGCAAGAAAAAGAAGCGGCAAGGCTAAGATGGAGGCTTTTTTGATCATGTTAAGCTGTTTTACTTTTTACTTCCCGCTTCACTTCGTTCAGACGGGATGTCACTTCGTTCCATTTTACTTTTTACTTTTTACTTTTTACTTTTTACTTTTTACTTTTCCCACCAAGCCCTACCCTACCCTGCCGATATAATTATGCGGCGAAAGCCGCTTCAGCTCCTCCTTCAGGGCAGCGCTCACGCTCAGCCCATCGATAAAATCGTGCATATCCTGGCGGGAGATGCGCTCCTTGCCGCGGGTGAGCGCCTTGAGCGCCTCGTAGGGCTGCTCGTAGCCCTCGCGGCGGAGGATATTCTGGATAGCTTCGGCGATGACCACCCAGTGGTTCTCCAGGTCTTGGTGTAGCTTGGCCTCGTTGAGCGACAGCTTGCCCAAACCTTTGAGTGCCGATTTGAGGGCGATGAGGGTATGGGCTACGGGTACGCCGATATTGCGTAGTACGGTGCTATCGGTCAGGTCGCGCTGGAGGCGGGAGATGGGCAGCTTGTCGGCCAGATGGGCAAAAAGGGCGTTGGCCAGGCCCAGGTTGCCCTCGGCGTTTTCAAAGTCGATGGGGTTTACTTTGTGGGGCATGGCCGAAGATCCGACCTCTCCCGCCACCGCCTGCTGGCGGAAGTAGTCCATCGAGATGTAAGCCCAGGCATCGCGGCAGAAGTCGATGAGGATGGTATTCATGCGCATCAAGGCCATGAAGATGGCCGCCAGGTTGTCGTAGTGCTCGATCTGGGTGGTGGGGAAAGCCCGCTCCAGGCTGAGACGCTCCCTTACGAAAGCCTCGCCAAACTGATGCCAATCCATCTCGGGATAAGCCGCGTAGTGGGCATTGAAGTTGCCGGTAGCCCCGCCGAACTTGGCCCGGTAAGGGATGCTCGCCAACTGCCGCAACTGCTCGTCCAGGCGGGCGATGAAGACCAGCAGCTCCTTGCCCATGGTAGTGGGCGAGGCGGGCTGGCCGTGGGTGCGCGCCAGCATGGGCACACCCGCCCAGCGCTGCCCCAGGGCTTCCAGCTCGCTGCGCAGCTTCTGGATGGCAGGAAGATATACGTTTTCTAGCGCCTGCTTCAGCAGCAAAGGCGTGGCGGTGTTGTTGATATCCTGTGAGGTGAGCCCAAAATGGATGAACTCCTTATACGCCCCCAGCCCTAGCGCGTCGAATTGCTCCTTCAAGTAGTATTCCACGGCTTTGACGTCGTGGTTGGTCACCCGCTCAATGGCTTTGATGCGCTCGGCATCCTCTACGGCAAAGCGGTTGACCAGGCGCTCCAGCTCGCCATAGCCCACCTTCGGGAAACTGCTCAATTGAGGCAAGGGCAACTCGCACAAAGCGATAAAGTATTGCACTTCGACCAAGACGCGATATTTGATGAGGGCGTACTCGGAAAAATACGGGCTCAGTTCCTGTACCTTGTCGGCATA
>CAYSPJ010000192.1:0-7426 GCA_964432875.1 uncultured Phaeodactylibacter sp. | reverse complement strand
AAACCGCTCGTAGCTGGAGCGGAGCGAGGCGCCCTGCGCACCGCGCTTAGTTGGAACGCGAATGTGCGCGAATGGAACGCGAATGCACGCCAACCCATGCGCTGCTGCCCTCGCCGTTCGCGCGCATTCGCGCCATCATTCGCGGAAATTCGCGTCCTAAAAACTTCTCGCGGGCTGAAGACCCAGCGGGGCTACACTTGCATCATGCTGGTTAACTGCACTCTTTGCCGCTCTGCCTGGGGTGTCGTTCCTATGGAACTTTTTCCGGCGCTTCGGGCACCCTACCCCGAAACGATATCCGCAATCATCCCTCCCCTGCTTTACCGCTTGAAAATAAAATACACCGCCAGTACCAAAAATGCAAAGCCCACCAAGTGATTCCAGCGGAAGCTTTCCGTTTTGAAAAAAAGCAGGGTAAAGACCATAAAGACCGCCAGGGTGATGACCTCTTGCAGCACCTTCAGCTCTACCAGCGAGAAGGGGCCACCGTGCTGCTGGTAGCCGATGCGGTTGGCCGGCACCTGGAAGCAGTACTCAAAGAAAGCGATCCCCCAACTGATGAGGATGACCCCAAACAGGCCCAGCCCGCCCAGCCATTTCAGGTCTTTAAATTTGAGGTGGCCATACCACGCTAAAACCATGAACGCATTGGACAGGATGAGCAGCCCGATGGTCAAAAGCGTGCTTCTCATTTTTTATACACGATTTTGTAGAGGTCTTTGCGCCGGTCTTTGAGGGTATTCACACTGCCGTATTCGTGCAGCTCCTTTAGCAATTCGAGGCTGATGTCAGAAATGACGGTCATCTCGGTATTGGGCGTGGCCTCCGCCCGGATGGCGTTGGTGGGGAAGGCAAAATCTGAAGGGGTGAAGATAGCCGACTGGGCAAAGTTGATGTCCATATTATTGACCCGGGGCAGGTTGCCGACACAACCAGCCATGACCACGTAACACTCATTTTCGATAGCACGAGCCTGGGAGCAGAGGCGCACCCGGTTGTAGCCATTTTGGGTATCGGTCAGGAAAGGCACAAACAATATCTGCATGCCCTGATCCGCCAGGATACGCCCCAGCTCGGGAAATTCGACATCATAACAGATGAGGATGCCGATTTTGCCGCAGTCTGTATCGAATACCCGCACTTCCCGGCCTCCCACCATGCCCCAGGCCGAACGCTCGGAGGGCGTGATGTGGATTTTTTGGTACTTCTCCCAGGTGCCGTCGCGGCGGCAGAGATAGGATACATTATAAAGATGGCCGTCCGCTTCCACCTTCGGCATGCTCCCCGTGATGATGTTGACGTTGTAGGAAACAGCAAAAGAGTTGAACTTCTCGCGCAGCGGCTCCGTATAAGAAGCCAGCTCCCGGATAGCACGAGCTTCTCCCAGGTGGTTGTAGTCTGCCATTAGGGGGGCCTCAAAAAATTCGGGGAAAAGGATGAAATCTGCCTTGTAGGCGCTTACCGCATCAATGAAATATTCGGCCTGCTCTACCAGGGCGTCGAAGCTGCGGAACAAGCGCATCTGCCACTGTACGATACCGATGCGCACCACGTCGCGCGGGACATTGATCAGCTTTTCCTCTTCCTGATAGTAGATGTTGTTCCACTCCAGGAGCGTAGCATACTCTCTTGACTCTTGGTCCTCCGGCAGGTAGTGCTTTAGTATCTTCTTGACGTGAAAGTCGTTTGACAACTGAAAAGTGAGAGTGGGGTCGTAAATCTCCTTCATTTTCACCTTGTCGATATACTGCCGGGGAGTCAAATCGGCGGCATAGTCTTTATAATTGGGGATGCGGCCACCCGCGATGATGGACTTGAGGTTGAGTGACTCACACAATTCCTTGCGCGCATCGTAGAGGCGGCGGCCCAGGCGCAGGCCCCGGTAATCGGGATGCACAAAGAGCTCGATGCCATACAAGACGTCGCCATCCGAGTTATGCGTATCAAAGGTTTCGTGAGCCGTTATTTCCTGATAGGTATGATTGTCGCCAAATTTTTTGTAATCCACGATGATAGACAGGGCGCAAGCCGCCACCTTCCCATCTACCACTACACAAAGCTGCCCATCCGGGAAGAGGTCCAATAGCCTTTTGATGCTTTCTTTATTCCAAATGGTGATGCCTCCTCCAGAATAGGCCATGGCCATGGCTTCGATAAGCCCCATGTAGTCTTCATAAAGCAAGTTGCGCAATTCTATCTTAGTCGCTATTTCCATGAATTGTATTGATTTTATGTCTGTTCGAGCCTCCGCAAAACCATGCGTAGAGCCTACCCGCCTTGTCCAAAATCGGGTTTTATCTGATTACCGAAATATTGCCCGTCAGCACTTTTTCTGCTCCGTCGCAACGCAAGCGCAGCACGTATCGCACTACGCCCGGGTTGATAGGCTGGCCGCGGTAGCTGCCGTCCCAGCGGTCAAAAGCGTTGGCGGTTTGAAACATGCGGTTGCCCCAGCGATCAAAAATCTCGAAGGAGATCAACTCTTGGATGGCAAAGGGGTTGCTGATGCCAAAATCCTCGTTCAAACCGTCGCCATTGGGCGAAAAAGCATTGGGCAGGAAAATGGCGTTGCAGTCCAGGTCATCGGGGTCAATTACGTTTAGCAAGATAGAATCCCGCGCGATGCAAGTTCCAATGGTATCGGCCATAGCGACGGTATAGAGCGTCTCGCCTTTGACCGGCGGGGTAATCGTCGGCTCGGCAGCGTTGGGGTCAGAAACGCCGGCGATAGGGCTCCAGGAAAAACTGGTTGCGCAGGTATTGGTCAGCGCGATATCGATGGAATTGCCGAGGAAGAGGTTGACGACCTGGCTAGTGCGCTGGATTTGGTCGGGGCGAAAGTACAACGCACGGACGTCCTGCTCGCTCAAAGCGCGGTTGTACACACGCAGTTCATCAATCAGCCCATTGAAGCCGCGCTCGGTAGCATTCTTGCAATCGCTATTGCCAATGATTAGCGGGCCATCATTCGAGACGTCGATCCGCATCGCCGTGCTGCGTACCTGCACCAGCTCGCCGTTGACAAACAGCCGTACCCGGCCGCCCTCGCGCACCACGGCGACATGCTGCCAGCAAGCCGTATTCTCCAATTGGTGGACCAGGCTGACCGACCGCTCCGGAGTGTCCAGGAAGACAGCGTTTACAGTGCGCGTGTTGGGCACATAACGGATAAAGAATTCGTTGCCGCCAAAACAGCTCTGGCTGCGCTTGGACAATACGTAATGCGAGCCGTCTCCCCCCAAGGGCTTGATGTATAGGCTGACGGTGAGGTCTTCGTCGTCAAATTCGTTATTTACCGGGCCGCCGAGCACGGTCAGGCGATCATTCTGGCCATTAAAGCGCAGGGCGCCGCTGCGCGCGCCGCAGGTAAAATAAGGGCTGCCAGTGGCCGTAGCCGTATTGGCGGTGTTGCCCGTGATATCGCGGTAGGTAGAATCCAAGGGGTAGTGGGCTACCAATCCGATGGTAGTCTGTGCCGATGCCTGCAGCAAAGCCAGCAAGCTGAAAAAAGTAAGGAGTAGGCAGAATCTCATGCTATATGCGCTGTTTTTGAAGCGGGATTATTGCAGTAAATGTCGGGATTATAAACGTTGGCAGCCAGGCATTATTTTGAGCGCGCGGGCCGCGGCTTGCATTGTGGCCTTCGGCATACCATCACCCAAACAAGTTTCCAAAGTCGCCCAAGCCAGGAGGCAGCATGTCCTTCATCAGGTTTTGCGCTTCCTCCGCTTCGCGGGCGGCAGCTTTTTCCAGGGCATGGTTGATGGCAGCGATGAGCAAATCTTCTACCATCTCCTGGTCTTCCCAGTCGAGTTTGCTCTTGTCAAAAGAGATGTTGGTAATCTCGCGGTTGGCGTTGGCTTTTACCCTCACTGCCCCATCGCCTGCTTCGGCTTCGACCGTTATAGTGGCTAGTTTACCCCGCATGGCTTTTTGGCGCTCTTGCATATCGCCCATTATATCTCCAAACATAGCTGTTGTTTTTTTTCTCCTGCAAAGGTACGCGAAAAATTGAGATTTTGCCGCCATACTGGAGCGAAGGGGATTTAGCTGATTTTCCATAGCACCTGTCCTGTTCTTCGCAAAGGGCGGCATCACAGCCCTTGATTTTTCAACAATGAATGCCATGTTTTGTTGCTGCTATCCGCTATTATCGGTAGAGAGATAACGGCGCTCGAATTCCGGCCCACCGAGCGCCATATCCCCCTTGGCGAACAACTGTTGGTGGTGCGCATGGACTTCAACGCTCGCATCCGCGATGAGCAGGGCAATGAAGAATTGGTCATCATGGAACTGCAAAAAGCCAAGCTACCCACCGACATCATGCGCTTCCGACGCTATTTGGGCGAACAGTATATCGAATCGCACCGCTGATAGCCACTTCTTGTACATCAACGAAAAGGAACTGCACAAACGCTACTATCCCCTAATACGCCGCCTTCAAAACGCTCTCGTCGACCCATCTGTGCGGCAGACTATGGATGACGAAGATGACTTCATTGAAGACATCAAGGATTTTCAGCGGCAGATCGCCAATAGCAAGCAGGCCATGAGGGAGCAGGAAAAAGCTATCCAAGAACGGGAAAAAGCGTTGCAAGAGCGACGGCAACAACTTGAAGGCGCCATACGTAAACTATTCTCGGCGGGCACTCCTGCCTCACAACTCGCAGTTATCTTCGGATTGAGCCTCGCCGAAGTAGAGGCTATTGTACACCAATGAGGAGTCGAGGCTTTTGGGGCCGAGCGTAACGCAGCTATCGGACTATACAGACAGACACTAAACTATAAACGAAACCACCCCGGGCTTCATGCCCAGGGTGGCCAGATTGTTTCATCGGTTTTTCCTCATCTTATTCAAAAACAATACCCATCCGCCTCGATCATCATCTGAGCAATCTTGCGGCGCTCTGCCTTGACGTTGGCCGGCGGGTATTTGGTGAAGCGCTTTAAGCCCAGCAGCAAAGTGCGCAGCAGATCACCCTCGGCGAAGGAAGCCAGCGCATCGGTGGCATATTTGTTCATGCGGGCCGTAGCATCGTGCAGGAAGGTACGCAGCATGGCGTCGTAAACCTCCTGATCGATCTCCTTGGACACGCCCGCCAGTTTTTCCACGCGCAACAACAGCGATTCGGCCAGTAAGGTATCCGACAGCATATCGGCCACGTTCATGATGATTTCCTGCTCTTCCTTGAGGTTCAGCTTGCCATCCATCTGCAGCTTGGCTGCAGCGCCGGCTACCATGAGCACGATTTTTTTGAAAGCCTTCACAGCTTTGCGCTCTTCGGCATAAGGCCCAGCAGGCTTGTCGAAACCAGGCATGGAAGCCAATTCTTTTTGCACTTCCCAGGCGGGCCCCACGATGTCGAGCGCACCTTTCATCGCCCGGCGCAGCAGCATATCCACCGACAAGAGGCGGTTGATTTCGTTGGTGCCCTCATAAATTCGGTTGATGCGGGCATCGCGGTAAGCGCGGGCAACCGTACCTTCCTCCGAATAGCCCATGCCACCGTGGATTTGCACCATCTCATCCACGATATAGTCCAGGGCTTCCGAGCCGACCACTTTGAGCAGGGCGCATTCGATGGCGTACTCTTCAGCCGCTTGCAGCTTGGCCTCGGCAAAGCTCTTGCCTTCCTCCATAAAGGACTTGTTGGCCAGTTGCATCATATTGGAGACGCGGTACATGGCGCTGTCGGCAGCAAATGCACGGATGGCCTGCTCGGCCAGCTTGTGCTGGATGGCACCGAAATTGGCGATCGGCTGTTTGAACTGCACGCGCTCCTTGGCATAGCGCACCGAGGTCGTGATGCTCTGCTTGGCACCGCCGATAGAAAGAGCACAGAGTTTGAAACGCCCAATATTCAACACGTTGAAGGCAATGAGATGCCCCTTGCCGATTTCACCCAGCACATTTTCGGCAGGTACCTTCACGTTTTCAAAAAACACCTGCCGGGTCGAGGAGCCTTTGATGCCCAGTTTTTTTTCTTCCGCGCCCAGGGTGAGGCCCTCGCTGCCGCCCTCCACAATAAAGCCAGTGAATTTATCGCCGCCAACCTGAGCAAATACGATAAAGAGATTGGCGAAGCCGGCATTGGAAATCCACATCTTCTGCCCATTAAGTATATAGTGGCGGCCATCTTCCGACAGGTCGGCCCGGGTCTTGGCAGCCAAAGCATCAGAGCCAGAGCCGGGCTCAGTCAGGCAGTAAGAGGCTTTCAGGCTGCCGTCCATCAGGCGCGGCAGGTATTGTTGCTTCTGGGCCTCCGTACCATAGTAAAGGATGGGCAACATACCGATGCCCGTATGGGCCGCATAAGAAACGGTGAAAGCGCCGGCCGGGCCGAATACATCGCAAATCAGCGTGTTGGTATTCGTATCCATCTCCATGCCGCCATAAGCCTCGGGCATGTGCGTGCCCAATAGCCCCAATGCCGCCATTTTCTCTAACAAGCTGGCGTTCAAGCCTTCTTCCTGCTGTTCCAGTCGATCTTGTGCAGGCAGGATTTCTTGGTGGAGAAAATCGCGCACCATCTCGCTGATCATGCGTTGTTCTTCGTTGATCTCTTCGGGGATGAAGGTATCTTCCGGGCTGGAATCCTTGATGATGAATTCCCCTCCCTTGAGCACTTGGGTTGGAATGAGCGTGTCTTGCATTTTCCGGGCGGTTTTGATAGTCATAAAACGTTAATAGCGAAAATTCGCTGCTAATTTAGACTGTTTCCCGGAAAACACCAAGTTTTAGGTGATTTATTTAGCGAATTTTCGCTAAAATATTTTTCATACCCCTACCGGCACCCCTTACGCCTAACTTGAAAAACAAAACAAGCCCCCTCTTTGGCACGCCGGAGCTTTTTGCCGTCGAGCAAAATTTCCGTGATGACAAATTGTGGGCAGCAGTCTGAGATTTCCTCTTTCACCTCTATGATTAAAGGCAACAACCCCGCCTCGCCTTGAGCCAGGAAAGCTTGAAAGGTATTTGGGCTGAGCCAAATTAGCCGCTCAGGGGCCAGGAAGCTAGCTTGAAAGCGGCCATCTTGGTCAAGCCGACGGAGCGCAAGCTCGAAATTGACCGGGCTTTCCGGGTCTTCAGCTACCTGTAGCTGGAAAGGCATCAGGCCCGCTTCCGCCCCATCAGCAACACGCGGTTTCCAATCCAGACAAAAGCCGAAAGGTTGGCTCATCGCAGGCAGGCAAGGCGGTTGCGGATCGCAGGGGTTCTGAGCCTGCAGCTGGAGCTGGCAGCCGTAGATCCACCAGCAAGCGAAGGCCAGGAGCCAGGTTTTGGGGAAATACCGGTTTTTGTCACATCTCATGTCCGAAAAATAAAGCGATGAATAAAAGGCGGCCCGGCAGCGCTCATCTTGGAAGCGCTGCCGGGCAAGTGCCCTTGTTAAAACTACAAGCCATGCCCTCCTCCGCTATCTAG
>CAYSPJ010000191.1:5311-7438 GCA_964432875.1 uncultured Phaeodactylibacter sp. | reverse complement strand
TATTCAACCTCTGAATTGGATATTTGCTGAACTATACTACAGGACCAATTTCCAGTTAATAACTTTTCGTTGATGCTGCCCCATTCATCAGGCCAAAATACTGTTTGGACAGGAAATGAGGAAGGAAAGCAATTCATAAAATAATCATCGGGAAAATATTCCTCGTATTCTTCCCACCAATTGCTCTGCTGAAAACACCCCTGCGCGTAAACATTATTCACGGCAAGGCAATTCCCCATCAGCAAAACACCGGCCACAACCAATCGTGCGGCCCGGGGTAGGGTTGTAAAAAAGCGTTTCATAGGCGGTGTGATATTTTATTTTATTTTTGTGAGGAGGCGGTATTTCGAAATGAGCAAACAGACCGATTCTTTTGGGAATCCTGCTATTCTTTCAAGCGCTGCAGCAGCAACTGCGCATACCCACCCTCTTCGCTAAGGCGGAGATTGTTACGGTCGAATGAGACAAAGCGGTATTTTTTCCAGGGGCTATTTCCGCCCAGGAAGAGGCGGATTTTAAGGAAGCCATCCTCGATCACCCAGAAGCCGGATTGTTTGTAGTTTCCTTCCTGGATGGTGAGATACCTGCCATCCGTACCAGTTTGCGCTTGGAAATTATAGACGCTGTTGCCCGATTTCCACTTGCCGATCAAACCTTCAGGAGTCGGGATGGGAGTGTAGGCACCGCTCCCCTGAGAAGACCGTCGGTTGCAAGCCGTGCACTCCACTTTGCCACCTTGGCAACCCATTGCGGTGCAATAGCGCCATTCGTCGCGGTATTCCGTATCGTAGTAGCCGGTGGTAGCATTATACCGTTGGTAGGAAACCCGGTCGTAGTAACCACCAGCACCGTCGCAACTGCTACAATTGGCTTTACCCGTACCTAAGCAGGAATAGCAGGTAGAGCCAGATGGGGATATTCGGGTAGGCATGTTGCCCGGCTCCTTGGTCAGCACCTGCTCCTTTTGCCGGTAATAATTCCGCTTCAGGCCTTTATTGTCGGGATTCCCATCATCAATGATTACAAGCGTGAACTGGTCTTTGCCTTGCCATTTGACCTCACCTTTAAAAGCAGTTTTATGATCTGTTTTCAGCGTAATGTAAGGGGCGGCATATTCCCACGTATAGGTTTTATCCATGTTGCGGTTACCGACAGTAGTCCGCACCATACACTGTTGGTTATTTTTGATTGTCCAGTTGTAGGTATAAAAGGCGCCGAATTCGGAAGAAGAGGCTTGCCATTGGCCAATCAGGCTCTGCTGGGTTTGCGCAACGAGCCAAATGCTATGAAAGCCACATAGAAGTAGGATAAATGTCCTCATAATGCTCCCTGTTTTACCTTCTGAGAAATTCAATGGTGCCATTTATGCCATAAATCAACTGTTGCGCTTGTACGCCTGTATAGGTTCCTTCGATTTTATCTGGAGCAACCCATTGCATGTCATAATCTGCCAGAACTGCGCAACCGGCGTTCGCACACCAACCTTTGGGGCTATATGCCACCATTTTCAGACGGTTGCCAACCAGATGAGCATAAATGACGATCCAATTTACTTTCATCGGGATTCCGTCCTCATCTTTTTCGTCATACTCAATAATCAACAAACCATTGTTGTCTTTGAAAATCCTCATCCGGTTGCTAAAATCTATTGGTCGTCCATTCTGTATTTCAGTATTTTGCCCCCCCTGTCCAATCCAGTTTCCAATCAGCTTGTCAATAAGCTGTGGATTAGGGTATAAGGGCATTATCTTTCGGAATTCGATCGTGCCCCGGTAATTTAGCACAATGCCTGCCGCTGCGTATTGTTTGGTATAATACCCCCGAAGAACGGGTGGATCAAATTCTGTAATTTGAATATTGAGGGTAGTGGATACCCCCCAGGAACCTTGGACAATTTGAAAAGCCATCTCGCTTCCATTGTTACGGAAATTGCGGACTTGCCAGTTCTTGTCGGTCGGCAACATAGCAGTCATACCTTTATAATTGGCTGTCACGTTACTGCCTTGGACGATCCATTCTGACATCCAACGCGACCTGCTTCCTACATCGTCTTTCTCGATGGCTGTAACAACCCAAACGCCTTCAAGACTATTGAGCATGGGCACTTTTTGCCCGTTAGGTGTTGGT
>CAYSPJ010000191.1:0-5211 GCA_964432875.1 uncultured Phaeodactylibacter sp. | reverse complement strand
GGAGGTGCTTGCTGAGCGAAGAGATAGGCAATAGAAAGGAACGATTGTAGTAGCAGTAAAACGATTTTCAGCTTCTGATTTATAAATTTCAACACTTTCATGATGTTGTTTTTATTTTTAATTTTTCGTAGCTAGGAAACTAACGCCCATAATTTGATTTGCCTCAGAGTCCTCCCTTAGTTTTCACAAGGATAAAAAGAAATCCTCCAGTATTTTTTCTGCCCCCGCGAAAACCCAGAATTCACCCATGAACCCCCTGAATGGAACCCATGAAACCCCAACCCTGTACAGTGCCAAAACAGCTGCTGATTTTCGCTCTTGCCTAATCCACATCCCCGCCTTACTTTTACGGTCATGGAACACTCCCGTCCTGCTTCTGCCGCCCTGCTGGCGATGCTGCTCAGCTGCTTGGCTGTTGCGGCCCTTGGCCAGCAGCCTGCTACCCGGCAGTTTACCCTGGCCGATGGCCTGCGCCATCAGGAGGCGATTTCCGTGTTCTACAGCCCGAACAGCGGCCTGTGGATGGCCTACAGCGCCACGAACACCTTGAGCCGTTTTGACGGGGCCAGCTTCACCCACTACGAACTAGATCGCCTCAAGCTGCCCTTTCCGGTTTATCCGGTTTTTGAGGATCAGGAGGGGCTGTGGTTCATGCACGAGCAGGGTGATGCGCTTGTGTTATACCAGGACGGCCAATGGCGCAGCATCAGCCTGGAAGGGAATCATTACTACTACGTGGACGAGGCCAGTGGTAGTTTCAGCCTGATCGGCAAAGACATGCAATTGTATCGGCTCGATAAGGCCAGTTGGCGTTTTGCCCCCTACGGCGCTCCATTGAAATTCAAGGTGCGGGCGGCCAACCTGGACTGGAAGCTTTATCGCTTCCCGGCGGCGGAGGGCTACTATCTGGAGCTTTTCGATACTACGGCCAACCAGTGGACGTACTATGCCACTACCCTCGAACCTGGCAGTACGCCGGCCTATCTCGGCCAATGCGTGAAAGAAAACAACTTGCGTTTTTACGATCCGAGCCGCTACCTGGAGTTCTCCTACGCGGATGCGCAGGTGTACTATCACGAAGGCAATCAACGCCGGCCCATCCCCATCCGCCTGCCCAATGGGAAGGAGGGCAGGGTGCTGAGCAGCTACTGCGTCCAGTCGCCGGAGCGGGTGTCGGCCACTCAAAAATTCGCCTACCTCGTGGCAGCGGAGGGGCAGAAGGGCAAGTACATTTACACTCCCACCCTCAACGGCGGGCTGGCCCTTCTCGGCGGCCCCTTCCCCGATGTGATTGACGTGCAGGCAGCACAATCGCCTGCGGGAGAACTGTGGATTGGCTCCAATACCGGCCTGATCCGGGCCAAGCCCAACATCCTGGAGTTCACGCTCGAAAACGAAAACATGGTTGCGGGGCTGCACATCATCTGCGAAGACGCCAATGGCGACATCTGGTTCGGCGGCTATACCGACAGCGGCTTCGCCCGCTTCGATGGGCAAAGCCTGCAGCGGCCAGAGGACCCCGCCCTGCATAAGCTGCGCGTCCTGCCAGGCGGCATGACGGACGGGCGAGGCAATATCCTGTTTTTCCACGAGAACAGCGGCGGTATCGGGTCCATCGAAAAGGGGCGGTTCAAGCACTACCCGGCTGAATCTCCCAAGTTTATGGGCTTCATGCTGCGGACGCTCACCAATGGGCAGCTCGCCGTCGGCTATTCCGAGCTGGCGCTGCTGGATAGCCTGAGCACCCCACTGCAGTACCGCAGCCTTGGCAGGGATAAAGGGCTGCAGATCAATCGCGTACATACCATCACGGAGGATGCCAGCGGGCGCCTTTGGCTAGGGCGCTATAGCGAAGGCGTGGCGCTGTATGACCCACAGCGGGATACCTTCGCGAACTGGCTTTTCGAGCCGGAAAAGCCTCGGGCCTTCGGTATCCTGAGTTCCATGCTAGACGATAACGGCACCCTCTGGCTAGGCGCTAACCGGGGGCTCTATTACCTGTCGCAGCCCGAGCGGTTCGACTACCATGCTCAAGATTTATTTCGGCACACTTCCCGGATTATACTCCCGGGAGGCGACACTACTACCGTTTATTTCCTTGCTCCATACCAGGGCTATCTAGTGGCTGGCACAGAACGAGCCATTCATTATATTGACCTGAAGCATTTTCGGGAACACCCCTTGCGGCCGCTCACCTATTCCCTGTTCTACGGCAGCGACATCAGCGGCGGGGGCAGTGAACAGAATGCGGTGCTGGTGGATTCCAGAGGGTATCTTTGGGCCGGCACGCATGAGGGCGCACTGCGGATGTCCATCCAAAGCCTGGCTTTCGACACTACGCGGGAAACCATTCAGCTGCTCAGCCTCCGAGCTGGAGACGGGATCGTAGCGCTCCCAGAAAATAGACAGCAGCTGAAACTGCCCAAGGGACGGCGAAATATCGAATTCGCCTTCCGCAGCAGCGGCAATGCCTTGCTGCAGGATCAGGTGTTTTTCGACGTGCTGATCATCTCTAAAGGGGGCGATACCCTTTTCCAAGCACGGGAAACGCGGGAACGGTGGTTTGCCATCCCTTACCTGCCGCCCCAAAAGTACCGGCTGGAAATCTACAGTTATAAGCACAACCTGTTGCAAGATCATCTGGTGCTCGTGCTGCGTGTGCCCAAAGTGCTGGAGGAAAACGTGATTTTGTGGCTAGGGCTTCTTCTGGTCTTGTCCATCTTGCTTTTCATCGCTCAATACTGGCGATGGTTGAAAAACCAAAAGCTCAAACGGGAGCAAGACCAGCTGAAGGCACAGGCCATCGCCAACTTTTTCAACCCACATTTCATCAACAACGCCCTCCACTGGCTGCAGAGCCGCTATCGGAAGGACGAGGAGATGTCGCTGGTCATCGAAAAGCTGGCCTCCAATGTGGCGCAGCTCACCAAGGCCTCCCGTGTCGGAAAGTCTTATCACAGCCTCCGAGCGGAGTTCGAACTGGTGGAGGATTACCTGGTCGTACAGCAAGCCCGTTTCGGGCACCGCATTCAAATCACTTTGCCTTCCCCCCAGCAACTGCAGGCGCTTGAAGGCATGATGGTGCTGGTCATGCAGGTTCAGGTCCATGTGGAGAACGCTCTTGAGCACGGCATTCGGAATCGGAAGGGAGCCGGGCGCCTGGACATCAAAATCAGGGAAGAAGCAGACCACATCGTCATTACTATTGAGGACGACGGGCAAGGTCGGCAACGGCCAAACGCTCGGGAGCAGGCGGGGCAGGCATCGAGCACGGTCATGGTAAACGACCTGGCCGCCATTTACAACCAATACAATGCGCTGAAGATACAAACCCTATACGAAGATTTTATCTTTGCCTCAGAGACACAAAAAGAGGCGTTTGGTACCCGGGTCAATATTGTAATCCCCAAACAGTATGGCTATGATTTCCAATAATTTAATACGTGCAATCGTGGTGGAAGACGAGGACGATGTCCGTGCCGCCCTTGTCGAGGCGCTGAACGAGTCTGCCCACTTTACGGCTGTGGCTCAAGCTGTCGGAGTTGACGACGCCTGCCAGGTCATCCAATCTACCCCTGCCGATGTGCTTTTCTTAGACATCAAGCTGATTGGAGGAGATGCCTTTAAGTTGCTGCGCCGTTTAAAAAAGGAGGGGCATGCTTTGCCGCCAGTGGTGATCAACACCGGCTTTCGGGATTTTGAGCTGGCTCAGCGGATGCTCAACGAATATGGCGACTGCGTTATCCATCTGCTGCAGAAGCCTTTTTGGAGCAACTGGGTAGAAAAGGAGGCGCTGATTCTTAACAAAATCGAGCAATTCCGCCTACGTCAGCAGCCAATCCCAAGGAGGCCGGATCGGATTGGCGTCACCTTCGGCAAGCAGATCGTGTTTTACAAAGCTTCCGATATTGTGTGCATCCGGACGGGAGAGAAGGGAAACGGCAAGGTAGAAATCGTCTTGGAAAAAGGACAAGACACCGCAAATATAACGCTAAAAAGCCTGCTGCCGAGTCTGCCGGAAACCTTCCCGCAAATCAACCGCTTCACGGTCGTCAATCTGGACTGGGTATCCTCCATCGATATAAGCAAGGGCGAGGTGAGCCTGCGCAACGGGGAGAGTTATTTGGTGGGGGAAGCGTACAGAGAGCGCTTGAAATCCTGGATTAAAATGTGATAAGTCGAGCTCCAGCCCGAGGGGATGGCATCCCATTCGCCCCCGTCCGTACCACCAAAACTACTATCATGCTAAAAACCAATACCACGAACCGCCCAGCCGCCTACCGAGCACTCGTAGAAAAACGCCAGAAGCGCCAATTCGCTGACGGGCTGGTCAATCCATCACAAACTGGTTTTGACGTGTATGAGCCCACCCCTCGGGCCCAATGGCATGACAAGCTCGACGCCTGCATCTTGGTTGTCGGGCAGGAGCCTTAGCCCGCGCCAGTTGAGCTAGTCCCCTGGAAAAGCCAAGCCGCGACTCCACCGTCGCGGCCTGGCCGGCGGTGGAGTCCTGCTTGTCCCCTCTTCACAGTGCCCTTAGCGTCCGCTCAGTTCCAGTGAGCAAGCGCTTTCTTCCATTGCTTGCAATTCTTTTTCCGCCTCCTCCAATTCCTTTTCCACTGCTTCCCATTCCAATTTGAAGCTCTCCAACTCAGCGCGGACGGGCGACTGGAGGTTTTCCAGGCGGGCTTGGAAGTCACCTTGACATTCCTGGAGTTCGTCGCTGATGCGATGGGCTGCCGAGAGTTCGGATTCTTCCTGGCGGGGCAGCGGATTGAGGCTTTTCTGGAAAGCTGCCGTGCGTTTGGTTTGGTCCAGGCGGTACAGGTAGATGAAAGCCTGGCGTTCAACCTTGTGGTAGAAGTTCAGCTTCATCAGCAGCAGGTGGTGCTTGGCTTCGGCTGTTTCGAGGCTTTGCAGATGGGATCGCAACAAAGCGTCGGTAATCGTAGCGGGGTTGTACTGGAAGTGGTGCTCGTAGGCAGCGCGCGCGCTCATGAGCTGGAGCAGCTGTAAGCGGCAAGTTTTCCGGAGCTGGTGCATGCGCTGCCCCAGCTTGTACATGCGATGCGCTGGCAGCGCAAAGCCCTGACCACCACAGGCGTAGCAGTCGCGCGCCTTGAATTCGAGCTTGGTGTAGGTTTCCAGCCCATCCAGCTTGCGCTTGCCATGGCAGCAGAGGCAGGGCTGGTAGCGCCGGAGGTACAGGAT
>CAYSPJ010000190.1:0-7518 GCA_964432875.1 uncultured Phaeodactylibacter sp. | reverse complement strand
CTTCGTTATACACCACTTACTCCAATGCCCGCCGGATGGCACCCAGGCTGCCAGCGTTGTAGGCCTCGATACCGGCTTTGCGCAGCATCGAGGCGGCCATACCGCTGCGGTTGCCAGAGCGGCAGTACAAAATCACTGGTTTTTGCTTCTTCTGGAAACGGGCGATCTCCCCGCGGATCCGGTCGAGGGGGATGTTGGTGGCACCCTTGAGGTGGCCAGCGCGAAATTCTTCCGGCGTGCGCACGTCGATGATGAGGGCGCCTTGCGCTTTCAAGGCTTTGTAATCGGCTTTGGGGCCCAGGCCCAGGAGTGCTTTTATCGTAGTCAGCATCAGTTGTTTTAATTTCCTGCAAAGAAAAGGAGGTCTGGGGAATTTGCTGGTGATCTGGGTTACAGAAGGTTTTTGTCCTAAAAAACAAGCCGCTGGCCCTACTCTCGGGGCCAGCGGCTCAGACGAACTGTATATTTTTAGCCTAAGCCCTACTGCTTCTTCAGCAGATCGCGGATTTCGGCCAGCAGCTCTTCGGCGGTAGGGCCGGGAGGTGGTGCAGGTACGGCTGGAGCTTCTTCTTGCTTCTTGAGGCGGTCTTGCATCCGGTTGTAGGTGCGCACCAACATAAAGATGATGAAAGCGATGATGACAAAGTCAATCACCTTTTGCACGAATGCGCCGTAGCGGATTTGCACGGCATCGGCCACGACGGCGCCGCTGGCATCCAGTTGGGCTTCCTTCAGCGTGATGGCGAGGGCGGTGAAATCCACGCCGCCAAGGGCCATGCCGATGGGCGGCATGATGACGTCGTTGGTGAAGGACGCCACTACGGCACCAAAGGCGCCAGCGATGATGACGGCCACGGCCAGTTCCAGCACGTTGCCGCGCATGATAAAGTCTTTAAATTCTTTGAGCATAGTCAATCTTTTTTGGTTATCGTTAAGTTTTAAAAATCTACTCTTCTGTGGCATGGGGCAACCATTGCTGAGCATAGTCGCCAAATCTATCCATGGCAGCCTCATTAATGGTGTAGGGTTGCCCGATGCTACTCTGGCAAAGATATTGATTGGCAGGCAAAAAAAGCAAAAAAGTACTCGAATAATGATTTTCATCATTGTGGATTATGGAGGTCAATTCTAAATTGTATCGCCCATCGGGCGATTATTTATTCCCCAAATCTAACCCCATGAAAAGGATACGCACCTCCGTTCCCCTGCGCCGTTTTATCACGGCTTTGCTGTGCGGGCTGATGGTGTTTTACACCATTGCCTGCAGTTACTATAAAGTATCTGTAAAAGGGCCAGGGCATATTCCCGCTGTTGCAGCCGAGCAAAACAAGAAGTTCATTTACCTGCATCACCAAGATGAGGTTTATCTGTTGAAATCGCTTGCCGTTTCTGGGGCGGGAGAAAGTCAATCCGTTTCTATGAAATTGGTTGATGCTAATGCGCCAACGTCGATCACCCCGCGGCTTGCCGATCAACTTCCAGGGGATACCCTGGGATGGGATACGCTCTATGGAAACAAGCCCATTTATTATCCAGGCAGGAAGAAGCAGTACAATGCTGGCAAAGAAGGTGCCGTCGTACAGGAAGTACATTTTTATCTGCTGGAATATACGCCAGGCTTGGCAGCGGGAGAGGTGCAACTTCCCACAGCTGCTTTTAAAGAAGTGCGCGTGCTCAAAAAGGATGGGGGCAAGACTTATTTGGATGGTGTTATGACCGGACTGGGAATGATTATACTCTTGTCGATTATTCTTGCTGCAGTCAAATCTTCCTGCCCATACGTCTATGTTTTCGATGGAAACAACTACATTTTCCAAGGGGAGATCTACAGCGGTGCGGTGCTGCGCAACCTGGAGCGTGCTGATCATCTGCCCATGCCGCTTTTGCAACCGGTAAAAGGCGAATATCGCCTGCGCATTGCCAACGAGCTCCAAGAGATGCAGTTCGTGAATCTGGCCGAAATACAAGCCATCCGCCATGAGCAAGGCACTCAGGCGCTTTTTGATCCGCAAGGCAGGGCGCAACTCATCGCCGATCCGCAACTGCCGCTCACGGCAGCTTCCGCATCAGGCGCCGATGTGTCTGCCCTCACCAGTCAGAAAGACGGGCAGGCTTTCTTTTTTGATGAGGAGAAGGCTGCCAGCAATTTCCTACACCTGCAATTTTCCCGCCCAAGCGGCGCGACAGCGGCCAAGTTGGTGCTTCGCGCCAAAAACTCCCTTTGGTTTGACTACCTCTTCGGCAGCTTCGCTGAAAAGTGGGGTACGGCTTGGCCCGAATGGATACGCCAACAGGAGGCCCTGCCCCGCGAAACCCGTGTAGACCGGCAAAACGATCAAGATTTCCCTCTTGCTGTATGGGTAAAGGATGCTGCTGGACAATGGCGGTTGGCCGGCAGATTGCCGCTGACCGGGCCGCTGGGTTGGCGCGACATGGTACTGCCGCTCGATCCAGCTATGCTCCAGGGGGAAATTGTAGAACTCCGCCTGGAAACGGGCTACCGCTTTTGGGAAGTGGATTATGCCGCCATGGACTTCTCCGAAAACACGGGCATGGAAGTACTGACGCTACCGGCCCTATCGGCCAAGGATCAACGCGGCAGGCCCCAACTGAAGGCTCTTGCCCATGATGACGACACCTACCTCCGGCAACTGCAAACGGGTGAATATACTGACATGCGCTTCAAGGCTATGGCGCCGCCCACAGGCCAGGCCCAAACGCTCTTCCTGCATGTGAAGGGTTACTATGAACACGTACGCGATTTCGAGGGCGAGCCACAATTAGCTGAACTGCAGCGTTTTTTAAAACCGCACTACTTTGATCAGTTTTCCAAGCAAGAATATCGCCGCTTCATGGAGCGTGTCGCAACATCTCCAGATGAAATCCTTAATCAATAGACGATTAGGGCTGCCCTGGTGCAACATGAGCCGATTGGGCTTTCTCAACAAAGTAGCTTGGTTTCATCGATAGACGCCTAGCCCGAGCTAATATTTTCTCCGATTTTTTCTTCTATTGATGGCACTGCCTTTTGCTCATACAATGCGGCAAAGGAGAGGGTAGAAAATACCCTTTGGGCAGCAACAGGGACGAAAAATCATCATCAAGTGCCAATAATAGCCGATGCGGGGAATTAGAAAGCAAAAATTGTAGTTTTAGCGCGTATAAAATACCTGCTTGACAAGGGCAGAGGTAAAATCCAAAAGAACACCCGATGCTTGGCAAGGCCGTATCCGTTTATCGCAAATCTTTCAGCGGTTTTTCGCGGGAAGTTTGGCTATTATCCGCCGTGATGTTCATCAACCGCAGCGGCACCATGGTCATCCCTTTTATGACGGTCTATCTGACCCAGGTGAAGGGCTATAGCCTGGCCCAGGCGGGTTGGGTGATGAGCGCTTTCGGAGCTGGCTCGGTGCTGGGCGCTTTCCTGGGCGGGCGGCTCACCGACCGCATCGGTTTTTACCGGGTGCAGTTCTGGTCTTTATTTTTGAGCGGGTTTGCCTTTATTACCCTGGGTTATGCCGAGAGCATCTGGGCTATTGCCGGGGTGATTTTTCTGGTCAGCACCATCGCCGATGCTTTCCAGCCGGCAAATTTCACGGCCGTAGCCGCCTACAGCCGCCCGGAAAACCGCACGCGGGCCTTAGGCCTGCTGCGCATGGCTATCAACCTGGGCTGGGCGGTCGGGCCCGCCGTCGGGGGCTTGCTGGCTGCCAAGCTGGGGTATCAGTGGCTGTTTTGGGCCGATGGCCTCACCTGCATCTCGGCAGCGATATTCTTCCGCCTGGCTTTGCCCTACCGCATGCGCCCGCGAGAGGGGGCTGCCGATAGCGTGCCTGGCGCACTGCTGGCGGTTTCGGCTTACCGCGACCGCGCTTACCTCTTTTTCCTGCTGCTGGTGCTGCTCAATGCCGTCGCTTTCATGCAAATGTTCTCGACGGTGCCAGTCTTTTTCAAACAAGAAGTCGGCTTGGATGAGGATTGGATCGGCCGGCTCATCGGCCTCAATGGCTTATTGATCGCCCTGACGGAGATGCCGCTGATCTACTTCATAGAAAACCGCTTTAAGAAGTGGCACATCGTCAGCATCGGTACTTTGCTCATCGGCTTTTCTTATCTGCTCTTCAATCTTTTCGGCCCGTTCTTTGGGGTCGCTTTCGGCTTCATGGCCTTCATCACCATCGGCGAGATGCTCTGTTTGCCTTTCATGGCCACCATCGCCCTGGATTTCACCACCGATAAAAACCGCGGCCAGTATATGGCGCTATTCACCATGATGTACTCCCTTTCGCACATCATCGCCCCCAATTTCGGCTTGCAAGTAGCCGATGGCCTCGGCTTCCCAACCCTATGGTGGCTGCTGATGGGCTTCTGCATCTTGGTTTTCCTGGGCTTCCGCTGGATTGCGCGCGCGCGCGGGCGGTAGGGCGCCGCGTTTATCGGCCAAGTGCAGCCGCAGTGCTGACGTAGGGGGCATTGCCGGCTGCGCCGTGTTGGTCGCCGTGCGTTCCAGCTTTCGACCTGCCAAAAACAAGTATTCCTAATGATACAGGCAAGCTTTTGGGCTTTTCTCGATTTGCCTTGCCGATTGCCAATTGCCAATTGCCAATTGCCAATTGCCAATTGCCAATTGCCAATTGCCAATTGCACAGCCCTATGGCGGCCAACGGTCTATAAAGACAGACACTAGCCAGGCTGCTTGAGAGGATCAGCCTATGGGATACCCCCCTCTGCGAATTCGACAGGATAAGGATGGGGCCCAACTCATCCCACGTCGGCCTCTGATGGAGGTCCGCTTTCAGCTTTATTAAATTTGTCGCATTGTCGCTAAAAGCGCTTCAAACGCTGCCCTGGCCTTGTGCCTTTGCATTGTTTGACGTATCTTTGGAAACATCAAGAGGCCATGCTCACGCTCTAACGCGATTTCTTTACGCTCTAAATAATCCTATTATGGCTATTTTTTCCTCCCCCCCCCGCAAAAGCGGCTTTTCACGTTTAGCCAGTTTTCTGGCCATTGCCATGCTTAGCGGGATGTGCGCGTTGCCAGCCGTTGCGAGCTGCCCATTCGACCTGGAGGTCTCCTTCGAGCCGTCGGATGTGTTGGCAGGCTGCAATAAAAATCACCAAGGCAAGCCATACTCGAGCGCGCAGATAGCGCAACTGCAAGCCATCGCCGATCAATGCCACCTGAAGGGAAGCGACGCCATCTTCCTGGCCCGCAGCCTTTATTTCCGCATCGACCCGGATGCCGCCTACGACGACGCGGCGCTCTGCAGCCTCGAGCCCGATCTGCTGCTGGCGCCCGCCCAGCCCCCCTTCATGGCGGAAGTCTTCCCCAACCCTGCTCGCGATTGGGCGACCATCAATTCAGGTTGGGAAAAAGCCGAATCAGCGCACCTGACGGTTTACAATGCCTTAGGGGTACCTGTACTGGAAGCCGAATTGCGGCTCTTCGACGGGCGAGGCGAAGCGGACTTCAGCCAGCTCCCCAACGGCTGGTATAGCTTGCTGCTGCAGGCAGGAGGCGACCGGAAAATCGCACGGCTAGTCATAGCCCGCTAGAAACAGTTGAGCAGCTGCCCGGCCGGGCAGCTGCTCGCTTCATCTCGCTTGCAAAAAAAAGAAAATGAAATCACAATATATAGTTGCAATACTCCTGACGCCCTTGGCGCTCTGCGGGCAGAAACATGACTATAACTGGATGTTCATCGAGAACTTTTTCCCCAACAACGGGCTGGGTGAAACCTCCATAATGGACTTCAGAACCGCCCCGCCCACGATAAGTGTGCCGGACAGTGTGCGGCTCACGACCTGGAGCAGTGTAGCCGTGATGAGCGATGCCGGGGGCGAACTGATTTTCTTCACCAATGGATGTGAAGTACATGACGCCAGCTTTCATTTGATGGAGAATGGGGATAATTTGACTCCTGGGCCAGTGCATGATGAGCATTGTCATTATTCGCAAGTCAGTCCAGGTTACTCTGCTGGTCGTCAAAGCTGTATGGCGCTGCCGATGCCCAACAGCAATCGCTATTATTACCTTTTTCACATCGGCAAGGAGTACCCGGAGGGTAGTGCATTTCCCACCAATTGCATCCTGTACTACACCAAAATAGACATGCAGGGCAACGGGGGGCTGGGTCGGGTGGTCGAGAAGAACGTGCCCTTGGTAGCAAACTGCCCCCCGAACCTCATCAATATTGACAATCTGACTGCGGTCAAGCACGCCAATGGGCGCGATTGGTGGATCGTCAGTATCATGCGCTACGGCAACGGCTACTTCAAGTTCTTGGCGACGGAAGAGGGGGTAGAGCTGTACGAGGAGCAGCACATCGGCTTTGAGCGGGAAGAGGGCATTCTTTTTTCGCAGATTGCATTCTCCGCTGACGGGGCTTTGTTCGCACACAATACGAACCGGGCTGGCGTACAGCTCTTGGACTTCGACCGGGAGACGGGGGCGTTCAGCAATCCGCGCTTTTACCCCATAGCTTCCGAAGTAGGCTCTATGGCGGGGGTGGCTTTTTCCCCCAGCGGGCGTTACCTGTATGCAAGCATCCCGCTGCAGTTGTACCAGTACGACCTCTGGGCGGAGGACGTGGAGGGCAGCCGGGTGTTGGTGGCGGAGTACGACGGCTATGCGGACCCCATCCCCACGCATTTTTACTTGATGCAATTGGGGCCGGACTGCCAGTTGTACCTGTTTTGCCCGTCTTGCCGCACTATCCACGTCATCCGCCATCCAGATCGTAAGGGTCTGGGCTGCGAAGTGGTGCAGAATGATATCCATCTCCCTTGGGGTGTGAACTTAGGCGGGGTGGCTACCTTCCCGAACTACCGCTTGGGCGCGCTCGGCGAGCCTTCCGAGCCGTGCACCGCGCCAGTGGGCACGGTCGAGCCGCCCGCAGAGGAAGGCGGCCTGCTGCTCTACCCCAACCCCGCCCAAGATGTGGCGCGGCTGTCGTGGCAGGGCATCGCCCCGGCAGAGGGCCAGGCGGTGCTGCGCGATGCTGCGGGCCGGGAGGTGCTGCGCGCGCCGCTGCGCTTGTCGGCGGGCGAGGCGGAGCTGAGCGTACGGGGGCTGCCGGCTGGCTGGTACAGCTTGTTCGTGGAGGCCAGGGGGGAGCGGCGGGTGGCGCGGCTGGTGGTAGCGCGGTGAGGATGCAGCAGGTTGATATGGCGAGGGAAGGGGAAGTGAAAACCGCCCAAAATTCCGTAGCTTTGCCAGCAAACTCCGACGGACGATGAGACGATTCAATACATCAGGGCCGAACATACCCGCCGAGCACTACACCATCGAGCGCCTGCCGCAGATCGCGCGGGGGCTCGATATGGTGCGCCAGGCGCGCTATTTCACCATCTGGGCGCCGCGGCAGACGGGCAAGAGCACCTACCTGGTGGAGCATGACGAGGAGAAGTGGGAGTAGCCTCCGGCGGCGGCATGTTTTTCGATTTTAACAGTGTTAAAGTTTTATATTTTGTCGGAAAAGTCGCTATGAGCGCGTATTTTTACCGGATAATAGT
>CAYSPJ010000189.1:2666-7530 GCA_964432875.1 uncultured Phaeodactylibacter sp. | reverse complement strand
TATTTATGGCTTAACCGGATGGCTATGCAGGGCAGCCCCCTTTGCTCATTTTGCCACCAGCCCATTGGCTTTCAGCCGTTTCAGCGCCTGGTGGTTGGTCAAATCATGCATTGAAGGCACTACCGAGATGTAGCCTGCTTCCAGGGCTTTGATGTCCGTATCCTCGCGGGGGTCGTTGTCTTCAAAACGGCCGGTGAGCCAGAAATAACGTTGGCCGCGGGGGTCGACTGCCTCGGTGAAATCTTCTACCCAGCGCGCATCAGCCTGGCGGCAGGCTTTAATGCCTTTGATCCGTTCGGCAGGCAGATTGGGGATGTTGACGTTCCACAGGCTGCCTTCCTCCATGCCGTGCGCCAGTACCCATTCCATGAGCTGCTTGACGAAAGGGCGGCTGGGGTTGAAATCTGCCTGGTGCGAATAATCCAGCAGGGAAAAGCCGATAGAGGGGATGCCTTCCAGCGAAGCCTCCATTGCTGCTGACATAGTACCGGAATAGATGATGTTGATGGATGCATTGGAGCCGTGGTTGATGCCAGACACGCAGAGGGCGGGTTTGCGCCCTTTTAGCACCACGTGGCGCGCCAGCTTCACACAGTCGGCCGGCGTGCCAGAACATTCATAGGATTCGATGCCTTCGAAGACCTCCACCGGGTGCAACCGGATGGGGGCGTGGACGGTAATGGCATGACCCATGCCGGATTGGGGGGAGTCGGGCGCTACCACGACGACTTTACCGAGTTGGCGGGCTGCTTCTACCAAGGTGCGGATGCCCGGGGCCGTGATGCCGTCATCATTGGTTACCAGGATGAGTGGTTGTTCCATTTTGGTGTTGCTTTGAGTGAGCGGCAAAATTAGGCCTTTTTGTGAGTATATCTCAACGACACCTGTTTTGTTTTCTCCACTTGACGGGCCCCAGCTGCTGTTTGTGCAGGCTTACGATTCGACAATTCTACCATACGATATTGAACTTAGCGCGGCTTGCGTGGTTAAAGTCAGGCAAGTAATCATAATGACACTACCATGAAAGCATTTGGAAAAACTGGCGTACTTCTCGTCAACCTCGGCACCCCTGATTCGCCGCAGCGGGGCGATGTCTATCGCTATCTCTCTCAATTCTTGATGGACGCCCGCGTGGTGGATTACAACTGGTTGGCGCGCACCCTGCTGGTACGTGGCATTATCGTGCCTTTCCGCTCGGGTAGCTCTTCCAAGCTCTATAAAATGCTGTGGACGCCCGAAGGCTCTCCCCTGAAAGTATATGGGGAGCGCCTGGCCGCCGGGGTACAGGATGCCCTGGGCGAGGAGTATAGCGTGGAACTGGCGATGCGCTACCAAAACCCTTCCATCGAATCGGCAGTGGATAAGCTGCTGCGGCAACAGGTCTCGGATATCATCGTGTTCCCCCTCTTCCCGCAATATGCCTCGGCGACGACTGGCTCGGTGCATGAAGAGGTGATGCGGGTTTTATCAAAGGCTGAGGTTATCCCCAACCTGCGCTTCGTCAATTCCTACTACGACCACGAGCCGATGATCCAGCTTTTCGCCGACAACGCCCGGCAGTTCGACCTGGATGCTTACGACCATATTATTTTCAGCTATCACGGCCTGCCTGCCCGTCAACTGCGCAATGGGGATATCAGCGGCACCCACTGCCAGCGCAAAGAGGGCTGTTGCCAGCAACTTTCGGCAGTCAATCAATTTTGCTATTCTGCTCAATGTCATGCCACTACCCGCGCCATCGCCGCCGAGCTCGGCTTGTCGCCGGAGCGCTACACCACTTCTTTCCAAAGCCGCCTGGGCCCTGAGGAGTGGGCTAAGCCCTATACCGCTAAAATCATTGAAGCGCAGGCAGAAGCTGGCGCCAAGCGCCTTCTGGTCTTCAGCCCGGCTTTCGTCGCAGACTGCCTGGAGACGATCATCGAAATCGGTACGGAATACCAGGAGGAATTTGAGGAGATGGGCGGCGAAAAAGTGGATTTGGTGCCGAGCCTGAATGATGATCCGCGCTGGATCCGGGCGGTGGCGGACTTGGTCAAAGGGTAGGGTAGTGATTCATCGAGGATTGGTGGGGCCAGCGAAAGGCAGCCGTCCGAGAGACAGCTATAAGTACGTGCCAAAAAAAGCGGCGGGTTGTTATGACCCGCCGCATCCTCAAGTTTAGTTTTTTTGGAGTGATAAGATGTGTTTATCTATCTGGGTACCCACAAAATTAGAATAAAGGGCGGGGACAGTGCCGCACAGATGTTCAGGATGTTAGCACAAATGTTCAATTACACGGGGGGGCTGTTGATAGTGGCCCATGACAATGACAAAATGGGCGAAGGGCGGATTGTTTCTGGGCTACAATCAGCCCTGACGGTCGGCCCTGGGAGCTTGCCCGTATACTTTAAGGTAGCAGCGCGAGAAGTAGTTGGGGGCGTTGTAACCCACTTCGGCACCCTTATCGGGCTATCAAGACAGGCACTAAAATAGTTATGCAAATACCTATATTTGTGGCGGCCATTGAGCTAGGAGTAGCGCATGGCCCATTTTCTAAGAGCTTTATTCCAAATTCCATGGCTGACCTTTTCACCTTCCGGCAAACCCTGGCACTGATGCTGGTTTTTTGCGCTTACGCGGCAGTGCACGCCCAGCCCTCGGCGCGCCCCAATATCGTGCTAATCCTGGCCGATGATTTAGGCAAGTACGATCTATCGGTTTACGGCGGGCAGTTGGCCGAGACGCCGCATCTGGACCGCCTGGCGCGCAGCGGGGCTCAGTTTGAGCAGGGATATGCCATGGCGGCCGTGTGCAGCCCTTCGCGCTTAGCCTTGCTCAGCGGGCAATACCAGCAGCGATGGGGATACGATTTCCAGCCTCACCAGCGCTATCCGCGCAATAAGCTGCAACGCTGGTTTGCCCGGCAGATCATGGCCCGCGATGGCTGGGTGCCGGCAGCAGAACAAAGGGTGCCCTCCAAAAAGGCGGCTCGCCGCCACGGCATACCCGAGGAAGCTTTTACCCTGGCGGAACGGCTGCAAGAACAGGGTTACCGCACCGGCTTATTTGGCAAATGGCACCTTGGCTATGCCCCTCAGCACCATCCGTTGCGCCATGGGTTCGAACAGTATTACGGTTTTCTGGAAGCCTATTCGCTCTATGCCCCTCCGCGGAGCCCCGAGGTGGAGAATGCCCCAGTGCCGCTCTTCGCCGATAAGGTGCAGTGGAAAAAAAGGCACGGCTCGCGGGCCATCTTGCGTGGAGAAGTGCCCGTGCAGGAAAGCCGCTACCTCACCGATGCCATCGCCGAGGAAGCCATGGGCTTTATGCAGGCGCAGGAAGAAAAACCGTTTTTTGCCCTGCTCAGCTTTAGTGCGCCCCATGCCCCCTGGCAAGCGCCCCGGGATTTATACGGCCAGCTCAGCCATATCGACAACCACCATCAACGGGTCTATGCGGCGATGGTCCAATCCTTGGATAGGGCTGTGGGGCGGGTCGTGGCCTGCTTGCAAGAGCAGGGGCTACTGGAAAATACCTTGATTATCTTTACTAGCGACAACGGCGTGGCCGCCTACAATGGCCACCTGGATACTGCTCCGCATAAAGGCGGCAAATTCAGTTTCTTCGAGGGTGGCATCAACGTGCCGCTATTCATTTCCTGGCCGGGTACGATCCCTGCCGGGCAGGCCGTGGCGCGCCCTTCGAGCCACCTGGATATTGGCGCCACCATCGCCGCTGCCGGCGGTGCCGACGCAACTGACCGCCTGGATGGGCAAAACCTCCTGCCTGCCCTCGCCGGTGCGGCACCCTTCCCGCCGGTGCCGCCTCTGTTCTGGCGCGCTGGCTTCAACCGGGCAGTCCGCCTGGGCCACTATAAGGCTATCATCGATGACCACCGTAAAATCATCTGGCTATACGACCTGCAAGCCGACCCGGCTGAGCAGGAAAACCGCGCCCACGAAGCTCAGGCTATCCTGGAAGGGCTACAGCAGGAGCTCCGCCAATGGGAAAGCGCCATGCGCCCTCCTGCCTGGCCGCCAGTGATCCATTATCGGGTGGTGCTGGATGGGGAGCTGGTGGTGTTTGGGGTGTAGTCGGGCGTGGGAGGTGCTTGTGCAAAATGCTCACCCGCATCATAGCTGTACCAGGCACATGGTCAGGGGCAGCACTTTTTTGCCAGGAGGGGTATTGGTTTGGGGTAAGGCATTGAAGGACAATGGGGTAGGGAGGGGGAGGTCTTACAGCTCCAGTGCGGCAGCCACTTCCCTATGGCAACACCTTAAAGTTGCTGGTCGGCAGTGAGGTCGAAAAAGCGAAACTTCCCCAAAAAATCCCTATTTTCGCCCCGTATGATTGAACCGACCAACAAGGCGGCCCTGGCCGAGCTATTTTTCCGGGAAGTGGAAAAAATCGGCCGGAACGAAGAGCTGAGCGAGGCAGGCAAGGCAGAAGCCCTCTACCGCCTGCTTGGCCTGTTGTTTATCGAGCTGACGCGGCGCGAGCGGCTGCAGTTTTCCACCCTCTTTGCGCGCATCGCCTACGTGTGCCATCGGGCGGGGGTGGACAAGGCGCTGCAATATTACATCCATGCCTTCCGCAAGCAAGCCGTGGAGCTTTTGCAGGGGCGGCCCGGGGATGGGGCTGCGGCGGCGGCCCTGGGGTTGAAAGTGTTGGCCCAGGTCGTCGAAGCCCTGCTCGATCAGCCCGTTCCCGAGTCGCTGGAGCCGTTGCTGCCCCCGCGCTGGCCGGCGGAGATGCGCCCCATCGCCGCCAGGGAGTTCAAAGCCAAGGCGCGGGTGGTTGCCCTGAGCGACGACGAGGGCAACAGCCAGTTGCTGGTACGCGATGAAGAGCAGCCCGAGGCCGCCATCCGGGTACAGTACAA
>CAYSPJ010000189.1:0-2566 GCA_964432875.1 uncultured Phaeodactylibacter sp. | reverse complement strand
CTCAACCCCCTGGCTTTCTGCCTCTTCGAAGACCGCGAGATCAAGGAGATCATGCAGCGCTCGCAGAAGCATTTCCTCAACCTCAAGCAGATGGTCGCCCGCGGCTTTGCCGAGCAGGAGATCGACCCCCAGTCCTGCTACCTGGAGCCGAGCTTTTACTCCGAGACTTACGGCTTGCAGGGGCGGCTCGACGTGCTCTACCGCGGCCAGCCTAAGGCGGCCATCGTGGAGCTGAAGAGCGCCAAGCCTTTCATGCCCAATATCTATGGCCAGAGCGCGCCCCACTTTGTGCAGACCTTGCTTTACGACTTGCTGGTGCGCTCCGCTTTCGGCAAGGAAGCCGACCCGGCCAGCTATATCCTCTACTCGGGCGAAGACGACAAGCCGCTGCGCTTTGCCCCCCGCATCAAAGCCCAGCAATACGAAGCCCTGCAGGTGCGCAACCAACTGGTGGCCATCGAGTGGCTACTGGCGGGCTTAGGGCAGCCCGGCGCGGGCGATCTGCTGGAGCAGGGCCGCCGTCTGTTCGGCAAGCTCGACCCCGCCCGCCATCCCTCGCTCAAGGGCTTCCTGCTGCGCAATTTCGAGCAGTTCACCCAGTCCTTCGGCCGCCTCGACGAGCTGGCCCAGCGCTACTTCATCGCCTTTTCCGGCTTCATCGCCCGCGAGCACAAGCTTGCCAAGACGGGCATCCAGGGGCTGGAAAACGCCAACGGCCTGGCTGCCATCTGGCTCAATACTTACGCGGAAAAACAGGATAGCTACGACATCATCAGCCACCTGCGCCTGCTGGACAACAAGGCAGGGGAGGAGGAGCCCCTGCTCGCTTTCGCGAAAACGGAATTCACCAACCCCCTGGCCAATTTCCGCCAGGGCGACATCGCCGTGCTCTACCCCTATCAGGAACAGCAGGAGGCCGCCCTGCTCAACCAGGTCTTCAAATGCACCATCATCGAGCTGGACAACGAGCGGGTGGTGCTGCGCCTGCGCTCGCGCCAGTTCAACAGCGCTATCTTCGAGCAGTTCGAGTTCTGGAACCTGGAGCACGATCTGCTGGACAGCAGCTTCAACGGCATGTACCGCAGCCTCTACGCTTTCGCCAACTGCCCCAAAGACAAGCAGCAGCTGCTGCTGGGCCTGCGCCCGCCCCGCGAGGGCCAGGCCGAGGAGATCGCCGTGCCCGCCGAGCTGACGCCCGAGCAGCAGGACATCTTCTGCCAGGCCCTCGCCGCTGAGGATTACTTCCTCCTCTGGGGCCCGCCCGGCACCGGCAAGACCAGCATGATGCTCAAGCACCTGGTGCGCTTCTTGCTGGACAATACCAACGAAAACCTCCTCTTGCTCGCTTACACCAATCGGGCGGTGGACGAGATCTGCGACGCCCTGGAAGGGGTGCGCCAGGACATCCGCCGCCACTACCTGCGCATCGGCTCGCGCTATGCCACCGCACCGCGCTTTCAGGAACAGTTGCTGGCCGCCAAGACCGAGCAGGCCGCCAACCGGCAAGAGCTCAAAGACATCATCGACCGCCACCGCATCGTGGTCGGCACCCTGGCTTCGGTGGCCAGCAAACCAGAATTGCTCAAGCTCAAGCGCTTCGACCGCGTCATCATCGACGAGGCCTCGCAAATCCTGGAGCCTATGCTGGCCGGCCTGCTGCCCGAGTTCGAGCGCTTCATCCTCATCGGCGACCACAAGCAGCTGCCGGCCGTGGTGGCGCAAGACGCCGAGGCTTCCATGGTGCACGACGATCAGCTCCAGGGCATCGGCCTGAGCAACTTGCGCAATTCTTTCTTTGAGCGCCTTTACAAGCGCTGCATCGAGTTCGGCTGGGATCACGCCTACGCCCAACTGAGCCATCAGGGGCGCATGCACCAGGATATCATGGCCTTCCCCAACCGCTTTTTCTACGATGGCTCGCTGAAAATCCTGCCCGCCAGCCTGCCCGCTCACCTCAAACAGGTGCAGCCGCTGCCTTACCGCCCTGCCGAAACCGAGGAGGAGGCCAACACGCTGGTGGCGCAGCTCTTGAGCCGCCGACTGCTCTTTTTACCTACCCCGCCCGACGAGGAGAGCACCACTCAGAAGACCAACCGCCACGAAGCCCAGCTCATCGGCGAGTTGGTGGAGGCCTTCCAGCGCATCTATGCCAGCAACGGCATGCCGCTGGCGGGGCACAGCATCGGCATCATTACGCCGTATCGGGCCCAGATCGCCCAGATCCGCAGCGTACTGGAAGCGCGGCAGGCACCTTTGGATATACTCACCATCGATACGGTAGAGCGCTATCAGGGCGGCGTGCGCGATATCATCCTCATCTCGCTCTGCACCAACTCGCTGAGCCAACTGGCGTCTTTATCTTCGCTTTCCGATGAGGGCGTGGACCGCAAGCTGAACGTGGCGCTCACCCGCGCCCGCGAGCATGTGGTGCTGCTGGGCAATCCGCAGTTGCTGCGGCAAAGCGATATCTACCGCGAGTTGATGGCGTTTTGCGAGCGCGATTAATCGCCCCCCTTTAACCTTTAACCTTTAACCTTTAACCTTTAACCTTTAACCTTTAACCTTT
>CAYSPJ010000188.1:0-7538 GCA_964432875.1 uncultured Phaeodactylibacter sp. | reverse complement strand
CCTTGCCTGGCGGCGAAATGGCGGCGGCTTAATGTTCAACAACTTCATTCATGGGACACTAGTTGTTGTGCCTTAGTTCTGCACCAACTCCCCCAACTCGTGCTCCAGCCCAAAAGCCGGGAAATTATCAATGGCTTCGTAGATGGTCTCCAGGATGCGGTCGCGCGTGCGGAGTTTGTTCAGTTTATAGTTGTTCATAGAAGGGTAAGTGCGGTTGGAGAGGAAGACATAGACCAGTTTCTGTTCCGGGTCGGCCCAGGCGCAGGCGCCAGTAAAGGCGGTATGGCCAAAGGTTTTAACCGAAGCAGCGGGGGGCAGGTTTTGCCAGCGTTGCGGGTTGAGCTGCCGCATGTCAAAGCCGAGCCCGCGCCGGGTTTCCTTGGGGTGGCGGGTTGCAAACTCGCGGATGGTAGCCGGCTGGAGGAATTGTTGCCCGCCGTACTGCCCCTCATTAAGGAGTAATTGCATGATAATAGCTACGTCTTTAGCCGTACCAAAAAGCCCAGCATGGCCACTGACGCCGCCCAGCATGGCCGCGCCCATGTCATGTACATAGCCGTGCACGGTTTGTAGGCGGAAGTAATTGTCCTTCTCCGTAGGCACGATGCGGCTAATGGGGAAGCGCTGCCAAGGTTTGAACGTAGCGGTCTCCAAGCCTAGCGGGCGATAGAAATGCTGGTCGAGGTAAAGGTCGAGGGGCTGGCCGCTGAGCTTTTCCACCATGCGGGCGATGAGGTAAAAGCCCAGGTCGCTGTATTCATAGCCTTTGCTGCTGCTCAGCTTGGAGTCGAAGATCGCTCGCCATATCTCCGTGGAGAAGGCGTCTTTAAGATAGAGGCTGCTGGCAACGGGGATGGTATAGCCTGGCACTGGGGCTGGTTTATAGTAGCCTGGTTTTTGCACGGTGCGGCGGCGCTGCGTCGTCATCGTTTGTTTGTAAAAGGGGATCCAGTTTTCCAGCCCCGCCCGGTGGGCCATGATATCGCGCAGGATCAGCCCCGCTTTGTTGGTGCCTTCCAGCTCTGGCAGGTAGCGCACGATGGGCGTATCCAGGCTGATGATGCCCGCTTCGTAGAGCTTCATCACCGCCAGGGTGGCGGCGGTGATTTTAGTAAGGGAAGCCAGGTCGTACAAGTCGTCGGTGCGCACGGGCTGCTGCTGGTTGTAGGTATGGTGCCCGTAAGCTTTTTCAAAGACGACTTGCCCGTCTTTAGCGATTAGGATCACTCCGCCAGGGGTAGCCTTGTTGTCGATAGCCTGCTGGGCAAGGGCATCAATTTGGTATAGCGTGGCGCTGTCCAACCTCATCGAAGCTGGTGGGGCGTAGCCCAGGCGGAAGGTTTTTTTAGTGAAAACGCCGCTCTCAAAGGCGCTGCGCTCGGAGGCGGCCAATGGCAGTCGCCCGCGCAGGGCGATGGCGCCGAAGAGGGCCTGGGCGGCCAGGTCCTGGGTGATGGGGCCTTCATCATAAGCCTCCAGCACCCATTCCATGTCGTCGAAATGCTTAAGGCTGTAGGGGTTGCCAAATACGGTCAGCACCACGCGGGTTTCCTGGCTGAGTTCGCGCAGGAATTGGAGTGTGCTGGCGGAAATGCCCCAGTTTTCGCTGGGCTTGTTGTTCATGTTGTGCAGGCCGACGATGACGGCATCGGCGCCTTTCAACTGTTGTTTTAATTCCCGGCTCTTGGTAGCTGAGATGTCTTTGCCCACTTGCAGGCTCGTCATGCGCTTGTAGGCCTGTAGCCTTTCCTGGAAAGCAGTTTGCCGGCTGGCGCCGATGCTGAGGGAGGCCAGCTTGAGGCCTTCCAATTCCTGGAAAGGTATGAGGCTGTCCTTATTGCGCACTAGAGTGAGGGCATTGGCAGTGAGCTCCCGCTTGAGGGCGATGGCAGCGGGGGAATTCAGCTCCTCCAGGATACTGTCAGTGGAGATGGGGGCAAAGCTGGCCAACCCCAGGCGGTATTTGGCACGCAGGATTTTTTTAACGCTGTACTCCACGCGCTCCCAGGTGATGAGGCCCTCGGCGAGGTACTTCCTGATTTCGGCGAAAGCTGCCCCCAGGTCTTCGGGCAGCAGCAGCATATCATTGCCGGCAAGCAGGGCTTCGGCTTCTACCTGGCCGCTGCGGAAGTGCTTCGTCACGCCCTTCATATCCAGGGCATCCGTGAAGATAAGCCCCTGGAAGCCGATGCGCTCTTTCAGCAAGCCCGTCACCGTAGCGTGGGAAAGCGTCGTGGGCCGGTTTTCGCGCGCATCGAGCGCTGGCACGTGCAGGTGGGCCACCATTACACTACCGATACCATATTGCGATAGCAGCCGGAAAGGGAATAGCTCGATGCTGTCCAGGCGGTTGATATCGTGATGGATGACTGGCAGGTCGTAGTGCGAATCGACGTCGGTATCGCCATGGCCCGGGAAGTGTTTGGCGCAGGCCAACACGCCGTGATCTTGCATGCCCTTGGCGTACATATGGCTCTTGATTGCTACGTTGTAGCGGCCTTCGCCGAATGAGCGGGTGCCAATGACCGGGTTGGCCGGGTTGTTATTCACATCTGCCACCGGCGCAAAGTTGACGTGTACGCCGACCAGGCGCAATTGCCGGGCGATTTCCCGCCCCATGTCGTAGATCAGGCGGTTGTCCTGGATAGCCCCCAGCATGAGCTGCTGTGGGAAGCTGATGGTGCTGGCTTTCATGCGCATGCCCAGCCCCCATTCACCGTCGATGGCGATCATGAGCGGTACCGGCTTGGCCAGCTGCTGGTATTGGTTGATGAGCTCGATTTGCTTCTCGGGGCTGCCCTGGAAGAAGCAAAGCCCGCCCACATGGTATTTCGCAATCAATTGCTTGACTTTATCGACGTGGTCCTGTCCCAGGTTGGAATGTGCCCGCAGCATGAATAGCTGCCCCAGCCGTTCCTGTTCGCTCATGGCATTATAGACCGAATCGGCCCAGGCTTCTTCGGCAAGGCTACCGCCCCCGCCTTCGGGCAAATAAAAGGACTGCGCCAGGGCGGTAATGAGGAGCAGCAGGGGGAGTACAATTTGCTTTTTCATGCTTTAGTGCTGGTTTGCTTTCTGGCAAAGGTACGTAATAGGGCCTTTTTTAGTTGCTTTTACGCAAGAGCGTAATATTTTTTTTCGCGCCAATTCTGCAAAGCCGCTATAAACGTCAGGGTTGCCATTATCTCGTGGTTATAAAGTCGCTTCAGCCAGCCGAGCAGGGTTGGCAAGGTATCATCACGCTTAAGCTAGATCGGGAGATTCCTGATGCGGATTCCATTCTCCTCAATTACCACAATTGAACCCTCTTTCAACGCTTCCTTCAAAGCAGGTAAATTGGCTTCCAAGAGTTCAATCAATATCGAAGCATTGATCTGCTCCAGTCTGAACAGAATGACCGAGGGCCTCTTTTTTTTATGCAGTGCAAGTAGCGTTCCGAAAAGAGCATCTCACGAGGCTTTTTGCAGCGGCACATAACGCCCGCTCATCATGGTTGCTGCGAAAGCGAGCGCTTCCAGCACGTCTTCTTTGGTTACCCAATGAAACTCTTTCACAAATTCCTCTACGCTCATGCCCCCGGCAAGGTAAGCCAAGACCGAATCTACCGGGATACGAGTACCTTTGATACAAGGCTTCCCTGTGCAACGCTCCGGGTTGACACTGATCCTTGGGAAGTCCGGGAAGGTCATTTCCATAATCTTTGCTTGATTTGTGCTGGTGCAAAGATAATGTTTTTTTGGTAAGAAGAAGTGGAGTCTCTGACCCTCCCTGCTATTTTCGGTAAGCGAGGAGTAGCCGGGCGAGCATCCCGAAACCACTTCCGCTGCCGAGCCTGTCTTCGTTTTATTACAATATAACAAGCCTTTCAGCCCCTCACTATCCCCAGCTCTCGGCCTCACCCTCGGCCACCAAGCTCACGCCTTTAAGTTATTGTTCCTGATAGGTCTCGGGGTCCAGTTCCCGGGCTTTGCGGCGGCACTGCTCGGCCTGCTCGTTATTGCCCATTTGGCTGTGGGCGATGCCCAGGTTCCACCAGGAATCAGCGCGTTCCGGGGCCAATTGGTTGGCCCGGGTAAAGTACTCTAGCGCTTTGATGGCATTGCCGCCTGCGCCATGAGCTACGCCCAGCAGGCGGATCACCTCGTAATCTTCGGGTATCATTTCATAGGCTTGGTTGAGATAAACCAGGGCCTGGTTCAAATCGCCTTTCGTTTCGCCAGCATAGCGGCCCGCGTCGCGGTAGGTGAGCCCCAGGTTGCCGCGGGCTTCCCGGTAAGCCGGGTCAATGGCCAGGGCTTTGTGGTATGCTTCGATGGATTTTTCGTACTCCTGCAAATAGTTGTAGGCGTTGCCCATCAGCAAGTAGGCGTTTTTGTAATTGGGGTGGATGCGCAGCGCCTGCTCCAGGTGGCCGACGGCTTCTTGCAGCATGGCCGGCCGACGGGCCGCATTTTCTTCTTTCACCGACTGGGTAATCAGTTCCCCGCCAGCGGCATTGCGTAGTTTGGCGCTATTGGGGGAATACGCCACGTCCGTCAAGAATAAGGTATAATTGTCTTTCCAAACCGGGTTGCGCAGCACGGTTCGGGCGGAAAATGCTAGCACGGCTATTGCCAGCGCGGCCAGCACTGGCACAAAGTGGCGATAGGCAGGTGGTTTGCCGGCTCCGGCGCGCCAGCTTGCCCAGCGGTAACCCAATAGCGCCAAAACCAGGGAGAACCCCACCGAGGGCATGAACATCAGGCGTTCAGCCAAGTGGGTGCCCACCGGGAAGAAAAGGTTGGAGACGATGGATAGGGTGGCCAGGAAGTACAAAATGGCAAAACTCATGGCGTCCTTCCTGGGCAGCTGCCGCAAGGCATAGACCAGCATGGCGGCATAAGCCAGCAAGCTCAGCAGCACCCGCCAGTCGCCAAAATTCATCACCCCCACCTGCCGGGGGTAGTAATCGTGGGAGAGCACCAGTGGAAAAAAAAGCAATTGCAGGTATTTGCCTAGAGAAAAAATAATGGTAGCCAGGCGCTCGGCCGCGGTAAACGGCACATAGCTGTTGCCTTCTACTTTGATGAAGGGGTTGTTCATCATTTCATTCACGGGCTCGCCTAGCCCCCAGCCCAGCACGGCAAAGCGGATAGCGAGGAAGACCAGCGCTGCGGCCAAGAGCGGCATGCTTTGCTGCACGATCTGTTTTAGGCTGGCTTTGGTGAAAAAATAATAAGCCAGAGGCACGACGGCTAAAAAGGTGATGGCATTCTCCTTGGACATCAGGCCAAGGAAAAAGACCAGCCCGGCCAGCATATTCAACAGCGGTTTTTGCTCGCGGTAGGACCGTAGAGAAAAGTATAGCGCCGCCAGGCTGCCCAGCAGGGCCAGGATTTCATCCCGCCCCTTGATATTGGCAACCACCTCGGTGTGGATGGGGTGGGCGGCAAACAGTGCGCTGGTGGCCAGAGCAATAAAATAGGCCCGCCCAGCCCCCTGTGCCGGGCGGAACAATTGCAGCAGCAGGAGGTAGAGCACGGCTACCGTCAGCCCATACCATAGCCCATTGATCAGGTGCCCGACAAAGGGGGTGCGCCCAAACAGTTGATACTCCAGGGCAAACAGTACCAGCGTCAGCGGGCGATAGCGGCCGCCGGCTACCAGGTTGGCCTTGCCTTCTTCTTTGAAAAAACCGTAGAACGTGTCTTTTGACAGGATGCCGGGCACCCCCGCCAAGCCTTCCTGCACGTACATGTTGTCGTAAATCACGATGGCGTCGTCCAGGGCATAATCGTGCCGCAGGGTATTGGCATAGAGCAGGAAGCTGAAGGTGAACAGCGCCCAGGTTATCGCTTTGCGGTTGGACAACCAGCCGGGCAGCGCGATAGCGGCTTTAGGTTGGCCGGGCGTTTTTGCCGGTGGCCCGGGCTTTTTTTTGGATGGTTTTGCCATATCTTGCTTGCTTAATCGAGGCCTCAAAATATTGATTTTTTGGGCACCAGCCCAAATCTGCCGGAAAAATAGTAAATTGCAGCTTATGAAAGACGTTCAGGAACTATTAGGCTTGCTGGAATTGGAAGCCATCGAGGAAAATATCTTCCGGGGGCAAAGCCGCAGCGTCGGCAGCCGCCGGGTATTTGGCGGGCAGGTGTTGGCTCAAGCGCTGCAAGCTGCCATGCGCACGGTGCCGGAGCAGCGCGTCGTCCATTCGTTACACGCCTATTTCGTGCTGCCCGGAGATATCGAGCTGCCCATCGTCTTCGCGGTAGACCGCATCCGCGACGGCGGCAGCTTTACCACCCGCAGCGTCAAGGCCATCCAGCGCGGCCAGGCTATTTTTAATATGGCGGCTTCTTTCCAGCTGCGTGAGGAGGGCTTCGAGCACCAATTGAGCATGCCCAATGTAGCGCCGCCAGAAGGCCTCATCAGTTGGGATGATCTGGTGCGCGACTACGGCGAGCAATTGCCAGAGAGCATCCGGCGCTTTCTGGAGATTGCCCACCCCATCGAGTTCCGGCCGGTAGAGAAGCTCCAGCCTGGGCTGGCGGGCAGCCGCCAACCCCTGCGCCACGTCTGGATGCGGGCGAAAGGCCCCATGCCAGATGAGCCGACGGCACATCAGGCCGTACTGGCCTACGCTTCCGATTATAACCTCCTCACTACCGCCCTGATGCCCCATGGCGGACAAAACGCCTTCGGCAATGTCCTCTTGGCCAGCCTCGACCACGCGATGTGGTTCCACCGCGATTTCCGCATGGATGACTGGCTGCTCTATGCTATTGATAGCCCCAGCGCTGCAGGTGCCCGCGGCTTCACCCGGGGCAGTATCTTCGCCCGCGATGGCCGGCTCGTCGCTTCGGTAGCCCAGGAGGGCTTGATGCGGCCGATGAAGGAGGGGCGAACCAAGTAAAATGGGCTTGATGGCCTGCTGTGGAATAGGGTGTGCTCCGCAAGCATTGTAAAGCAGCAGCATTAGCTTGTTATGGGTTAGGGTGAAAAAAAGTAACACATTGTAAATATTGGCCTGCTCGTTTCGTGGCGGGTGTTATGACTAGCGGCTGGAGGAGGCGCAAAATCCATAATGATAAAAAAAATACATGCTTAAAAAAAGCCTCAATCCCGCGCTATTGCTAAGTTGTTCATAAATAGTTGGTTGGGATGTACTGCCAGGCCTTGCATCCTTGGGATATTCTCTCTATTTTGCGTCCATAAAGTAATTGTTTTTTGTATAGATAAACACGCTACCCCAGACTCTCTAGATTTGAACAACATGAGTTAAAAAAAAAACACCTAAACACATCTAGCCTGAGTCTTCATACTTTTCCCTGGAATGGGATTGCTTTTCTTGGGAGGGGTTAGAGGGGGGAGCCCAAATTCCAAACCCCTATGGACTTTTTTACCCAGCCTTTAAAAATTGCTTTCTGCTTTTCATGTTGCTTGCTCGGAGCGGTTAATCTAACCCATGCTCAGCTCGTGGTGCAAATTAATGGCGGCGCGCCTAGCGTCGCGATTTGTGCCGGGCAGTCGGTTTTGCTGACGGCGGTGGCGAGTGGGGG
>CAYSPJ010000187.1:0-7559 GCA_964432875.1 uncultured Phaeodactylibacter sp. | reverse complement strand
ACTTGGCGGGCTACCGATGCTTGCGGCAATTCTTCTATCTGCGTACAGACCATCAATGTGGTGGATACGCAAGGGCCGGCAATCACCTGCCCGACAAACCGGACGGTGGAGTGCACCCAGCCGACTAGCCCTGAACTGACCGGTATGGCTACGGCTACGGACAATTGCGACCCGAACCCCAGCGTGACTCCTACCGATGCGACTATCCCAGGCAATTGCCCGCAGCAATTCACGATCCTGCGCACCTGGAAGGCTACGGATGCTTGTGGCAATTCTTCCACCTGTGTACAAACCATCAACGTAGTAGATACGCGCGCTCCAATGGGGGTATGCCCGCCAGGCCTGACTGGCTTGACCAGCTTGGGCAGCGTGCCTCCGCCCAATCCTGCGGCGATAGCTGCTGGATATACGGATAATTGTGGCGCAGTGACCGCTACCTTGTTCAACCAGAATACCAACGTAACCCCCTGTCGTGCTTTTACCGTCACTTACACCTATCATATATCGGATCAGTGCGGTAATATAGCTATCTGTAACGTTGTCCATACCGGGCAAGAGGCTACGTTTATCACGGGCAATTGCCCGCCGAGTGACACGACCCTGCAGTGCATTGCCGAAATACCCGCTTTCAACCCCGCTGCTTTGGCGGCCAATTTCACTGGCGGCGATGGTTTGGCGGTGACGGTTACCCTGCTGCAAACCATTTCTGATGAAGAGTCGGATTGTGAATTCTCCAGGACTTATATCTATCGGGTGTCGGATAATTGCGGTAATGTGCGTACTTGCTCGATAACTTACTCTGGTAAGGATACCACGCCGCCCACTGGCATTTGCCCCGGGCCTTTTACCGGGCTGGATTCTATTTCTGAGGTGCCAGCGCCGAATGCAGAATGGATTGCGGGGATTTATACGGACAATTGCAGCGATAGCCTCGTCGTCAGGGTTTTGCGGGTGAGAAGGGATGGCAGTACTTGTGAGGGGATTGATGTCTTCCACATTTATGAAATAGGCGACTTGTGTGGAAATAAAGACACCTGTGAGGTACTATATCAGGTTGATCCCAATCCCGATGGCGTATTACCTGGTGTAGTTGGCGAATGCCCAGCGGGGCAAAGCGATATGCAATGCTGGAAGGACGTCCCCGACCCATTGGATGTGCTTCCTTTGGTTGAAGACAGCTACAGCAGCGCCGATGGCGGGCCGGTAAGGGTTATTTACCTGGGGGCCAACGTCATCAACAATTTCTGCTCCTTCTGGATACAGCACATCTACCAGATAGAGAACCCTTGTGCGCCAGGCAGGGCTATTTGTGTGATTACCTACGAAGGCAATGACCTGACGCCACCTACTGGTGAGTGCCCCGAAGGCTTGACTGATTTGGACTGCATCGATGATGTGCCGCCTGCGGATCCCATTGCTATCTCGGCACTATATACCGACAACTGCGACGGTTCTTTTGCCTATCTGGTCAACACGGAAATTATAGGGGAAGATTGCCTGCCATTTAGCGTGACTTATACTTATCACGTTTACGACGACTGCTTTAATTTTGCAGTATGTCAGGTGACTCATACCGGTGGAGAAAACCCGGGCTTTGGGCCCGATTCAGGGCAATCCTTGTCGGTTCCAGCATCGGGGGTGATGGCTTCAGAGGAAGCAGCGCGGCAAACCGTTGAAGTGAAAATCTATCCCAACCCTACCTCCGGTGAAGTATTCATCGAAGTGAGCCAAGGAGAAGAAGAAGCCGCACAGCTGGTGGTGTACAACATCTATGGACAGCAAATGATCAACCGCAGGCTGCCCGCTGAAACGCCTGTCTATCGGCTTGATTTGGCTGGAGAAGGCTTCAGCAGTGGGACTTATCTGATTGCCATACGCACTCAGGATGGGGTCATCACGGAGAAATTGATTTTGAATAGAGATTGATTAGCCATAACCCGGGCAAAGCAGGGCTTAACTTGAGCTAGCCCGATCCTTGGTACGAGAATTTAAAGAGAAGCAGCCTAATATTAGGCTGCTTCTTTTATTTTTGCGCTATATTAAAAAAGCGGATGAGCAAAAGAATCGTATTGAAAAACAAAAAAGCTGCGGCGGTGCAGCGCTTCCACCCCTGGGTGTTTTCGGGAGCGGTCAAAGCCATTGAAGAGCCAGTAGAGGATGGAGCGGTGGTAGAGGTATATCAAGAAGATGGCAGCTACCTGGCTACCGGCCATTATCAGGATGGCAGTATCTGCGTCCGCATTTTTTCCTTTGAGCAGGTAGCTGTAGATCAAGCTTTTTGGGATGAGAAAATAGCCAGAGCGCTCCGTTTGCGGCAGCGCCTGGGCTTGCTGGGCAATGCCCAGACCGATTGCTACCGCCTGATCAACGCCGAGGGTGACGGCCTGCCTGGCCTGATTATTGATGTCTATCAGGATACGGCAGTGGTGCAGTGCCATTCTATCGGCATGCACCATGCCCTGGAGCAAATAGTAGCAGCTTTGCGAAAGAACTATGGCGATCTACTCCAGGCTGTTTATAATAAAAGCGCCGAATCCTTGCCTACGGTTTATGCGGCCGGGGTAAGCAATGGCTATGTTTATGGGCAGGGCGAGCCTGGCAGGGTAAAGGAGAACGGTTATGTGTTTCAAGTGGACTGGGAAACGGGCCAAAAGACTGGGTTTTTCCTCGATCAGCGGGAGAACCGCCGTTTGGCCGGGCTCTATGCCCAAGGCGAAAAGGTGTTGAATGCCTTTTGCTATACCGGAGGCTTTTCCGTCTATGCCCTCGGGGCAGGCGCCAGCCGGGTAGATTCCGTGGATTCGTCTCGCAAAGCCATCGAGCTGGCCAGCCTGAATGCTTCGCTCAATGTGGGGGGCACGGAACCCCATCAGGTTTATGCCCAAGATGTGGCGGCTTTCCTGAAAGAAGCGGACCGCGACTATGGCCTGATGATTGTCGATCCTCCGGCTTTTGCCAAAAGCATCGCCAAGCGCCACAATGCCGTACAAGCCTACAAGCGCCTCAACTCCCAGGCCATGAGCAAAATCAAACCCGGAGGCATCCTCTTTACCTTTTCTTGCTCTCAGGTGGTAGATAAACAACTCTTTCAAAATACCATCGTCGCGGCTGCTTTGGAGGCCAGGCGCCAAGTCAGGGTATTACATCACCTGTCTCAGCCGCCGGATCACCCGGTGAGTATCTTTCACCCGGAGGGGAGCTACTTGAAGGGGCTGGTTTTGTATGTGGAGTGAGGGAGTAGGGTAGGGGGAAGCCTTAACGCCATTTAACGCATTTTTTCATTTTCTTAAGCTGCGCCATAAAGCGGATTAACGTATTCTTAGTTATTAATTTCCTTTCTGAGCCTTAACTTTGTGTGATACGAGTCAGGGTGTTATCTTGACGCCCGCAAAGCGATCGATCAACCCATAAAGCGATAAACCATGGCAAGCGAACAAAAAAACATCTTCTTCTTCGGGGCCATCTTATTAGCCTTCTGCTTTACTTCCTCTTGTACCTCTCCGCAAAAGATGCTGGATGCCGGCAATTACGATACGGCCATTCGCATATCAGCCAAGCGTCTGACGGGCAAAAAAAACAAGAAAACCAAGCACGTGCTCACCCTCCAGGAGGCCTTTGCCAAGGCCACTGAGCGCGATATGCGCCTGGCCGAGCGCTTGAGCCGGCAAAACCGGCCGGAAAACTGGGAGGAGATCAACAGCTTATATCGCCGTGTAAGGCAGCGGCAGGAGCGGGTGGCACCTTTGCTGCCTTTGGTCTCCAAGGATGGCATCCGGGCTAATTTCCAGTTTGTGAAAGTGGATGAGCTTGAGTTTGAATCCAGGGAAAAAGCGGCCGATTACCTCTATGACCGGGCCCAAGGCCTACTGGTTAATGCCCGGCGCGGCGATAAAATGGCTGCCCGTCAGGCTTATGATGAACTCAATAGGATTGACCAATATTTCCGGGATTTCAAGGATAAAGAACAGCTGAAAAGGGATGCCCATGCATTGGGCACTACCAATGTGCTGGTGCGGTTGGAAAACAACTCCCGTACGATCATGCCGTCTGCTTTGGAGAATGATATCCGCCGTATCAGCGTGCGCGACCTCAATAGCTTTTGGCGTACTTATTATACCGAAAGGGCTCGCGATATGGATTTCGACTATGAAATCGTCATGAGCATCTCCAATCTGGATGTCGGCCCAGATCAGTTTCGGGAGCGCGAGTTTGAAGAAGCCAAAGAAATCGAAGAAGGTTTCGATTACGTGCTCGACCGCAATGGGAATGTGATGAAAGATTCCTTGGGGAATGACATCAAGGTGCCGCGCAAGGTGTTTATTCGTGCCCGGATCATCGAGGCGCACCAGATGAAAGTCGCTTCCATTGCTGGCCGCCTGGAGCTGTACGACCTGCGCAACCGGGAACTGCTGGAGACCCGCCCCCTGGCTGCCGATGCAGTCTTTGAAAACTATGCCTCCACTTTCCAGGGGGATAAACGCGCCCTGAGCGAAGAGACGCTCAAGCGTATTGGCAACCGGCCGGTGCCCTTCCCTTCCAGCGAAGCCTTGCTCCTCACGGCAGCCGAACAGCTCAAACCCGTCATCAAAAACCACATCTCCGGGATGCGACGACTGATCTAACTGATTACGTTCGTAAATCGATATTAATATGTTCGAAAAACTGCTGCCCTACGATGCTGCGCACCTCATCCTCGGGGCCTATTTGCGCTACTACCATCAGTACAAGCGCATCACCAAGCGGGCGCCAATCCGCTTTGAGCGCCGCGACTGGCACGGCGCGCAAGCTGATTCCCGCGAGCGCCTCACGCTCTATCGCGACCAGGTGGGCGCTACTACGGAAGAGGTTTTGGCGTTATTGGGCGAGAAAGGGCAGGACCGTGGTATTTGGAAGCGCGTCAAGGAGATGTATCTCGAAGAGATCACCAACTTTAACACCCGCAATATCGCGGAGACTTTCTACAATTCCGTTTTTCGCCATAGCCATAAGGGGCTGAGCGTGGATGAGGACCTGATGTTCGTCCACGCTACGGGTACTTACCGGGAGTTTCGCTCTGCTATCCCTATTTTTCAGACCTTCTTCTTGGTACAGCCCTTGGAAACGGTCGCACGCCAGCTTTTTTCTTTTTATACTTTTGATGCGCCCTGGGAGGATCAGGAGCGGGATATCCGCTACATCGCGCGGGCATTAGAAGCAAAAGCAATCAAAAGCGGGGGCCTGCCCCGCAATGCCCGCCTGGAGATGCTCAAGTCCGTTTTTTTCCGCAACAAGGCTGCTTATATCGTAGGGCGGCTTCATCTGGAGGAGCGGATATTCCCGTTCATCATCCCGATGCTGCATGAGGAAAAGGGCATCTATGCCGATGCTATGCTGCTGGAAGTCAACGAAGTCAGTTCTATCTTCAGCTACAACCGCTCTTATTTCCTGGTGGACGTGGACATCGCCAGTGAGATGGTGGACTTCCTGCAATCCATCCTGCCATCCAAAAACACGGGCGAGATCTATAACTCTATCGGTTTTGAAAAACACGGCAAGACGGTGCTCTACCGCGACTTCCTGCGCCACCTAGACCGCTCGCTCGACAAGTTTGAGATGGCGCCGGGCATCAGGGGCATGGTCATGCTGGTTTTTACGCTGCCTTCCTACAACATGGTTTTTAAAGTCATCAAAGACCACTTCCTGCCGCCCAAAAAGGTGACGGAACGAGAAGTAAAGGAGAAGTACGAAATCGTGTTTTTCCACGACCGGGTAGGCCGCATGGCTGACAGCCACGTCTTTGAAAACTTCGTCTTCCCGCGCAGCCGCTTCTCGAAGGAGCTGTTGGAGGAACTGCTGCGGGATGCCCCCTCGAAAGTCACTTTGACCGATGAGGTCGTGGAGATCAAGCACCTCTACGTCGAAAAGAAAATGATCCCGCTAAACCTCTTTCTGGAGGATGCCACGCCCGATGAAGCCGAAGAAGTCATCAATGAATATGGCAAAGCCATCAAGCAATTGGCTGCGGTGAACATCTTCCCCGGTGATATGCTGCTGAAGAACTTTGGCGTCACCCGCCTGCGGCGGGTCATCTTTTACGATTATGACGAAATCGGCTTCCTCACCGAATACAATTTCCGCCGCATCCCGGAGCCGCGCGATTATGAAGATGAGCTGGCTTCAGAGCCTTTCTATTCCGTGGGCCCCAACGACGTCTTCCCCGAGGAGTTCCCCCGCTTCCTCATCGGCCGGCAAGACATCCGGGAGATGTTCTACAAGCTGCACGGCGACCTCTATGACGTCAAATTCTGGCGCGATGTGCAGGAGCGGCTGCGGCAAGGGGAGATTTTCGATGTATTCCCTTATCGGCAGCGGCTGCGCTTTCGGAAGATATATCGAGGGAAGAGGGATGGGCAGCAGTAGTCAGGCACGCGAGGGCAGGAAGCTCGCGGGAGCGGGCGAGCACTTTACCAGCGTGCTGCTACAGCAGAGGCGTAAGGTGTAATTTGCCGCCCCTGAGCCATGCCCAAGCATGCCGCCTCTACTTTCGGGAAGCTCGCCGCGCCCTTCCTCCGCTTCCCGAAAGTTGTCCGGAGGCGAGGATAACGTATCCCCTCCCTTGGCCCGCTGGCGTCGTTGAAATGGAGGGGCTTGGTATGGCTGGCATAAATTGTCGCTAGCTTGCAAAGCGACAAAAAATTATTGGCATTGTGTTTATTATCTGTATATTTACAGCGCAGCCCGCATAAAAAAACCGAATATCATTGGATTGGCTGCCCCGGCATCCCGAAGCAGATTTTTTCACCAAAACTCCTGATATTATGGATCCACATCTCCACTCCGTTTCCCGCCGCTCGCTGGCAGGGCGTGTTTACACACACATACACACACACAATGTCTTGGCTTAAAGCGGCTTAAGCGTGCTTGGCGGAGCGCCTTGAGCCTGCTGCTGCTTGCCGCCCTGCTCTTGCCGTCTTGCCGGAAAGACGATTGCGGGCACTTGGGAAATGATAATTCTGCCGCCTTGGGCGCATCCTGCCTAAGGCGACACAAAACCATCATATATGATAAGGGTGATGTTCCTCACTGCTATCCTGCCGCTTTTGTTGGCTTCCTGTACCAGAGAAGAATGCCGTTTTCCAGGCTCGTATGAGTTCGTGCTGCCCGCAGAACTCAGCCCTGCCCGCGATACGTTCCGCATCGGCGACACCATCCGGGTGGTATCTTCTTTCAGCGATGAGGTATTCGAGCGGAAGACGCAGCGGATATACACTCTGAAAGACTTTAGGTTTCACCCTGTGACAGTCGTTTCTAAGATAGATGTAATATCCGCAAAAGAAGATGGATTAAAGAGTTTTGATATTCTAATTGCACCTGAGTTCGATTACCATGTTCAGCTTTATAGTGACGCCATCGAACTTTTAGGTCAGTATCGTTATGAACAAGGGGAGTATCTTTTGGAGTATAGATTAGTTGCACAAGAGATTGGATTATTCATCTTCAAACAAGGTTCTCTACTCTATCCGCTTGACGAATGGCAAAAATTCCCTGGTAAAAAATGTAAGCATACCGATTCTGATGCT
>CAYSPJ010000186.1:0-7586 GCA_964432875.1 uncultured Phaeodactylibacter sp. | reverse complement strand
TCCTTCCCGCTTCACTTCGTTCAGACGGGATGTCACTTCGTTCCATTTTACTTTTCACTTTTCACTTTTTCCTTAATACCCCCCAACCCCAAAATCATTCCCCCACTCCGTCCAGCGGCCGCGGGTGAAATCGGGGAAGGGCATGGGCTGGCTGCCCAGGGCGATGGACTGCTCCGACAGGGGGGTGATGGCCATCCAGCTAGCAGCGTCATAGACATCGATGGGCGGCTTTTCGCCCCGTAGGGCCGACTCGACGAAGGCGTTGATCAAGAACCAATCTATGCCATCGTGGCCGGCGCCTTCGGCCCGGTCGGCATATTCTTTCCAGAGGTGGTGGTCGTAGCGATCGAGGTATTGCTTGGCGGGCTCCCAAGCGTGCTCGGGGCTTTGGCCTTCCAGGTGGATCGATTTATTGAGGTCCATCCACAAGCCTTTAGTACCCTGTACACGGAAGCCCAGGGAGTAGGGGCGAGGCAGATTGGTGTCATGGCTGATGATGATGCTCTCGCCATTGACGGTTTTGATAACCGTGGTAGTCACATCGCCCAGGCGGAATTCCACCTTGGCATTGGGGTGGTCGGGCCCGCCCTTGGGGTGGTTGAGCACATACTCGTGCAAGCCCCGCGCTTTACTGCTGGTAGAAGTCAGATATAAAAAGCGGTTGCCCCGGTTGATATTGAGGCATTGCGCTGCCGGGCCGATGCCGTGCGTCGGGTAGAGGTCGCCATTGCGGTGCACCGAGTGCTTGGTGCGCCATTTAGCTTCGCTAAAAGCTTTTTCACCAAATTCAACACCACTATTGTAAGCGGTTTGTCCATCGTTAAACTTCACCCCCCGCAGGTCGTGTTGGTAGCCGCATTCCAGGTGGATAAGCTCGCCGAAGAGCCCCTGACGGACCATGTTAAGGATGGCCAACACATCACGGCGGTAGCAAACATTTTCCAGGAAAAACAGAGGTGTGCCAGTAGCTTCATGGGTGTTGACCAATTGCCAGCACTCGTCCAGGGAGAAGGCGCCGCGCACTTCCATGCCCACGTATTTGCCGGCGCGCATGGCAGCCACGGCCATCTCGGTATGCCATTCCCAGGGGGTGGCGATGATGACGGCATCGATGGCCGGGTCTTCCAGCATTTTCCGGTAGTCGCGCTCACCCGGGCCATAGACCTTGGGGTGGGGCTTGCCTTGCTCGTCATAAATTTTCAAGCTGCGCTCGATCATGCGCTGGTCAATGTCGCATATAGCGGGCACGGCGCAGTCTTCGTGCCGCAGCAGCAAATAGAGATGCTCCTGCCCACGCAGGCCCGCACCGATGATCCCAACATTAAGCGTTGATTTAGGCTTGCCACTTTTTGTGATTGCCGGCGCGCTGAGGGCGACGCCAGGAAATGCCGCCAAGCCTGCGCTTACAACTGCTGACTTTTGGATAAAGCCCCTGCGGTTAATTTTTTCGCTCATGTTATAGTCCGTTTTTCGTTTGTGGAGCAGTGAAATTAAGACAAATGCGAGATGTTTTGCCATCTTGCGAAAAAAAACTATAGCAGATGCTGTTGTTGTAGGGAAGTGCTGGTAGGGTAGGAGGGGCCATGCCAAGGTATCTAGAAAACGCCGGCAGGAAGTGTAAAAAAACAACGCTCAAGCCCTTTCCTTGGCAAATTTACAGTAAACTTGCAGCACACAAACCAAACGATGGCCGGATACCGCGAGCAATTCGTCAAATCATTAAGCTTCCTGGGGGCTGCCCTGCCTACTCCCTGGCTGATCCGCCTCAGCGGGCAGCGGCTGATCGTGCCAGTTTACCACCTCATCGCCGATGAAGCGCCCAGCCATGTCCAGCATTTGTATCCGATTAAAAACGTGCAGGATTTTATCCGGGATCTGGATTTCCTCTTGAAGCACTACGAGCCGATTGACTTTTTTACCCTCAAGGAGCTGGCCCGCAGCGGGCAAGCTCCGGCTAAAAATGCCTTTATTTTGACTTTTGATGATGGGTTGCGGGAATTCCATGAGGTCATCGCCCCCATTCTCCGGGAAAAAGGCATACCCGCGATTTGCTTTCTGAATAGCGATTTTGTGGATAACCGCGGCTTGTTTTACCGTTACAAAGCCAGCCTGCTGCTCGATGCTTTCGCTAAAGACGCCGCGCTGGGCAGGCAGGATGGAGTAGTTGATTGGCTCCAGCGGCATGCCCAGGGCAGCTCCAACCGCCTGCGTGACACCCTCCTGTCCGTTTCCTACCAAAACCGCGCTGTGCTGGATGAGCTGGCTGGCTTGATCCACTGCGATTTTAACCAATACCTCCGGGAGCAGCGGCCTTACCTGGATAGCAGCCAGATCGCGGCGCTGAAGGCTCAGGGCTTTTACTTTGGTGCGCATAGTTGCGACCACCCGGAGTATCGTTTCCTGAGCTTGAACGAGCAGCTCCGGCAAACCCGTGATAGCGTCGCCGCGGTCTGCCGTCAGTTTGACTTGCCCTATCGGGCCTTTGCCTTCCCCTTTACGGATTACCAAGTGTCGGATGTCTTCTTTTCTAAGGTGCTGGAAGAAGAACAAATCGTCGAGGTGTCCTTTGGCTGTGCCGGGCTCAAGCAGGAGGCTTTTCCCGGGCATCTCCAGCGCATCCCCCTCGAAATGGCATCTCTGGGCGCCAAAGCCATCATCAATACCGAATACCTGTATTTCCTGATCAAGGCGCCATTGGGGAAAAATGTAATCGAGCGGGGGTGAATCGGCCGCCATCGGCCAGGACGAGCGAGATGAGGGTTCCTAAAACAGAACCTGCTTTCCCGGAGCGGAGGGCCGCTTGCCCGGGAAAGCAGGAAATGATGATGGATTGGGGGGCGTACGTTTAGTAACGCGCGTCTTCCCGCTTGTTAGCCGTAGGTGCGCCATTGCTATTGCCTCTGCGGCGGTTGTAGCCGCGGTTGTTGCGGCTTTTCCCCGTCGAGCTGCCCCGGTTCTCCCGCCCGTTACCATTGGTAGTTGGCTGAGGGGCTTTAGCCAGAGGCGCTTCCATCTCTTTATCCATCGGGAAAGGGTGATCTCTGGTCACCGCGATTTGCAGTTTAATCAGCTTTTGGATATCTTTCAGGTAGGCCATTTCTTCTTCGTCGCAGAAAGAGAAAGCGATGCCGCTGGCGCCGGCGCGGCCGGTGCGGCCGATGCGGTGCACATAGGTCTCCGAGATATTCGGCAGGTCGTAGTTGATTACATGAGTGAGGTCATCTACGTCAATGCCGCGGGCAGCGATGTCGGTGGCGACCAATACGCGGGTGCGGCGAGATTTAAAGTTGGCCAGCGCCTGCTGGCGCGAATTCTGCGATTTATTGCCGTGGATGGCCTCGGCCTTGATGCCTTTCTTATCCAGTTCTTTCACCACGCGGTTGGCACCATGCTTGGTACGGGTAAAGACCAGGGCGGTGGGGATATCTTCCGTGTTCAACAAGTGGGCAAGCAGTTCGCGCTTTTGGTTTTTAGAAACAAAATAGACCGATTGCTCTACCCGTTCGGCAGTAGAAGATTGGGGGTCAACGGCCACTTTCTCCGGGCGGTCGAGGATGCTATTGGCCAGCTCAGCCACGATGGGCGGCATCGTAGCCGAAAAGAACAGGGTTTGTCGGCGGGTCGGCAACTGGCGGATGACCCGCTTGACATCGTGGATGAAGCCCATATCGAGCATGCGATCCGCTTCGTCCAAGACGAAAAATTCGATTTTATCCAGTTTGACCAAGCCTTGGCCCATGAGGTCGAGCAGACGCCCAGGGGTAGCTACGAGGATGTCGATGCCGGCATCCAGGCTGCGGGTTTGGCCGTGTTGTGAAACCCCGCCAAAGATAGTGGCATACCTGAGCCCCATAAACTTTCCATAAGCTTCGAAGCTCTCGCCGATCTGGATAGCCAGTTCGCGGGTAGGGGCCAGGATGAGCGCCCGGATGGGGCGGCGCGGCCCTCCTCCTTGCTGTACCTGCTCCTGCAGCGCTTGTAGGATGGGGATAGCGAAAGCGGCAGTCTTGCCGGTGCCAGTTTGGGCGCAGGCCAGCAAATCCCGGCCCTGAAGAGCGATGGGGATGGATTGTGCCTGAATGGGGGTCGGTTTTTGGTATCCAGCCGTTTTTAAAGCCCGCTGGATGGGCTCGATCAGATTTAAATCTTGAAATGTCATTACAGAAATTGAAAAAACGGCTGGCAAAAACTTGGATGAGTTCCGTATCAGCAGTCAGATTAAATTAGGAATACTCCTGTCGTTTTGTACACCTCGTCCCCGCTTTCGGGGCAAGATGCTAGAATAACGCACAAGATAGGGGTAATAGTTCAATGAAAAAAGCAAAGCGCGGATTTATTGGGGCGCTACATGATAGCCCGGAACTCCCGATGCCAGCTCTCGAGCTTTTCGTTGTAGCGGTTTTGGGCATAGCCGCCGCCATTGTAAGAGCGGGCTACGGTATGGAAATCTGCCGACGAAGGGTTGGTTTTTGCCACTATCGAGCGGGTAGCAGGGGAGGAGGTGATCAGAAAGCGTCCGATCTGATAAATTTGGTCTTCAACCGGGCTGATGTACATCGATTTAGCCGAGTCGAGCCCGATGCGGGAAAAGTGTTCGCCCATAATCTGCCCCAAGCCGAAGCTCATGGAGCGGTAGCGCAGCTCTGCCAAATCGGCCTGCGTATTTTGGGCATTCAGGCGGGAAAGGTAGTGCTGCTCGAAGCGGGGGCGCACTACGCCAGCGGTTTCCTGCTTGATGATCGACAGCAGCCAGATAGGGTGTACGTTGGCATTGTTTTCGCTGGCCAGGCGTTGAACGGCTTTTGCTACGGCATCCTGGTAGCGGGCATGAATTTGCCGGCAGGAGTAGAAACTCCGGCGATGCAGGCCATTGAGTTGAAAAATCGCTTCGTCGAAATCGCCGCAGCACACGTGCCGCTTCTCAATATTCCCAATGGCCACTTCAATCATTTTAGTAAGCGTAGGCAAGTCCAGGCGGGCGTCGGGGATGTTGACGATGCGCTGATGGGCATTCTGCCAGTTGCATTCGTAGCAGAGGGTCGCCCGGCTGATATTCGGGTTTAGCCCGTATTCAAACTGGAACTGCGCTACTGCCCGGTTGGTGCCCCGGCCAAAGTCGCCATCTATTAAGAACCCCCCTCTTGAGGCGGTTGAATAGCCCAGGAAGATGAACAGCCGCTGGATGGCTTTGATGGAGTTTTCACCTGCCGTTTTGCGGTCGATGGTCAAATCGCCGGATTCCAGGCGGGCCAGGTCGGCTTTCCATATTTCGTCACGGTCTTCAGGCAAAGCGATGATCTGCTGGATACGGGGGTCTTGAATTAGTTGGCTCATAAGTGTTGTCTTCGTTTTGTTCTATGCAAAGCCCTAAAGGTAGGATAATAAGATGAAAGGTTATGGCATGGGTCTGTGTTTTTTTTGGGATTTTGAGGGGCAATGCTTACTGTCCAGCCTGCTGATACTTCACCTTTCCCCCCACCATAGTCAGCAGCACCTGGGCGTCCAGGATTTCCTCGTCGGTGCAGCGGATGAGGTCGTGAGACAGGACGACGATATCGGCGACCATACCGGGGGCAAGGGTGCCTTTATAGCTTTCCTCGAAGGCGGCGTAAGCATTGCCCAGGGTATAAGAATAAACAGCCTCCTGGCGGGTCATGCGCTGCTCGGGGAAAAACTCGAAGCCATCGTCGGCGCGCTTGCGGGTGACGGAGGCGTAGAAACACTCCAAGGGGTCTACATCTTCCACGGGCGCGTCGGTGCCGTTGGCGATGATGACGCCGGCATCGAGCAGGGAGCGCCAGGGATAAGCGCCGAGGCGGGCACGCTCCTCGCCCAACCGCTTGGCGACAAAGGGGGCATCGGAAGTGCAGTGGATGCCCTGCATGGAGGCGATGACGCCCAGTTGGCGGAAGCGCGGGATGTCGGCTGTATCGAGGTGCTGGGCGTGCTCGACGCGCCAGCGCAGATCTGGTTTATCCGGCTTGGCTTTGAACTGCTCTTCGAAGATATCCAGGGTTACGCGGTTGGCGCGGTCGCCGATGGCGTGCACGCACAGTTGCATATTATTGTCGATGGCCAGGTCGGCAATTTTTTTAACTTCCGAAATCGGCGTGGTATTCTGGCCGGTGAAGCCTTCCTTGTCGTGATAAGCTTTCAGCAGCCAGGCGCCAAAAGCGCCCAGGGCCCCATCGACTTCCGATTTGATGGCGCGGCAGCTGAAGTAACGCCCGCCTTCATCCACGATCGGGAAGCCTTGCATGTTGCCATCCATATCAGCAAAGCTATGCCGCAGCATGGCCCAGAGGCGCAAATCGAGCTTCCCTTCCTGCGCCATTTTGCGGTAGCGCTCGATTTCCTGGAAGGAGGAGCCGGCATCCTGGAAAGAAGTGACCCCTTTGCGCAGGCATTCCTCTTGCGCCAGGGCAATAGCCCGGTACCATTCCTTTTCCTGCTCTTCAGCAGACAAGCCAGCCCGGTATTCCTCATAAGCCTGATTGATGAGGCGCATGGCCCGCTCTTCAAACACGCCGATGGCTTGCCCGCGGGAGTCGCGCACGATTTCCCCCCCCGATGGGCTGGGCGTTTCGCGGCTGATGCCCGCCATTTCCATGGCTTTGGCATTGGCAAAGAGGGAGTGCCCGCTGGCATGGCGCAGCAGCACTGGGTTGTCAGGTGAAACGGCACTTAGCGCATCGTGATAAGGATAGCCCAAAACAGAGGGCTCTGGGCGATTGCGCCACTTTTCCTGATGCCAGCCTCGGCCGATGATCCAGGCACCGGGCTCGGCCTCTTCGGCGGCGGCGGCCACTGCCGCCACGATATCTTCCCAGCTCTCGGACTTAAGGAAGTTCAGGTTGATGAGGCTGAAGCCTAAGCCTGAGAAGTGACCATGACCCTCGATAAAGCCAGGCATAGCAAACCGCCCCTCCAGATCGACGAGTTCAGTACCCTCGCCTTGTAGCTTCAGAATGGCTTCGCTATCCCCCACTGCGATGATTTCACCCTGGCGGATGGCCACTGCCTCGGCCCAGGGTTGCGCCTCATCGACGGTGTAGAACTTGCCATTATATAGTATCGTCTCTGCCGGCTCCTGCTGAGCAGCCTGCTGGCAGGCAGTGAGGCCCAAGGTTAGTAATGCGATAAATACACTGTGGTGTAATGCGCTCATTTTGCACTGTTTTGAAATTTCCGGGCTAAAGATAAATAAATTCCAGGCACTAATCCCCACCTTTTCCCGCCAAGGCCTTGAAAACTGCCTCGCGGTAGTATTGGGTGGGCCAAGCAGGGGTGGAAATTGCTTTTACTGCCCGCTTTGATTTGGATGGCGCTCATTTACCTTCTTCTATTGTAAGCTGAAAGCCGGTCCTATCTGGGGTGCGGTATGCTGCCAGGCGGGTTTTAACTTAGGGATGACATAGGGGTTTTTTATAAGCTGAGGGCTTGAGCTTGATTTTTTTGAAATTTCTCGCTGATTATTTATGGAATCCCCCCCTTTGCTGCGACTTTATCTATTGACAGCTTTTTTGATCACCCCTGAAAACATGCTGCCAATGGCCAATAGCATTGACCGAAAGATAAGCAAAGAC
>CAYSPJ010000185.1:0-7732 GCA_964432875.1 uncultured Phaeodactylibacter sp. | reverse complement strand
GCAATCCGTGGCTAAAAAACCTCCCGCTGCCGCCAGGCAGCTCCGTGAAAACAGGATTGATGCCACAAAGCCCTTAGTCGGCTAAAAAAACAATCGGCGGCACCGGGATATCCCGGGCCGCCGATTGTTTTTGAGGACTGGAGACAAGCAGTTTTCTATTTCAAACTACCCGCTCAAAATAATCTTATTCCGACTTCACGAAGCGCAGCATCTGTGGCTGGGTACCCTCGGTATGTACTTCGATGAAGTAGATGCCCGGGATGAGCCTGCTGACGTTCATCTCCGTGCGGATAACCTGGGCATCGATGCGGCGCTCTTCCAGGAGCTGGCCCAGATCGTTGCGCAAGCGCAGTACGGCCGTCTGGCCAAAGCCCAGCTCAGCACCCAGGTCGATCGTCACGATGTCGCGAGCCGGGTTGGGGAACAGGCTGATATTGCGCTCTACAGGTGCCTGGATCACCTCGTTGCCCGGCAGCTCAGCAATATTGATTTGGCCACCAGTAACGGCGACGTTGCTGAAGACCACCGTAGCCGGCTGGCCCGGGATGTTGCTGAAACCTGCCATCGCTACGGTGACGCAGCTGTTCATCGGCACACTCTGGATGTTGACGAGGCTAAAGTTCACCCCATTGGACGAGTAGTAGCCGATGAAGGTATTACCCTGGCGCACCAGGCGCAGCCAGTAGGGGAAGGGCCGCTGGAAGAGGTTGACTACCTTGTTCATATTGGGCATCATGCGGCTTTCCCAGCGCACGACGCTGCCCAAGTTGCTATATTCCGCTACCATGCGGCTACCCATCGAACCGTCTTCGCGCACGGTCAGGCCCGCCCAGCTATTGGCCGATACGCTCACGACCCGTGCCGTGATGGTGAAGTCGCCGCAGAGGAACTGCTCGATCAGGCCCAGGTTGTCGCCGTTCAGGCTATTGTTAGCTGCGCCGGTGTTGATGGTGAACTGGCCGTTATCGTAGCTGCAGAAGGTGGTGCCATCGCCGCTGCCGATGCCGTTGCAGGCCCAAGGCTCAGGCAAACCGCCGTCGTCGCCGCATTCGCCCACGCCGTTGAAGGCGATGCTCCAGTTGAAAGAAGAGGTTGACCAGCGGTTGTCCCACTCGATGTAGTAGGTCGTGCCGGCCGTGAAGCATTCGGTCACTTGCGAGGCGAAGCTGCCGCCGCCCACATCGTCGTTACTAGCATAGCAAGCCAAATCACCGCAGCTTCCAGTGTGGATCGACAGGCGGGTGTCCACCGAGGTCAAACCAGCCGAGCCGATGGTGTATTCCCCACTCACAACGGGCGTGAAGGTGTACCAACGGGCATGAGTCGCGTTGCCGCTGATGGGGAAGGTGCAAATATTGCTGGCGCCGTTGCCACTGTTAATCGAGCCCGTATTATACGTGCCGACGCCTACTGCCAGAGCCTCTGCACAGGTGACCGGCGGATAAATGCAGGAGCCATCATCGGTGTTGGCATTCGGGTTGTAGTTGATGGCCGCCGGATCGGTGCAGCCCAAGACGACCGGAGCGCAGGTGAGGCTCAGGCTGAAAGTGCCCGTCGAAGAGCCAAAGCCATGGACTAGTACGCGGTAGGTCGTGCCAGCAGTAGTGGGGAAAGTAAACTGCGAGGTAAAGCCAGAACAGCCCGAGAAATCGTCATTGCCCCCTACACAAACCAAAGCGCCACAAGAGCCCGTGAAGACGGAAAGCTTGGTGTCGAAGCTGGCTTGGCTGCAAGTGCTCACCGTGGCCGGGGTGCCCGTGCCGGTGAAGGAATACCATACGCCGGCCGAGGTATTCGAAACCGTGCAGGTGCCCACGTTATCTACGGTAGCGCCCACCGTGGTACCGCTCAGGGTCTGGCCGCAGGAGATGGCTGCCGCGTTGGCGCACAGGTCGTTGGCCGGGCCATAGACACAGGAGCCGTCATCGACGGTGGCCGCCGGGTTGTAGTTGAGCGCAGTGGGGTCGGTACAGCCGGGGACCGGCGCAGGTGCGCAGGTAGCTGTCAAGTCGAAAGTGCCCGTCTGGCTACTGAAACCATGTACGAGGATGTAGTAGTTGGTCCCCACCGTAGAGGGGAAAGTAAACTCCGAAGTCAAGCTGCATCCCACCGCATCGTCATTGCCACCGATGCAAAGCAAAGCGCCACAAGAACCCGAGAAGACCGAGAGCTTGGTGTCGAAGCTGGCTTGGTTGCAGGTGCTCACCGTGATGTCGCCGCCGGTGCCGCCGATGACATACCAAACGTCGGCAGAGGTGACGGATACCCCGCAGCTTCCTGCAACGGTATTGGTCGCGCCCACGGTCGTGCCGCTCAAGGTCTGGCCACAGGAGATGGGCGCTGCATTGGCGCATAGGTCGTTGGCCGGCCCCATCACCGGTGGGGCTGGGCAGGTGAGCGACAAGGTGAATGAGCCGGTGGAAGAGCTGAAGCCGTGTACCAGCACATAGTAGGTGGTGCCATTGGTGGCGCTGAAGGTCAATTGGGATTGCAAGCCGCAGGAGTCATCGTTTCCGCCGATGCAGACCAGGCTGCCGCAAGTACCCGAGAAAACGCTGATTTTCGTGTCGAAGCTCGACCCGCACAGGCTCACGGTAGCATTGCCCGTACCCGGAGAGGTGAAGGTGTACCATACCCCGGGAGCAGTGATAGAGGTCCCACAAGTCCCGCCAGTGACGTTATCGACGGTAGCGTTGACCGTGGTGCCGGAAGCCGTGCTGCCGCAAGCGATCGGGATGGCATTAGCGCATAGATCATTGGCCGGCGCTGGCGGCGGCGGCGCCAAACAAGAAGTGCACTGCACGGTGCCCGTACGGCAGCTGCTATTAGTGCCGCAGCTTGCGTCCGTGTTCCAGTGGGCATAAATCGTTCCGGTAAAGGTGTTGGCAAACTCCACGGGCGTCTGGCCAAATGCCAGCACCGGACCCCCAGGCGTGCCGCTGCGGATCGTGATGAAGTCGGTGCTGATGCTGGAGGTAAACCGCAAAGTCTGGCCAGCTACTGCACCATTGATGGTCGAGTATTCACCGGCAAAGGCGCAGGTCGTAATCGTGACCACTGTACCGCTGGTATTGATGGTAGCGGATCCAAAAGAAGTAGTGTTAGTACACTGCCCGTTGGCCTGCTCGACGATGCCGAAGCTCAGGCCAATGAGCAGCATCGCAGCAAAGCAGGGAATTTGTAATAAACTTTTCATCGAAGAACATTTTGATGGTTTAAAAAAATCAAGTTTGGAAATTTCTATTTGTTTTGACAATTTCTATTGGTATTTCCACGGCAGCTTCACGCTGCGGCATGCCGTTGCCTGCCGCGCATTAGGGGGGCACGAGCCCGATTGGCGCAGGGCGAATTAGCCTCTTCAGCCATTCAGGTGCGGGCAGCCTTCGCCCAAAACGCTCGTCAAAATCAATTGGGGGGGGATCGGTTTACGAGGTGGAATACTCCGCCTCTTACGGATGGGTAGCAACTTTGTTACGCTTCGGGAAAGTAATGTTATACTAAGCCCCCCAACACCTGCGAAACTCGCCGCCTCAGCCGCCATTTTCCTGTAGCCTGGCCATTTGCCAGCTCGAAAATGTTTGTCTATGCAACTAGACTTGGGGTATTTTGTGATGATGGCTCTTAGCCGGAGACATCGTATCAGAGTCGCACATCCTTCGTTTTATAGCGAAGCGGACATAGCGTTCCACACCTGCTGCTTCGCAAATGAATACCTGCAATAATTAATCGGGGGGGTACCTAACTATTATGGTGATGTAGCTGAAAGCCGCTTTTTTCCTCTCTCTTTACGTTAGTTCTCAAAAAAAGTTTCGCTTAATGGCGCCAGCGTAAACTTTCTAAGAGGCAAATGTAAACAAGATTTGGAAGATGAGCTACAAAAGGCATAAGTTTTTTTCCTATATTTTGAGGCTGCCCCTTGGGCAATTGATTGTCCAGTGCAAGCTCGTAGCTCAAAGCCTGTCGCGGTCGTGGCAGGCCTAATCAGCTAGTGCCAATCAACTGATCCTGCTCCATCCCTTCAACTGCTTGCTTTGTTTCTCCAGATACCACTTCAAGGGGTGGTGTTCAGGCCGTTCCAGGCGCGGGTCGCCATCGAGTATCTGGTTAGCGGTTTCGCGGGCTACTTTCAGGATGTGGCCGTCTTTGACCAGATCAGCGATGCGGAAGTTGAGGATGCCGCTCTGCTGAGTGCCTTCGATATTGCCAGGGCCGCGCAGTTTCAAGTCAGCTTCGGCAATATCGAAGCCATTAGTCGTGCGCACCATCGTGCGGATGCGCTCCTTGCCATCCGCACTGAGCTTGAAACTGGACATGAGGATGCAGAAGGATTGCTCGGCGCCCCGGCCTACGCGCCCGCGCAACTGGTGCAGTTGCGACAGGCCAAAACGCTCGGTATGCTCAATAATCATCACCGAAGCATTGGGCACGTTGACCCCAACTTCGATGACGGTAGTGGCCACCATGATTTGGGTTTTGCCCGCCACAAAGCGCTGCATCTCGAAGTCCTTATCTGCTGCTTTCATCTTGCCGTGCACCACGCTAATCTGGTACTGGGGCGGCGGGAATTCGCGCTTCAGCGCCTCATAACCTTCTTCCAAAGCCACCAGGTCGAGCTTTTCCGATTCCTCGATGAGGGGATAGACTACGTAAACTTGCCGGCCCTTGGCGATTTCCTCCCGCATAAACCCAATGACGCGCAGGCGCTTGTTTTCAGTATAATGCACGGTTTTGATTTCTTTCCGCCCCGGCGGCAGCTCGTCGATGATGGAGGTATCGAGGTCGCCATAGAGCGTCATAGCCAGGGTGCGGGGTATGGGGGTAGCGGTCATCACCAGCACATGGGGCGGGTTCGTCGGGCTTTTTTTCCAGAGCTTGGCGCGCTGTTCCACGCCAAAGCGGTGCTGCTCGTCGGTGATGGCCAGGCCCAGGCTTTGAAATTCCACGCTGTCTTCAATCAGGGCATGCGTGCCGATAATGATGTGGATGGCGCCGCTTTTTAAGCCTTCGAGTATCGCTTTGCGCTTTTTGCCTTTCACCGTTCCGGAAAGGAAAGCCGCTTCGATACCCATACCCTCGAGATAGCCCGAGATAGATTGGTAATGCTGCTGCGCCAGTATTTCGGTGGGGGCCATCATACAAGCCTGGAAGCCGTTGTCCAGAGCCATAAGCATACACATCAGGCCCACCACGGTTTTGCCGCTGCCCACATCGCCTTGCAGCAGGCGGTTCATCTGGATGCCAGCCCCCAGGTCGCGGCGGATTTCGCGCAGCACCCGCTTTTGGGCATTGGTCAGTTCGAAGGGCAGCTTCTCGTGATAGAAGCGGTTGAAGTAATCGCCGATTTTTTCAAACACAAAGCCCTTGATGCTGTCCTTGCGGCGGCGGCGGATCTGCAGCAAGCGCAGCTGCAGGAAAAACAGCTCCTCGAATTTGAGCCGCTTGCGGGCCGCCTCCAGCTCGGCTTCATTCTTGGGGAAATGGATCGCTTGCAGCGCTTCATAGCGAGAGGGCAGGCGGAATTTTTCGATCAGATAGGCCGGCAGGTTTTCGGGTAGGTCCGGCGGGCTGAGTTTTTCCATCAGGGCCTTCATCAGGCGGCGGCGCACCTTGGCATCCAGGCCTTTGGTGTTGAGCTTGTCCGTGCTGGCATAAACCGGGGCAAAGGTAGCGGCCTCCTGCAGGTTGCGCTCTTCGGCGGCCTCCATCTCCGGGTGAGGCATGCTGAGCTGCCCTTTGAAGGCGTTGATCCGGCCGTAAATGACGTATTCTTTGCCTACTTCCAGTTGTTTTTCCAGCCATTGTACTCCGGTAAACCACACCAGGTCGATGGCCCCGGTCTCGTCGCGGAAGACGCCGACCAGGCGCCGCTTGCGGCCTTCCCCCACACTGTTCAGGCGCCGCAAGACCCCCTTGAGCTGCACCTCCCCACTCTCTTCGCCCAAGCTTTGGATGGCGTGAAACTGGGTCTTGTCGATATAGCGGTAGGGGAAATGCTGCAACAGATCGCCGAAGGTAAAGATGCTCAGCTCCTTGTTCAACAGCTCGCCGCGCTGGGGCCCCACGCCCTTGAGATATGATATTGGAGTGTCTAAGAGGTTCACATATTATGGCTTTATGGCCTGGTACAAACCAAAACATTTCAAAGATAATGATTTTTGTTTGCTCAAGAGAAACTTGTCCCGGCAGAATTTTGTTTTCCGGCTACATTTTACCAAATTGCGCCTCACCGAAATAGTAATGATTATGGCCACAGAAAAGAAAAGGCAGTTGCAGGTCGCCGAGTTGATCAAGCGGCACTTCAGCGTAGTGATGCAAAACGAAGGCAGCTACATCTACGGCGCTGAGCCCCTGGTTACGGTCACCCAAGTAAAAGTATCGCCTGATTTTAGCCTCGCCAAGATATACCTCAGCGTTTACAACACCGAGCACAAACAGGGCGTCATCCTGGAAATGGAGGAGCACACCGCTCATCTGCGCCAAGCCCTGGGTGCCCGCATCCGCAAACAAGTCCGCCGCATCCCCGACGTGGCTTTCTACCTCGACGACACCCTGGACGAAATGTACCGCCTCCGCGGCTTGTTTGGCCAACTCCACGAGGAAGAACAGATGGGCGAAGAAGAGGAATAATGAGCTGATCTGCTCACTGATGCGCCAGCTTTGGAGCAGCCTCGGCAACGACGGTGCCCCCCCGCTGGCTTCAGCTACCGATGAAAAACGCCCCCCCGCCGAACGTCTACTGGACGTTCTGCGGGATTCCCCGGCGCGCGCCGCGCGCGGGCACCTGCACGTGAAATAGTTGCTTATTAGACACAAGCAAAATTGAAACTAAGAGCTGCGGCTAAGACTGTATCGGCTGCTTTAGCTGCCGATGTTAGAGCGGGTACCTGTCAAAACAGGCACCCGCACGTGAAATAGTTGCTTTTTAGACCCAAACAGATTTGAAACCAATAGCTGCCGCTAAGACCTGTATCCCGCTAAAAGCAAACTTTTAGCGGGACTTTAGCTGCCGATGTTAGAGCGGGTACCTGTCAAAACAAACACCCGTGCCATAAGAGCAGTACTTTGCCCTTAGAGGAGTTTGAAAAGCTTAGGAGCCGTCGGCGGCTGAAGCCGCCGGAGCCTGCGTGCCCCGCACGCCAAGGTTTCCCGGAAAAAGCCCACTGGGCTTTTAGCGGGATACAGTATTATAGAGCGGGCACCTGTCAAAACAGGCGACTGTTCCTAAGAGCAGTCCCCTGCCCTTAGAGGAGTTTGAAAAGCTTAGGAGCCGTCGGCGGCTGAAGCCGCCGGAGCCTGCGTGCCCCGCACGCCAAGGTTTCCCGGAAAAAGCCCACTGGGCTTTTAGCGGGATACAGTCTTATAGAGCGGGCACCTGTTAAAACAGGCAACTGCACGTGAAATAGTCGCTTTTTAAACACAAGCAAAATTAAAACCAAGAGCCGCGGCTAAGACCTGTACCGGCTGCTTTAGCTGCCGATGCCAGAGCGGGTACCTGTTAAAACAGTTGTCCCGCCCAAACGTCCACCGGACGTTCTGCGGGATTCCCCGGCGCGCGGGGCGCGCGGGCAACTGTGCCCTAAGAGCAGTCCCCTGCCCTCAGAGGAGCTTAAAAAGCTTGGGAGGCGACGACGCCCCCCTCAGCCCTCTTCCCCTTCCACATTGATCTGTTGGGCAAGTGAACTGGGCAGCTCCATGTGCGTACCCCCAAATTTTATCCGCACCGCAGCCTCAT
>CAYSPJ010000184.1:5216-7765 GCA_964432875.1 uncultured Phaeodactylibacter sp. | reverse complement strand
GAGAGGCCCAACGTTTGTAGTAGCGCCCCGCGCCGCTACCTCAGCCAGGCCTGAGAGGCCCAATGTTAGCTGGAGCGGGTGCGGCTTGCACAAGAAGCCATTGCCGGCAGCATTATGCTTGACAGAGGGGGCAAAGAGATGCCGGGCAATGGCTTGGCTGCCTGGGCAACATTAGGCCTCTACGAGGCCAGCTCCGGCAGGGCCGGCGCCAGGTAAAATCGCAGCCATTGGCGGAAGGGGGGATTCCCATGCTCAATCGGGAATCCACTTAGCCCCGCCTTTACTATCCTTTCTGCAGTTCAACATTCATTATTCTCCGCTGACCCTCCCAAAACAAATTACCCTGAAATTTCATTACGTAGTCGAAGCCGTCCAAAATGGCGCAAAGCGACATTCCCGCCTTGACTTGGGAAGCAAGAGCAAAAGAGGTGCCATCTAAATCCGCTTCGACAAAAAAACTGAACAGATGCGCAAAATCAAGCAATTACACCAAGCGGTATACGCACCGATCGAAGATCTGGTCACCTACCGCGCCATGCCCACGGGCTCCATCCAATACCTCGACCCTTTCCTTTTCCTCAACCACCATGGGCCACAACACTATGGCCCACACAACAATGGCTTGCCCTTCGGGCCACACCCGCACCGAGGCTTCGAGACGCTGACTTACATCCTCCAGGGCGATATCACCCACCAGGATTCGATGACGGGTGAAAGCGTCATCAAAACGGGCGGCATCCAGTGGATGACCGCGGGCAGCGGGCTGGTCCATGCCGAGGTTTCTTCAGCAGCCTTCAAGCAAGAAGGGGGCATGGAAGAGGTCATCCAGATTTGGCTGAACCTACCCGCACGCCTGAAAATGACCCCGCCGAACTATATCGGCCTGCAAAAAGAAAGTATCCCCGCAATAAGCCTTGATGAGGGCCGCGTGACGGTACACCTCATCTCCGGGCAATGGGGCGAAGCCAAAGGCCCCGTCGATTCGCTGACTGGTATCCACAACAGCAATATCGAACTGGTGGCGGGCGGTCAGTTCCGCATTAAAGTGGAAGCCGAGCGCAACATCCTCTTCTACGTCGTCAAGGGCAAAGTGCGGGTGAACGGCACGGAAGCTGCCCTGCACACCCTGGTGGAGTTTGCCAATGAGGGCGAAGCCATCGAGGTGGAAGCCCTCAGCGAGGCGGCCATTATCTTTGGCCATGGCGAGCCTTATGGGGAACCCATCGTCGCCCACGGCCCCTTCGTCATGAATACGCCTGAGGAGATCCGCCAGGCGATGTGGGATTATCAGAGCGGGAAGATGGGCGGTTTGTAGGGCAAGGTGATAGCAAGGCATGGAGATGGATTGGAACAACATGAGCAGGTAAGCACCCAGAGGGCGTCCTGCCTGAACGAAGTGAAGCGGGATCGCCGCTTTTCGCCCCTGCTAAATAGCTACTTTACGGTTTAAAAAACCGCGCTATTTTCTGGCGGCCCCAGAACCAAGCGCCCCGCTCCTACCCTCCTTCCGGCTCCAACTCATCCAACTCCCCGATCTGCTGCAGGTATTCGAAGGTCTTTTGCGCCTCCTCTTCATCAACGATGCCGATGGCCACGCCCACGTGCACCAGCACGTAGTCGCCGATTTTAGCCTCCGGGGCCATGGTCAGGTCCACGTCCTTGACTACGCCGCCGAAGGAGACTTTGGCGCGGCGGAACACTTCATCCAAAACATCAGGTATCGCGATGATTTTGCCGGGAATTGCTAAACACATAATGGTTATGTTTTTTTGTTTCGGGTTTTGAAGGCAGGGCCTACATCGTGTCGCCCCTCTACGTCCAATTGTCGTGGCCGCGGCCTGCGGCGGCCGCGCCTGTATCCTGGAGGCGGCCACAGACCGCCTCTACCGTTTTTTGCGCAGCCATTCATACCACTGCTCCATGCCCTGGCCGGTGGTGGCCGACAGCTCGATGAACTCCAGGTGGTGGTTGACCTGGAGGGCTAGCCGCTTGGCTTTTTCTACATCGAACTGCACGTAGGGCAACAAATCCACCTTGTTGATGATGCAGAGGTTGGAAGAGAAGAACATATCTGGATATTTGGCCGGCTTATCATCGCCTTCGGTGACCGAAATGATGACTACCCGCTGGGCCTCGCCCAGGTCGAAGAGGGCGGGGCAGACCAGGTTGCCCACGTTTTCGATAAAAAGCAGGGAACCCTGAGCAGGCTTGAGTTTCTTGATGGCTTGGTTGACCATGTCCGCATCCAGATGGCAGCCTTTGCCGGTGTTGATCTGCACCACCGGGGCACCAGTGGCGGCGATGCGGTCAGCATCATTGGTAGTCTGTTGGTCTCCTTCGATGACCACACAAGGGATTTCATCCTTCAGCTCCTTTAAAGTACGCTCCAACAGGGCGGTCTTGCCCGAGCCGGGCGAGCTGACCAGGTTGAGGGCAACTACCCCAAGGGCTTCCAGAAAACCGCGGTTGCGCTCGGCCATCAGATCATTTTTCTGCAGGATATCCTGCTCCAGCTCCACCAGCGTCTTGCCATGATGATGATCGTGATC
>CAYSPJ010000184.1:0-5116 GCA_964432875.1 uncultured Phaeodactylibacter sp. | reverse complement strand
TTCTTCGCCCAGGCGCGCTGACGAGCCACTATGACCACTATAGATAATACTAATACAGCCAGGATGGGAATAGCATGGCCCGGCGAAGCCAGGTAGTGGGCCAACTCATGGCCGGGGAAATGGCCATGCCCTCCATGGGCCTGCGCCAAAAAAGGCAAAAGAATCAAAAGTGCAGAAGACAGGGTGTTTTTCCAGATCATTGTTTTGCTTTTTTATGGTTGATAAAGGATACACTACCAAAAATACCAGGGGGCATTCGCTTTATAGTTGATAAAAATCACCCCAAAGGTTGATTGATGTCATAAACAAACGCCTAAATATCATTTTTTTTTGCGCCTAATGCATGAAAAGAAATAAGGCTTTTGCCTTTTACTTCAACATAAACCTTATCGCCGTATGACTGCTCCTTCCACAAAGAGGCCCACCTACTACGAAGATCTGCGCCGCAAAGGCTATTCCCGCCGGGATTTCATGAAATTCTGCGCCACCATGGCTGCCTATATGGGGCTGGAAAGCACGGGCGTAGCCCAGGTGACCAAAGCCCTGATGACCCAACCCCGGGTACCCGTCATTTGGCTACACTTCCAGGAATGCACCTGCTGCAGCGAATCCTTCATCCGCTCTTCCCACCCGATTGTAGCAGATATCGTATTGGATAAAATCTCGCTGGACTATACCGAGACGCTCATGGCGGCTTCCGGCCATCAGGCAGAAGCAGCCATGGAAAAAACCATGAAAGATTATTATGGTGAATACGTCCTCTGCGTGGAAGGCTCCGTGCCCGTTTATGACGATGGCGTGTACTGCTGTATCGGCGGCAAATCGGCCGAGCAGATCCTGCAGGATGCCGCCGCCGGCGCCAAGGCGATCATCGGTTGGGGCAGTTGCGCCTGCAACGGCTGCGTACAGGCTGCCAAGCCCAACCCCACTGGCGCTACCCCCATCCACAAACTCGTCAAAGGCAAGCCTATTATAAAGGTGCCGGGCTGCCCGCCCATCGGAGAAGTAATGGCCGGCGTGCTGGTCCACCTGATTACTTTTGGGCGCATCCCGGAACTGGACCGCATTGGGCGGCCAAAGGCCTTCTACTCCAAGCGCGTACATGATAGCTGCTACCGCCGGCCCTATTACGATGCCGGCTTGTTCGTCGAAAGCTTTGACGACCAGAACGCCAAGAAAGGATACTGCCTCTACAAAGTAGGCTGCCGCGGGCCGATGACCTACAACGCCTGCGGAGTCACCAAGTGGAACAACGGCGTGAGCTTCCCCATCCAGTCCGGCCACGGCTGTATCGGCTGCAGCGAGGATAGCTTCTGGGATAATGGGCCGTTCTACCGGCGCATCACCAATTTCCCTGGCTTCGGCATCGAAAGCAATGCTGATAAGATCGGCGCGGCCGCCGCTGGCGTCACCGTAGCAGGGATCGCTGCCCACGCTATCGGCACCAACCTGCGCAAGAAAAAGCTGATCGATAACCTGGTGCAGGAGGGGAAGGAATCGGAAAAGGATTTATCAGAATAAGCTGTTGAGGAGATGCGAGTTTCGAGGTTCGAGGTTCGAGATAGCCTATGGTTCTTCATTTGAATTAGAAACGCAGGTCTTGGTCGCTCAAATGCGCCAATATTCCTCTACAGAATTGATCGAAAGACTGCTTGACGAAATTGACCAAGAGCAAAAAATGCTCACGAAGTACTTGATCCAATTAGACAAATGATGTCTGCAACTCGCAACTCGCAACTCGCAACTCGCAGCTCGCAACTCGCAGCTAAAAAAACCACATCATGAGCGAAAGAATCGTCGTTGACCCGGTCACCCGGATAGAAGGCCACCTGCGCATCGAAGCAGAAATCAAAGATGGCAAAATCACGGACGCTTATAGCTCCGGCACTATGGTGCGCGGCATCGAGCGCATCCTGCAAGGCCGCGACCCCCGCGACGCCTGGGCTTTTGTCGGGCGCGTGTGCGGAGTGTGCACCACCGTCCATTCCCTGGCTTCCTGCCGCTCTGTAGAAGACGCCCTCGACATCGCCATCCCGCCCAATGCCGAACTGGTACGCAATATCATGGACTGCAGCCAGTTCATGCACGACCACGTGGTGCACTTCTACCACCTCCACGCTATGGACTGGGTGGATGTGGTGGATGCCCTGAACGCCGACCCGAAGAAAACTTCGGAAATCGCCCAGAGCATCTCCAACTGGCCCAATAGCTCACCGGGTTATTTTTCTGATTTACAAAAACGCATCAAGAAATTCGTCGAGAGCGGCCAACTAGGCATTTTTGCCAACGGCTATTGGGGGCACCCCGCCTATAAATTGCCTTCCGAAATCAACCTCATCGGCCTGGCGCACTATCTGGAGGCATTGGAATGGCAAAAGGAGATCGTCAAGATCCACACCATCTTTGGCGGTAAGAACCCCCACCCCAACTACCTGGTGGGCGGCATGGCCTGTTCCATCAACCTCGATGATGTCGGCGCTATCAATGCCGAGCGTCTGGCTATGGTCGGCAGGCTGCTGGAAGAAGGCAAGCGTTTCATCGAACAGGTTTATATCCCCGACTTGCTTGCCATCGCCCCTTACTACCTCGACTGGGGCGCCATCGGCGGAGGCCTGGGCAACTACCTGGTCTATGGCGACCTGCCCACCAACGGCTATCGCGACCCCTCCAGCTTTAAATTCCCCGGCGGCGCCATCCTCAACAAAGACCTTAGCCAGGTCTATGAGGTGGACCTGCGCCTGGACGAGGAGATCAAGGAATTCGTCAGCCGCTCCTGGTACGAGTACGCGGAGGGCAACGAAGTGGGCCTACACCCCTGGAAAGGCGAGACCAACATCAAATACACCGGCCCCAAGCCGCCCTATGAGCACCTGGACGTAGAACAGAAATACAGCTACCTCAAGACGCCGCGCTGGAAAGGCCACGCTATGGAAGTGGGCCCGCTGGCCCGCGTACTGGTCGGCTACGCCCGCGGCCGCGAAGATTACAAAGAAGTGGTGGACAGCACCCTCGCCAAGCTAGGCGTGCCCGCCACCGCCCTCTTCTCTACCCTGGGGCGCACCGCCGCCCGCGGCCTGGAGAGCCTGCTGGTAGCACAATGGGGCATGGAATTTTACGAAGCCCTGCTGACCAATATCCGCAACGGCGATACGCGTATGGCCGATACCACTAAGTTCAACCCCGACCGCTGGGAAAGCTCCGCTCAGGGCGTGGGCCACATGGAGGCCCCCCGCGGCGCCCTGGCCCACTGGTGCGTCATCAAGGACCAGAAACTGGAGAACTACCAATTGGTGGTGCCCAGCACCTGGAATGCTTCGCCCCGCGACCCGGAAGGCAAAATGTCGGCCTACGAATCCTCGCTGATCGACACCCCGGTACACGACCCGCACCAGCCGCTGGAGATTATCCGCACCATCCACTCCTTCGACCCCTGCCTGGCCTGCGCCGTCCACCTCTATGATGAGGAAGGCAAGCATGTGGGCAAGGCGAAGGTATTGTAGTTGGCAGCATGCAGTCGCCCGAAGGGTATCCCGGATGAGCGTAGCGAGTACGCGCTGGGCAGTCGCCAATAGGCAGTTGCTGAGCGAAGCCGAAGCAGGGCAGTTGGAACTGCAACTGAAAAGAGACATCCCGCGAAACAGGGTATATCCCGGATGTACGTTGCCCTTTGCGCCCTTCGCCGGGTCCCCGACCGGCCCGTGAAAAGCGAAAGCGAGAAAATTTGAACTATAAAGCATCAAGATATGAGCAAGCACAATCTCCGCCGCGTATTTGTATGGGAATTGCCCGTACGGTTTTACCATTGGCTAAACGCCCTGTGCATCGTCGTGCTCTGCGTGACCGGTTATGTCATCGCCCGGCCGCCGGGCATCCAATCGGCCGAAGAGGCCTCTTTCAGCTACTGGTTTGGCACGGTGCGCTTCATCCATTTTGTAGCGGCCTATATTTTCATCTTCAACTTCATCTTCCGCATCTACTGGGGCTTCGTTGGCAATAAATATGCCGACTGGAAGAACTTCATCCCCACCACTAAAAAGTATTTCCAGGAGATGTGGGAAGTCGTCAAAATCGACATCTTCCTCAAAAAGGACAAGGACCACCTGGCAGTAGGGCACAACCCCTTGGCCGGCTTTATCTACTTCCTCACCTTCATCGCTTTTGCGGTGCAGGCCATCACTGGCTTCGGCCTCTACGCTAGCATGAGCGATTGGTGGCTGCCCGCCTTGTTTGCTTGGGTACCAGGAATCGTCGGCGGCGATTTTATGCTACGCCAAATCCACCATGCCATTATGTGGTTCTTCATCCTTTTCACCATCGTGCACGTCTATCTGGTCATGTACCACGATTATGTTGAAGGCCGGGGCGAAGTGTCCTCCATGTTCGGCGGATGGAAATTTATCGAGGAAGAAGTCTTTGAAAAGGAGCTGGAAGCAGAACGGGAACTGGAAGAGGAAACCGCTCAAACCTAACCCACCGTGCTGACAGAAACTGAGACGCATAGCATTCCCCACTACCCTCGGCTCCTCATCCTCGGCATCGGCAATCTGCTGATGGGGGATGAAGGGCTCGGGGTACACCTCGCCCAGCGCCTGGAAAAGCGCGAGCTGCCCCCTGGCGCTGCCGTGCTGGACGGAGGCACCGGCGGCTTTCACCTCATGCCCTATTTTGAGGAATACCCCTGCCTGATTATGATCGACGCGACGCTGGACGATCGCCCCCCCGGCACTATCCGCCTGCTACAGCCCCGCTTTGCCGCCGATTTCCCCCGCGCCATGAGCACCCACGACATCGGGCTGCGCGACTTGGTCGAGGGGCTGCATATCCTTGGACGCTTGCCCATCATCCACCTTTTCGTCGTTTCTATCGCGGAGCTACAGGACCTGTACATCGGCCTGTCGCCCGCCATCGAGGCCGTCATGCCCGAGCTGGAGCAACAGGTCCTTGGCTTGGCCGGGGGCTTGCTGGCTGAAAGGGATGGCATCCCTTCAGTGGAAGGCGGCTAAGGCAGGGATGCCATCTAGGCTGTTGCATAATCAAAATTCCGTTCCCACCATTTCTAGTCCCCAGCTGAAGTGGGCAACGTGACCCAAGCTTGCTCGGGGATGCGCAGCAGGGT